>DASYOD010000069.1:0-10065 GCA_036008085.1 Terriglobales bacterium
AAAGAGGAGAGCACCGTAATCAGAAAAATCAACGACAGCGACGACAGGCACAAAATGCACCACGTCGCCAGCACGAACTTCTCGATGTAAGTGAGATAAAGAGCAAAGCCAAGCCCCGCTGTGGAAGCAGCCAAAAGCACCAGCCGAGCTTCTGCTTTCGTCCGGTAAAAAGTTGCGACGACGAACAGAAAACCGTACCCGAGAATCCCTAAAAGCGCGTCCGGCACTCCGAAAACGGTCGAGTAAACGCTGCGGTTGACGATGTCGCAATTAAAGCTGGTGCCAAAATCACAGTAGTTCGTCTGCGTAGTGCTGTAGTGATGTTGCAGAGAGACGGAAGACACGATGATTCCAGCCAGCGCCAGAACTGCAATCAACTGAAAAACGCGTCGTTCACTTGCCGTCATGGCAGGCTGCATCCGGTTTGATCGCCCAGGAATTGCAGTTCGTGCTCGCCCTCAACCCGCGTGCCATCAGCGAATACCCACGTAGGAAACCGTTTGATACCGGCTTGCGTGCACACCGCCTGAATGCCCTGAGAACCTTTGATTCCGCATTCAATATATGGCGCGTACTGAAAAGACGATCCGAATTTCTCTTTCTGATCCTCGCAATGCGGGCACCAAAACGCACCATACATTTTGGCTTGCTTGGCGGTAAGGCACTGCGCGAAAGCGTCCAGTTTCTTATTGTGCCTGCTCCAAAGGAAATAGTATGCGGCCGCAAAAACTATAACGATCACTAACGCAACCATCGCATAACGCAGCCGCTCCGGATTTGACTGCGCTTGGCTTTGTCCCTGCCGTTTCTGTTGCTTTTTTCTGCGCTCTTGTGACATATGGATAAATTTCTTATACCACGACCCGCAGAGCCGATGGCAGCACATCCAAGGTTTGGCATTGTAAGGTCAGCACCTCGCCGTCAACCATCACGTCCACCGGGGCATTCAGGTAGAAATCAATTCGTTTCGCCGCGCGGCGCTCGGCCATGGGATGCTGAATATGCGTGCCATCGTAGAGCGTTGCCAAGTTGCGAATCAGCCCCAGCCGCCCGATGGGTCCCCAGCGCACATATTCGATCAGTCCATCATTCACGTCGGCTTTGGGCGCGATCATCATGGTTCCGCCGGTGAACTTGCTATTGCTGAAAGTCAGGAACAGGCATGGACGGCGGTCGATTTCGTCGCCTTCGATACGCAAAGGAAAAGGCCTGCGGCGAAGGCGAGCCAGCGAAATGAATATCGACGATTGATAACCAAGCTCTCCCCACCCGCTGAAGCGTCGCGCACGCAAGGCAGCTACGTCCGCAGCGAATCCCATGGCCAGCAGATTGATGTAGTGCAAAACTCCTTCCCCATGGCGCAATCGCAGGACATCGCAAGGTTGAGACCGCCGTGCGAGCAAGGCTTCAATTGCGTGCTCCACACCGCGATCTGAGAATTCACGCAAAAACGAGTTCCCGGTTCCCAACGGAAGAAATGCGAGCGTAACCACATCATCAGATTCACGGCGTGGAAAAAGTCCGTTGACGATTTCATACGACGTACCATCCCCGCCTACGGCGATAAACTTGCGAAAGCCGCGTGCATAGCCGTCACGAGCCATGTGGGTTGCCTGTCCGGGGCCGGTGGTTTCGACCACTTCCAACTTTATTCCTCCCGCCCGCAAACGATCGAGCGCATCTGGAACGAGCTTCCGGCAGCGTCCACCGGCCGCCGCCGGATTCACTACGGCAAGGAAAGCATCCGCGTCGTTCACAATTCAACCACCGCCGCGCGGTCGAGTTTTTTGCGCACCTCTTCGGCCAAAGCGCTACGCTTGATCTTCATAGACGCAGTTCGGGGAAAGTCATTGCTGAATATTAAGTATCCGCCAATCCGCTTGAAGTCGGGCAGACGACGGTTGCGCGTCACAATCTCATCTTTCAGCGCGTCAGAAAATTCCTGGTTTTGTTCCAGGCGTACAACGAGGACCAGCATCTCCCGGCCGAGCGCCTTCGCTGGCCAAAGATAGTTCGCGGCGAAAATACAATATTCCTTTAGTGGCAATCCCTCGAAGGCAATTTCGATGTCTTCGGGATAAACATTCTTGCCGCCTTCGGTAACGATCATGTTTTTCTTGCGGCCAAAAAGCTGCAAGTGCCCATTGCCGTCAAAGCGGCCAAGATCGCCGGTTATAAGCCATCCGTCGACGATAGTCTGCGCAGTCAATTCCGGATCATCCAGATAGTGCGACATCACAGTCTTGCCTCGCACCGCAACTTCACCGATGCCGTCCGCGTCAGGACTGAGAACGCGCAACTCAACTCCGGGTAGCGGTTTGCCCACCGTATCTGCTCGAAACGGGTTCAGATCGTTTAGCGTGAGCGAAGTGCCAGCTTCGGTTAAACCATACCCGTTGGCAACCGGAATACCGAGATCATAAAAAAACTGCAGCGTCGAAGGCTCCATGAACGCACCCCCGGTAAACATTGCCCGCAGTTCTCCGCCGAAGCCTTGATGAACCTGCCCCAGAAGTTTTCGACTCAAACCAACGTTTGGCCGCCGGCGTGTAAAAGATTTATTCAGTGCGATCATTCGATCGAGCAAGAAACGCTTGCCCACGGACAGTTCCTCAAACTTCGCGCGCAGCCCGCGTTCCAGGTTCTTGAGAATCATGGGAACCAGCGAGACATACGTGATCTTATAGCGCACAAAAGCATCGCGCACGAACTCTGGCCGCAGTGTACGCAGATGAACTACGCAGGCGCCGCACACGAATGGCCCGATAAAGCCAACCATAAAATCAATGGCGTGATTCGTCGGCAGAATACTGAGATAGCGCACGCCCGGCCAGAACGGATACCACGCAGTCAGCGCTTTGCATTGTTCCAGATAATTCTCATGCGTGAGAACGCATCCCTTGGGACGTCCACCTGTTCCCGACGAATAAACGATGCATGCTGTATCTTCACGCTCTCGCATCACAAACCCGGGATCGCCTTTGCGGCGGAATTCCTCCCATCGGTACGCCCCCGCGAGATCGGCGCGCAGAGGGGCCTCCGTGACCAGCACTTTCTCCAGTTTGTGATTTTTGAACTCCGGTGATTGTGTAATCGCGCGCCAAAGATGGTACTCAATGATCAGAAACTCTGCGTGGCTGTGCCGCAGCAATTGCAGATGCTCGGCTGCGGTGAGTTTATAGTCGAGCGGCACCAGCACACCGCCGCGATAGAAAACCGCATAAGCGGAAATCAGCCACTTCGACTGATTGGTCATGATGATCGCTGCGCGATCCCCGGCTTTGAACCCGGCGTCCTCTAGAGCACGCGCCAGGGGCAAAGCGACTTCCTTGAAATCGGAGTAGGTAAAACGAGTCTTCTCTCGATCCCGGTCTGCCTCGATCAGGCAAATTTCATTCGGCCAACGGTCCAACGCATCCCGCAGCGCAGCACCGAGGCAGCTGTATTGGTCGAGATTGAGCATCAGGAAAGTGCGATCACGCTTGACGCGGCAACCCGCAATTGTAAATGTTGTCGCTACAAACGTGCTTGAATGCGGTCAGCCAGCGTGCGGAAATCCGATACTCCTTGCAATTCGTAATCCGGCAATTCGATGCGAAAATGGTGTTCCAACCGGGTGAGCAGATCGAGCGCCTGCAAGCTGTCAATCCCAAGTGTCTTGAAAAAGTCATCGTCAGGCGTAAGCTTTTCGCGCGGCACTTTGAAGTGAGCGGCCGCGAGGTTCAATATCTGCTCGAGTGTTTGGTCAGATGCGGTCATAATTCAATCACTTTGAGTGTCACCTTGAGCGAAGCGAAGGATCTCTGCAATTTTGGTGTGACGCAGATGCCTAAGGTAAATACGGCTGCGCATCCTCGCTCTCTGCAAACTTTTTCAAGGCGGCCTCGACTGCCGGCTGGACAAACAGTTCACAGAAAATATCGATTTCCCGCCCCAATTCTTCGTAGGGAATGGGTTTGATAAATTTCTTCGCCGCAACCGCAGTGCGCCGATCGAACTTTCCCAATTGCGCTGCCGTCGACCGTGCCACTCGCAGCGATTCACCTTCGCCCACCACCTGACTCACCAAGCCAACCTGCTGAAGTTTGGCCGTATTAAAACTTCGTCCCGTCAGAAGCAGATCACGAACGACTGCATTGCCCAGATCGCGTTTCAATCGCGGAATCCCGCCGAAGCCGGGAATCAATCCCAGCCGCAGCTCAGGAAAACAGAACCTCGTCATTCTGTCGGCGATGATGAGATCGCAAACCAGAGCCAACTCGAAGCCACCTCCAAAAGTGACGCCGTGCGTAGCCGCGATTGTAGTCAAGGGAGAAGCATCAATGGTATTCATCACTCGGTGAATACGCTCCAGGTAGGCACGCACGCCGTCAACAGCTTCGCTGGGCTCAAGTTCCTGCGAGCGGGAAAACAGTTCACGCAGATCAGCCCCAGCGCAAAATCCGGGCTTCATCTCGCTATAGATAATGAGCGCATGAGCCCTGTCGCTGAAGCTATCGAGGTTGGCGGCAAATTGTTCCAATTCGTCGAGCGTCAGCGAGCCAATCTCATTGCAGGGCTCGCGATGCAATGCCAACTCCACGACACCGTTATTCAGTGTCCACGAAAGCGCCTGACCGCGAAAAGATTTCATTTAATCTACCAAGGCGACCGGCCGTATTCCTTTGTGAACCTTAGTGTCCTTTGTGGCTGACGCCTTTGATAGGCCTTGACTAAGAAGCCTGCGTCACCAGATACATCTCTTCAATCTCATTCTTCAACCGCGCCGCAATTAAGTCTCGCTTGAGCTTTCCATTTGCAGTCAGAAAACCATTTTCGATCGAGAACGGCTCCGAATAAATAAGAAACGCGCGTATTTGCTTGTAATGCGGCAGGCGCGGATTCACCATATCTAAGGTGGCCTGCACGTGCTCGCGCGTCACTGCCCCGGTCACGACCGCTGAAAGATATCCGCGCCCGTTGCCCACCAGCACTACCTGCTGCGCTGCCGGCAAATTCTGCAGCACCTCATCCTCAATTGGTTCAGGAGCAATGTTGTGACCCGATCCCAGAATAACAAGATTCTTGATGCGTCCGACAATACGCCAGTTCCCTGCCGAGTTCGCCTCGCCCTGATCGCCGGTGTGAAACCATCCGTTGCGTAAAGCTTGCGCAGTCTCCTGTGGACGGTTCCAATATCCCGGAAAAACGTTCGGACCGCGCACCACGATCTCATCGTTTTCGCCCAGCTTCATCTCAATCCCGCTGATCGCCCGCCCCACGCGCCCTGGTTCGACATGAGCCGGCTCGTCCATAGTGCAAATGGCTGTCGTCTCGGTGAGTCCGTAAACCTGCAGCACCGGAATCCCAAGCATCATGAAATAAAGTTGCGTCTCCACGCTGAGTGGCGCCGACCCGCAGATGAGGGCTTTGAGGTTGGAGCCAATCATTTTCTTCCGGATGGTCGGAAACACTATGACGTTCGCCAACTTCAGCCACATGGCATCCGCGGACCCTGCACGTCCCTCCTGCTTGCGCATCCACGCGGCTTTGGCGCGACTGTAAATATTCAGAACCATTCCGCCAGTCTTCCAAAGCTGCTCGTCGACCGCTTTGCGCATGCGCTCAAGAAGTGCAGGGACGTTGAGAAAATAATCGGGCGCAACCCCACGCATCTCGCCAGCAATTTTAGTCAAGTCAGTATTAAGCGTCAGCGAACTACCGCGCAGAAGGCACGTCAGCAACATGATCCAGGAGCCTGCAAAGCAAAACGGCAAATAATGGAAGACGCGATCTTGACCCGCTTTGTTCTCCATCAAGGCGTCCAGACGCCCGGACGTGCAGCCTAACATGTGCCCAACATTGCCGGCCGTAAGCACAACCCCTTTCGCTTCGCCCGAAGTGCCGGAAGTATAAATAATCGTAACGGGATCGGTATCAGCTAGTTCCTGGGCCTGAAGATTGGTCGTGTGCACTACTTGCTGCGAAGCGTCGTCGAACACGTCGTCGAGCAGTATGGGAACCGGCGCCTGTGGCCAGTTCTGCAATATCGCATCGCGCAGAGTCGCATCCCCACAACAAATCAATGCCGGAGAACAATCTTTCATCATGAACACTAATTCCGTGGGGGCCTGCCGCGCGTAGAGCGGCACGGCAATCAACCCCTCCGACATGACCGCCAAATCCATTGCCACCCAGCGAATACTGTTCGGCGCGAGCAAAACACACCTGTTGCCGCGTTTCAAGCCCCGAGCGCGCAGAAAAGCTCTCGCTTGGACGACCATCGCGAGCAAATCCCTGCCGCTCTGCCCAAACGCTGCTTGCTGAGAGCGAAGCTCTTGGAGAACAGTGGTCACGCCCACTGCCTCAAGCTTCGCAAAAATTTCATTGAGAAAACTCATGAAATTATTTAGGGACGAACAGCTCAGCTGTACGCTTCAGCCAAGCTATGTAGCCCGGCGCTCATGGGCGGCAGATAATCTTCCCAACCCCACTCACCCTTGCGCGTCGGAAATTCGGGATAGCGTTTCTGCACTTCCTCTTCAAAATACACACCCATCCGCGCCATCACTTTCAGATTTCGGACCACGGTTCGCCCGATGCCATCGGCGATTTTCTCACCTTCCTGACTGAGCTTGATCAACGCCGCAAAGAGTTTAGACTCCAGATCGGCATCATCAACGTTCATCAGCAAATCCTCGTGCCCCCGATCCCGCATTAGATTGCGAATGCGCTCATCCATGGTGATGCCCGCCGACGGCACAAGTCCTGGCATAGACGTCACAATGCCGTGATAGCGCGACGAAGCCATCATATGGCAGGCGCGCAGCACGCTTACTAATTCATACATGTTGTAATCTTCCGAACTGAGCACCGGCACGCCGCCAAGCTTTTCTGAAATGCGAGTAGCCGGACGCGCGTCCAAACGCTCCGTCGCTGCCAGGATTACAAATACCTTCTGCTGCTTGCGGAATGCGTCGACTGCGTTCGCAATCGCGGTTAGATAAAGTTCGTATGCGCGATCAGCAGCCGGTCCCGAGTTATGAAAATAAACCGACCGGTAGTGGCTGTCTTTGTACGCTCCCGTCGCTCCGTGCAAGGCGAACTTGGCTACCGAGGCCTTCACCGGCCATTCGAAAGGATTGATCGGACACACGACCAGTACCGGCGTGCTTCCATCCCATCCGACTTCGCGCAGCGCCTTCCTGCCGTATTCCGCGGGATGCGGCTCGAAGGTCCAAGCCGTATCGGTGCCGAGTTCATTGGGCACGCCAAGCTCGCGCAAAATGGTGCGCGATTCTTCGTTACGCGTAATCACCAGCGAATTCCGGCAATAGCGAGCACACATTTTGGCGACCAATGGATCCATGTGCCCGGCCTCGGCGCCATAGCCAACCGAAAGTTTGTTCTGCGCCGCGGCAATGCCTAACGACCCAATCATCATTGTGGTCAGCGCGTTGGCGAACTTGCTTTTGAACATCGAACCTTCGCAGGCGACCACGCCGTGATGCTTGGGCACCTCGTCCGACAAGAAAGGAGGAAAAATATCGGGAAGATGTACCTGCGTTGTGTTTTCGAAATATCCGCGCGAGAATTTCGGAACCTGTGTCATCACGCTGAACGCGACCCGCTCCGAACCAAGGATGTGACGAAGCTGCCGCAGCATCTCCTCCACGCGCACATCCGAGCCCATGTTGCGGGTACCGTTGTACCCAGCGAACAGCAGCTTCAACTTTTCGCCCGGCTGCCAGGGTCGCCCTTTGCCTAGCATCCATGACGCTTTCGACTTTTCAATGGAGGCGCTAACCCAGGCTTCGAGCAGAAAGTCCATCATGCCGCGGACCCTCCGACCTTTGCCGGCCAATCTAGATAAGGGTATGAAAAATTGGTTTCGCGACTGAACTTCAACAATGGATAACTGTACTGCGAGAACGGCACCGGCTTGCGGCCCAGCTCTGAGGTGGCTCGGGTATTATCAAACACCGTATTCCACACGAGATATGGCATAAACACTTTCATCAGCGACGCTCCGTGTGCGACTGCGCCATTGCGATTCGCCAAAGTATTCACGGTGCCGGAAAAAGGCCGCTCGAGCATTGGCACAAATACCGGAGCGCGTTTTTGTTGCGCCGCTGCCAGCGCAACCGTTAATTCACGGAAAGTCTGCGAAGCCCTGCCCGACGACAAATGATAGATATCGAACTGTGGATTGTCTTTCTGATGGAGCGTGGCGACGGCATCGGCCACGAAATCAACGTTCACAATGTCGATCTTGTCATTGGCGCGAAACGGAAGCACGCGTAATCCGGCCAGAAAAACGAAGGCCTTCACCATATCGAATTGAGTGGTTTCGGCGCGGCGGCTATCTCCAAGTACGATGCTGGGCCGGAAAATCGTAATCGGCACTTCAGGCAGAAGCTCGCGAATCATGTGTTCGCAGAACTTTTTAGTGCGCGCATAAGGATCGTAGTCCGATCGCTCCCAGTCAATCGAATTGTCTTCGGTAACGACTTCATTCTTGCGCTTTCCCGCCACGGCGACCGTGCTCACCTGGCTAAACCGGCGCAGCCCGTGATAGTGATGCGCACGCATTGCGAGTTGCAGCACCTCCAGGGTTCCGCGCAGATTGACGTTCAGGCAGCTCTTCTCGGACTTTCGATTCAGCGATGCCGCGCAATGAATCACTGAATCGCTGGTGTGAATCAATCGATCGTAATCATCGCGAGACAAGCCGAAATTTGAATGAGTAATGTCGCCGCGAAATACTCTGATGCGCGTTTGCAAATTCTCATAAAAACGTGGAAAGCTCATGTGCAATTGCAAGGCTTGCCACAGGCGTACTTCGGCTTCATGCGGATCTCGCGCGCGCACCAGCACATTCAGCGCGGCGCCGTGGTCTTGCAGCAGATTAGCGGCGACATGTCCGCCTATGTATCCGGTAGAACCGGTCAGGAATATCGCCACGTTGCCCCGTTTGTGCCCGTTTTGACGGTCTCTCCGTTGCTCTCACTGTCCGCCAGTTGAAACCTTCGTGACGGACGCGCCTCGAGAGGGCGTCCCTCAATGAGCGGATAAGTCCAGCGTCGCAATGCTGGAATGTGAATATTGATCCAGTACTCCCACCAGTCAATGCCGCGCGTGTCGTAATCGAAAGCCGCGCGCTCTTCCGGCACAAGCGCGAAGGCCAGCTTCTCGACATTTTCCGCCACGAAGTCATGCTCATTCAAAAGAATGAACGGCTCGAATAGCTCGATGAGTTTTTCGACTTTTTCCAGATTGCGCTCCGCCCGAGCCAGCGGGGTTTTGCGCAGCGGCAGCGGCGCAACAATGCGCTGGATCGACTGAATGATCGCTTTCTGCGCCGGCGCTGACATGCGCTCATAGCGCTGCTTCGAAACTGGAATTGCGTCAAAACGCAGACGTAGCCAGCTCTCCAGGCCTTCCAAGGCACGATAATGCTTGCGATGGGCGAGAGAAGTCAGCTCGATCGAGCGCCGCATATCGCACGGATTTGTAACTGAAGTTGCCAATTGATAAATCTGCTCATTCCTCCGTTCGACGATCGCAGCCGCAATCAAGGTCATGCCGCGGCACACCGAGTCCACTGGGATCACGTCGAGCCGCTTGCGTTCGTTCGAAGGCAACTGCCGAAAATATGTGCCCAGCAAATAGGAGAGCGAAGCGGAAGTATTGATGCCTTCATTCCAGCCGAGAAAAGGCTTTTCAAGGGAGGTCTCGACAATTGCAGGCCGCACAATCGCAATCGGCAATCCCGCTCCGTATTTGATGATCAGAGACTCCGCCAGACTCTTCGTCAGCGTGTACGTATTTGCCCAACCTAATTCGTTCGCGCGTTTTTTCCCTGCCTCGGTTAAATAGTTCCGCAGCCAGCGCACCCGGTTCTTGCGAACCTGATTCTCCAGTGCAGCGCCTTTCAAATTCTTCGAAGCATGTTCTTTCTGCAGTGCCTGCTGTCGCAGTTCATCGGTGACTTCCGCGCTTTCCGCTTTTTCGGTGGCGCGTTTCACGAAATCGTGAAGCGATCGCCACTCCTCGTCAGCATCGAAATCCGCAACACCCGCCGGA
>DASYOD010000070.1:0-11260 GCA_036008085.1 Terriglobales bacterium
TCTGATCAGCCCGCATTAGTTTTTGCGCAAGCTGCGGGACAGCCATTCGACATGGGAGCTCTCATGAAGGAAACACTTGCGCGCCTTGGCGGGCGCGGAGGTGGAAGTAAGGACATGGCTCAAGGCGGCCCGACGAAAATCGACGGCCTCGAAGCTGCACTCAGTGATCTCGCGACACGTCTTCGCGGCTAAGGCCAACTGGGGCGTTGCGCTTCCCGAGGGCAGGATGCCCTCGGGACAGCCGGCAAGATGCCGGCGCTACAAGATGTGAATTAGCCGGCCACGTTCTTTGACCACGGCTTCATGCTACATTCTCCTCAGCGGGCTTCATTCACGCAATCATGATCGGCTAAAAATGGAACAGCGGCTCATCCTCGTAAATCTTCTAATCAAGCTAGGCGTCGCCGCAGCCGTTGCCAGCACCCTTGTGCGGTCTGTGGAATTCAAGTCTTTGTTGTTTCGCGAAAACCGGACATTGAAGCAGCAGATTTACTTAGTGTTGTGGATCGGAATTCCGCTGGCCGCCGCGGTGTGGATCCGGTTCATGCAAACCAGTTTTCTGGCGGGAGACCTGTCTTTCGAGACCACAATTTTATTGGGTGTAATAGCAGGGAGATTTACCGGCATGGTGGGCGGAGCTTTTATCGCGCTGCCGGCCTTGTTGCATGGGGAATGGGCAACGCTGCCGTTTAATGTGCTTTGCGGATTCATCGCGGGACAGTTGCGCACGCTCGCGCCGGACCGCGAAGATATCTGGTCGTTTTCGCCGTTTATTGATCTCAGCGTCTACCGAATGATCCGTCGCAACCTTCCGACACCGCGGTTGTTCGATTGGCAGGTCTTGTTTTTTGTGACTATCGTAGCGCTGCGTTTTGTGCTGACGGAGGTTTCGCGATTTCTTCCGCACGCCACTTTCACGCTCGAGGGCCTTAGCCGCGAAAGCCTGAATCCATGGGTGTGGATCGCGATTTATGCCACTTCCATTATCGCGATTGGAACTGAACTGAAAATATGGAACAGCGTGCGCATCCAGATCAAGCTCGAAGAACAGGAACGGCTTCTCCTGCATGCTCGCATGGCAGCCTTGCAAAATCAGATCAACCCGCACTTTCTCTTCAATACCTTGAATTCAGTTTCGTCGCTGGTGAGATTTGATCCGGATACGGCGCGCGAGTTGATCATCAAGCTGGCTACTATTTTGCGGAGGCTGCTGAGCAGCGGTGACGCCTTTGTTCCGCTGCGTGAAGAGTTGGAGTTTATCGACAATTACCTCGACATCGAGGTGGTCCGCTTCGGGCGTGACAAATTGCAGGTCACTAAGGAACTTGAGCCAGGATCGCTCGACGTTATGGTGCCCAGCATGCTTCTGCAGCCGCTGGTCGAAAATTCCATCAAGCATGGACTTGCGACCAAAATTGAAGGTGGCAGCATCTTTCTGCGAAGCCGGTTAACCGACTCACAAGTGATCATCGAAGTGGAAGACGATGGCGTAGGCATGGGGGCAGCGAATCTTTTGGAAAAACCAACCGGACTGGGCGGAACCGGGATCGGATTGGCGAACGTCGCCGAGAGATTGAAAGTTCTGTATGGAGAAACGGCGCGCATGACCATTGACAGTCATGAAGGCAAAGGCACGTTGATCCGTTTGCGTTTGCCGATTCTGCCTAGCGAGGATTCTCTGGTTGCCGCACTCTACGAGGAACGTTCCAGCACGCGGCGATAAAATTCCTCATATTGCGGAATAATCTTCGAGGAACAAAACCTGGATTGCGCTACCGCGCGACAAGCCTTGCCCATTTCCTGCAAGCGATTATCGTCGCTCAGCAATTCGATCGCGTAGCGAGCCATCGTATCCACGTCGCCCACGTTGGCCAAAAATCCGCTTTTTCCATGCTCAATTACTTCGGGAACGCCGCCCACGCGAGTCGCGATAGGCACGGCTTCGCAAGCCATGGCTTCAAGGGCGGCCAAGCCGAATGACTCCAGTTCACTGGGCATGAGGATTAAATCAGCTAGCGCCAGTTTTTCGTGCACGTTGTCCTGCTTGCCAAGAAACAGGACATCGTTGTGAATGCCCTTCTGCACGGCCAGCCATTCGGCGCGCGAGCGATCTGGCCCATCGCCGATCAGCAGAAGCTTTGCAGGAATTTTCTTGCGCACCCGATCCAGGATTTCAATCGTATCCGTAATGCGTTTCACTGGGCGAAAATTCGACAAGTGCACCAGAATACGCTCTCCGTTTGGAGCGTATTCTTTCCGACGTAGCGCTGCCTCAGGATCGCGAACGTAAACATCGCAATTTACGAAATTGTAAATGACCTCGATATTATTTTTTACGTCGAACTCCCGCAGCGTGCGCTCCCGCAAATATTGCGAGATGGCAGTAACGCCGTCGCTTTGTTCAATAGAGAAGCGCGTAATCGGCAGGTAGGAACGATCCAGCCCCACCAGAGTGATGTCGGTGCCGTGCAACGTGGTGACAAAAGGCAACTTCTGTCCCATCGGTTTCGCGGCCAGCATTTGGCGAGCTAATAAAGCGCTTACGGAATGCGGAATCGCGTAATGCACATGCAAAAGATCGAGGGCGTAGAGTTCGGAAACTTCTGCCATACGCGTGGCCAAAGCCAAGTCATACGGAGGAAACTCGAACAGCGGGTAACGCGATACATCGACTTCATGATAGTGAATATTGGGGTGAAGTTCGGTTAGACGGATAGGCTGAGCGTAGGAAATAAAATGGATCTTGTGTCCGCGCTCGGCTAGTTCTACGCCAAGCTCAGTCGCGACTACCCCGCTGCCACCGTATGTCGGATAGCAGGTGATGCCAATCTTCATCCCAATCCTCTCGAACTAGCGTATACGACTCTCTGATTCGATGGTGAGTGCTGTGATGGGATTCAGATTTTGACGGAGACGAACAGGAGATAAGAACTAGAATTACGAGTCCGCGGTGGTAGCACTCTTGGCGGCGCGCTGAAGGCCCTCGTCGAGTTTTTCCAGGTGATTCTGCAGCCGTTCCTGAATGTGGTCGTCGAGTTGGGTGAACTCGATGCCCATGCCTACTCCCCCATCGCTGGCCCTGACTACGCCGCTGGTTTGGATCTTTTCATCGTCCATCCAGAACGTAATTTTCACTTTTGTTCCCATGGGTAAAGGAAGCAGGGTTTCTACATAACAGCCGCGGCCGCCAATGTCAGTAGCATTTGTCTGCATGTGAGTGCGGCGCGAGTCTTCAAAACCAATCTCGAGAGGAAACCAAACTTTGTGGCGGGTCCATCGCCGCTTATTCTTTGAAGGCGCGACTTCGCTTTTTTCCTGGTTGGTAAGCTCCTGCCATGGGCTCTTCTGGCCGGGCAAAATTTCTATGCCAGCTTCGATCTGCCTTTCGACGCCGGAGTCAATCACCCAGATTACTTTGCAGCGGACTTTCTTCTCGACGTATTGCACGCCTATTACGTCACCAGCCTTCAAAGGATGACTGATGCCCGAGAAAGTGGCACCCTCGCTACTCAGATTGGTGGCATTGGCGTTCTGAAAAAACGGGTGGCCATCCGCATCCATACCCCAAATGCGTACGGGGATGACGGTCGCGAGCCGCATTTCCGGTCTTCTATCCATGTTGTTTCGGTGCCTATGCCGCGTTTTCAGGGGATGGCATATCATAGCTTGCTGCTTGAGCCTGCGTTGCAGCAATTTGGGGCATGGCCCCAATCAAAAGGCCGTGTACGTCCGGTGGGTTATCAAGGAAACTGCTCAGATCAGATCGCGGTATGAAGTGAGTTGAACCCCGCTTCGATCTAATATTTCGCGAGCTTCAGGCGAAGTCAGTAGCTGTAATTCTTTTACCCGCGAGTCACGCAAGCGGGTGCGGATGCCAGCAAGTTCGGCATCGTTATAGCCCGGATGACAGACCAGTTCCCAGGTGCCTTCTGGGAGGCTATTGACGATATTTTCGAATAGCCGGAGATCCATCGCACCGGTGGCCACAATGCCTACAGTGCCGTCGGGAGTTAGGATACCCGCGGCCGCGACGGATTTTCGGAAGGATTTGCCCAGCCGGTTCAGCACGGTGACCTTGCCAAACTGCTTCCATAAATGAGGACGATTGGCAACGCTGGCTATGTGGACTGGTCCGAACGGATTGCGCATAGCCGGTACGCCGCATGTTCGTGCGGTACGGAGCAAGGGTCGCAGCACTCGCGGCAGTATATGTGTGTGCTTGTGAGTATCCAGGTGCGAGACGACAACACCCACGGTTTGCAGTTTGCGGATCTGCGCAGTGGCTTCGGCTTCAATATCGTCCTCATTGATTCGGCCGCTCACCACACGCAGGGCAAAACCATTAAGACTGTCATAAAAGCGGCCATCGCCGAATTTTCCATTCGACAGGGTGGTGATAGTTTGTTGCCCCGACACAGGTGAACCGTCTACCACTACAACATGGCAGCCAATACTCAGTTGCACTGCAGACGTGGCGCGGTGAACTGCATCGTCAAAGGCCCGACCATTAGCCATCAGGGTGGAGGAGGTTACGATGCCCTGGCTATGGGCTTCCACAATGGCGCGGTTCACACCCTGAGTGAGCCCGAAATCATCCGCGTTGACGATTAAACGCCGCACGCGCCAGTCTAGCAGCAGGAAGCGATATCAATTTACCGGAGCCTGGATTAGCCGCGTAAGTGCCAAGTCCTGGCCTCTCACGTATACTGGCTAAAGTCGCTGACGCGCATTTGCCCGGCGCGTGGTCGATCTTCTCAGGCGACGTTACGATGAAACCCTGGCGACGGGGGCGGTTAGCTCAGCTGGTTAGAGCGCCTGCCTTACAAGCAGGAGGTCGCAGGTTCGAGTCCTGCACTGCCCACCAAAATCATCAATAAAAATGCACCTTCCAGCGAGGTACGTTTGGAGACGCTTCTCCGTGTCGGATATGGTTTTACTGTGCTTTCTTTTTCAGACGCCACACAATAATCAGCGGGTCGTGACCTTTGCCGGGGTTGATGAGTCCACGCTGCTCCATCGCCTTGATGGTATTGCGATTGGCAGAAAGAGCGCGTATTTCTTGATCATCTTTCAAGGACCGCAGGACTGGGTTGCCGCCGAGGGAATCAGTTTCAAGCTGGTATCCATTTTGGATGTGCGAAAGCAGGTCTTGTTTCAGTCTCGGTGAGTTTTGGCAGCACTCTGGCAGTTTGCTTCTTCGCCATTTCTGACGTCCATTCGCAGGAGGGTCAGCTCTCCGTTTCCCCCATTCGAAATACCGGCGACTCGGTTCGGCAGCAGACGCCATAACTCTGCCAGAGCCGAAACCACGGACTGCGTGCCAGCTTTTCATCGTGGGCCCGATTGGCAGCAGAGATGTCGCTGGCACTGAGTGGCCTTATGTCCGGAGCTTCGAACATTTCCTCCAGTTGCTCGATATCGGCAATGATTCGCTCAGCGTCCATTCCGTGTTAATGATCCTGCAAAAGCGGCGCGAGGTCAAACGAAAGCTTTGTACACGCCGATAACAGTGGGTGCTAAAGGTGGCCATCGGATAGCAAAGCAAACTGCATGAGTCCTACGTGTATCATGAGAACGGGATGGCATTTCCTCTCCAAGTGTGCTCCATCTGCTCGGAAGAGTTTGAGCTGAAGCCGGATAAACCCGGCTTTGCCAACCGCTGCCCGGCGTGTAGCGAACCCGAACACGCTACCCCTTTAACGAAGCAAGGCATGGATGCAGACGAACGCAAGACTCTGAAGGAAACGAACGAAGCTCGGAGACGGGCGATGCGCGACCTCCTCTACCGCAAGGACGGCTGATGCCTTTGGAGAGGTCGTCTACTAACAGCTTTGCGCAAAAACGGCCGGCGTCGGATTTTTGACAGGGCACGGCTTCCCAGCTGTTACGCGGCCTTTTGATCACCATTGCCACAGGGCGCGCCTACCAGATCCTGCCGGAGTTGCTCCATCTCTGCGGACGCTTCCTTTATCTGCTCGGCATATTCGTGGCCTTGGCGCGGTAGAAATCCTCCGTAGTTCTGCAGGAGCAAGCGGGCGTTCGCCTCGATAGTAGATGTCTTAGAACGGGCTTGATTGGTGAGAGCCGAGGTTAATTTTTCCAGCTGCAAATCGCGCAGGCCGAGTTCCCGCCTGCTCTGGGCCGCTTCCTGTTCAAGCAATCGCCCGTGGTAGCGGACAAGTCCAAAGAGACATACTGTCAGGCCTAGCAGATACAGGTTCGAAATGATGGTTTGTCGCAAAACTTTGCTGAGGCTGGCATTCTTCTCCTGGTCGAATTTGGCGAAAGCGACGGCTTCGGCGTTTGAAAGAGCAGTCAGCAGGGCGCGAGCCCTATCCATGTACTCCTGACCTTCATTGGACGCCACCAGCATGAATGCGCGGTGTCGATAACCCCGTTCCCGCAAGTCGATGGAGTGTTCCATTTCCACTTGCTTCGAGCCAGCCAGAGATTCCAGTTGCGATTCGAGCGACCGTTCGTTCTCCGAGCGATTAGCCAATTCTTTACGCAGGACGGCAAGGTCACCTGCGATTCTGCTTTTCGCGTCGGTGTAGGGCTGCAGGTAGGAAGTGTCGCCGGTCAGCAGGTAACCGCGCTGGCCGGTTTCCATATCGGTCAAATCTTTCGTCACGGCGGAAATTTCCGCCTGGATCGCGGAGCTTTCCAGCGTGAGCGCCGCAGATTTCTGCATCTGTTTTAGATGATTGACAGCGAGATACGCGTTCCATGCCATGAACGCGATTAGCGCGGGAGCCCCTATTTGCAGCACGGCTTTTCTAAGCATCTTCATGGCGCCATCCTTCAGGTGACGTTCAGAACACCTTCAGCCGTAATGCGGCTGGCTTTGCAAATCTCCTGCGCAACTTTGACGACCGCGTCGCTGCTGCGGACCGGCCCCTCCGCTGACATAACCGAGCTGGCAGCCAGGGTAAAAAGTAAGGCATCCTCTTGCTTGTCGAAATAAAGCACTACCTGATTCGCCGCCATGTGAGTACCTCCTGCTGATTGGTCCTAACGCATCATAGGCCCGGTCGCAGTGATAATGAGGTTGTCTCTTTTGGTGCGCCTGTTGAGAACCAGACGCGAAAATGAATGGGGAGCTGCGTGCTTCGTTTTTTGCTCGGTTATGCGATCAGAGGAGCATTTCGGATGCCCGCGGTCCCGAATACGCGTTTGTAGCGTTGAATTTCAGATGGCGGACCGAGCGCCTTCGCAGAATTGTCGGAAAGCTTGACCGCCGGCCTTCCCTCCACGTTGGAAACTTTAGCGATCAGGCTGATGGGATCAAAATCGTTGCCGCCGCTGGGATCGCATCCGCGAAAATCGTTGGTGAGCAGCGTGCCCCAGCCAGCGCTGAACCGAATTTTACGATCTGGAATCCACTTGTGTTGATTGAGAAAATCGGCCGCGTCGAAAAAATCAGTTTTGGGCGTGCCCGGCTGCAGTTCGCCGCCGAAATACGCATGCAGGCCGAGTATTTCGTCGATGTCGAGCGCATCAGAGGCGATGATGAGTTTTTCCCTGGGGTCGCGGCCCCGCCCTTTCAGCCACTCGATATATTCGTCTCCGGCAACGTATGGGTCCTTGCTGTCGATACGCTGGCCGGTCCAATCGGCGGCCCAGTCGGGGGCACCTTCGAGAAATTGGGTGGTGCCAAAGGTGTCAGGCAGCATGATTCGCAACGCGCCTTCGTAGGTGTTCTGCCACAGTTCGAGCACGCGGTATTGAGAGGCTTTCAGCGCCTCGTCGTCCGGAGCCAGGGCAGCCAGAACCATGGGTATTTCGTGCGCGTTAGTGCCAATCGCCTCTAGATCGTGTTTGTGAGCGAGAAATGCATTCGAGGTTCCGATGAAGCTTGCGCCAAGATTCGAATCCATGGCGTGGACGACATATTCCTGCCACAAGAAACTGTGCCGCCGCCGCGTTCCAAAATCAGCGAAGCTCAAGCCCGGAACCCCGCGAAGGCGCTCGATCTTGCTCCATAGCTTGGTTTTTGCCCGGGCGTACAAGATGTCGAGCTGGAACTCGCTCAGCTTTTTCATGTTCGCGCGGGTCCGCAATTCGTCGATAATGGACAGCGCGTATAGTTCCCACATGGTGGTGTCAGTCCAACGGCCCTCGAAGGAAAGATGGAATTGGCCGTCCACTACTGAGAGAGCGTAATCAGATAATCTAAAATTTCGGTCCAGCCATTCCAGAAAGGCCGGTTCGAATATTCCGCGGCGTCCGTAGAACGTATTGCCTGCCAGCCATACCAGTTCGGATCTACGAAAGCGAAGTTTCCGGACGTGCTCCAGTTGCTGGATCAAATCCTCAATCGCAATCTGGTCGGCGAGACGCACATGGGAAGAACGGTTCGAAATTGAGAAGGAAGCGTGGGTCTTAGGGAAATGCTTCCAGATAAACTGAAGCATCAGCAGTTTGTAAAAATCGGTATCAAGCAAGGAGCGCGTAACCGGATCGAGTTCCCAGTTGTGGTTGTGTGCCCGTTCAGCGAAGTTGACGATCATCGGGCGGGTGCGTCTTCAGAATCGGCCGAGAGACCTGTAGTCACTTGAGTTATTGAATCGAAGACGGCGGGAACTGTCAACCGAAGGCAGGCTTGGTGGTAAGTTTGATCCTCAGCGGCAGGACAGTGGCGCACGCTGCCGTGATCTCTGGAGGCAAGAATGAAAGCATCTATGTTTTATCGAATTGCTGCTGTTCTTCTGCTGCTTTTTGCGTTAGGACATACACTCGGCTTTCGCCAGTCTGATCCCCAATGGGGAGTTGATGCCCTTCTTGGCTCGATGCGGTCAATTCACTTTGACGTGCAGGGGTTCGACCGCACGTATTGGGACCTGTTCGTGGCGGCCGGATTCTCTGTCGGCGTGTTTTATCTATTCGCGGCGATATTGGCGTGGCAACTGGGTAGCCTTCCGGCAGCGACTTTGCCCCTCATGCGCGGCACGGCGTGGGCGTTCGCCCTTTGCTTTGCCGCCATCACGGTTGTGAGCTGGAGATACCTGTTTATTCTACCCATCGCTTTCTCAATCGTAATTACATTATGTTTGACTGCGGCGGCATGGCTTTCAACGAAGCAGGTTTCCCTGCCTCCGTTGGGACATTAAAAGTGAGATTCAAACTGCACCACTGCCTCGGCCTGGTGCGGCCGTTTGCTCTTCCAATGGCTGCACATTACGATAGCCGGACTATGAAAAACTTGCGGTTCCTGATTTTTCTCTTGATGTTGGGCCTTGGCACTTTACCCGGCGCTCAAGCCAGTAAGCCCGTCGCCCACGCGGCGTCTGCTTCGAATGTGTATCCGGTGCAGGAAGGTTTCGTCGACGCCAACGGAGTCATGATTTATTACAAAATACTGGGCCGTGGCGCGCCGCTGATGATCGTGCATGGCGGTCCAGGTGCTTCGCACGATTATTTTTTGCCTTACCTTCTGCCTCTCGCGCGCCACAATAAGGTCGTCTTTATTGATGAACGCGGCTCTGGCCGGTCGCAGAAACTCGAGGATCCTTCTGGATACACCGTCGAGAATATGGTCGAAGACGTTGAGGCGGTGCGCCAGGCACTGGGCTTGGGCAAGATCAGCTTGATAGGACACTCCTACGGCGGAGCCTTGGCGCAAGCGTACGCTCTGAAATATCAGGCGAACCTCACTCATTTGATTCTTGGCAGTACCTGGTCGAGTTCAAAAGCGCTCAACGAAATCTTCGTGAAAATGAAACAGAATATGTCCCCGGAACTGCGCGAACGCATCGATAAACTTGAAGCGGCGGGATTGTTCGGACACGGCAAGGACTACGAGAAAAACCGATACACGAATGACTATATGATTGCGGCCTGGGGCGAAGGCTATTTCCCCTACCTTTATCAGAACCATCCCGATCCTAACTACGATCCAGTTGATAATGGCAAGATGGCGTGGGATCTGTACCGCGAAATGTGGGGCGAGCACGGAGAGTTCGTTATTGACGGCAACTTGAAATCGGTCGAATACACCGACCGATTGGCAAGCATCAAAGTACCAACGCTTGTTCTGGTGGGTGATCACGACGAATGTGATCCGACTCTGTCACAAGCAATGCACGAAAAAATTGCGGGATCAAAGATCGTGGTCTTTCCCAAGGCCGGGCATATGACGTTTGTGGACGATACCGGGATGTTTATTCAGACTGTGGATGATTTCCTTCATGCATCGAAGTAGCACGATTTTCGCATTGCTATTCGCCCTGCTGACGGCTCCAGCCGTGGGTTTTGCCCAACAGGGCGCTGCCACCGGCGAACCGCTGGTGATTCTAACCACTAGCTTGCACAAGGCGTATCTTCGTCAGCACTACGAAACTCATTTAGAGGCTCGTGGAGGAATCACACCTTTGCGTTGGGAAATCACCGAGGGTGCCCCACCCCCCGGTATCGCGCTGGGAGCGGATGGAACTCTGAGCGGTGTCCCCACCGAAACTGGTGAATTCAAATTTACTGTGAGGGTGATCGACAGCGGCAGACCAGCCGCGCAACTCAAGCAGCCATTGGTGCTAACAGTGGTGGCGCCGCTGCTTGCGCAATGGGGACGCTATCCCCAAGTCAACGCGCAAAGGCTGGAAGGCTCGATCATTGTGTCCAACCAGACCGAGCAGGATTTTGATTTGACCGCCATCATAATGGCGGTGAATGAGATCGGACGAGCTACGGCGATTGGCTACCAGCGCATTAACTTGAAGAAGGGCACTGCCGACTTAGAGATTCCTTTTGGAGAGAATCTGCCGTTCGGTTCGTATGAACTGGATGCAGATGCGGTAGCTGAGGTGGCGGCGACAAACTCGATTTACCGGGCGCGGCTGGTGCCGAAAGAAAGGTTTCAAATTCAGCAAGGGCCGTAGAAAACAGTGGGCGGCGTAACTTTCTGCTGAAGTTTCGCAGCTAGCCTGGGGGAGAGCTGCAGCCGAAGTCAACCACCGCCCCTGATTGCTGCAGACAAATTAAGAGTCCCGAGGTGGTGTTGAGATCATTCGTCTCGGCCAGTAGCTCGCTTTAGACCCTCGCCGACCTGCCGTAGTTGCGATCCTTGCGAACCGCTACTCGCGATCGTTGCTCGGGCTCCGGGCTTACCGCCAACCGGATAAATCAACCCAACGCCTCGGGACTCTATCCTGCCTTCGACAAATCTTCTTGTTCGCCTCGACCAGCACTTTGCTATAGACCCTTGCTAACCCTCCCTCAGTCATTTTGCAATGTAGAGGGTGACTTCGCTTGAGCCCCGGACGCC
>DASYOD010000071.1:0-4594 GCA_036008085.1 Terriglobales bacterium
CGAAATCCAGGCCGCCCTGGCCAAAGACGGTTCCTTCGATGGCAAACCCAGTGGCAAGTGGGATGCCTCGACCGTCGACGCCATGAAGAAGTTTCAAGAGGCGCACGGCCTGAATCCCTCCGGGAAGCTTGATGCAAAGACCCTTCAAAAGCTGGGTCTCGGTTCCCAAACCGCTGGCCTTGCCCCGCCTATGCCGCCTGTTAGTTCCTCCTCGCTCGCTCCGAGCCCCTCGCCAGCGGTTCGCCGCCAGCACTAAACTTCGTTTGCTTTTTGCGTACCATCCGGATTGATGGCTATGGCCGAGGCATGCCTATAAATGGGCGTGATGTTAGCGCTAGACAACGTGACAAGAGAGAGGCAAGTCATTGAAAAATAAAGGGGATAAAGACCCAGCTCTTGAGATACCGAGCATGGGCTGACCACAGAACAATTTACTCGATACCTAGGCGAGATCTCCACAAAGCCTCGGTGATAGGAGGGCGAGCCAGCACGCCAAGGTGAAGCGGACTGGCTCGCGCGATCAAGGAGAAACATCCGTTGCTGGAGAGACTGGCAACGCTCGGATAATATTCCCGAATCAGGCAAGCCGCACAAAAAGAAGGGTTTAAATGGCAAGGAGCGGAACATTGCGTTCCGCTCCTCGAACTGTGTATTCAACCCTCGGGTTGAATACGGGGCAAATTTCGCTTGGTTACGCGTATTCAACCATTCGGTTGAATACGTTCCTAGCTTTCGATCTGCGCTTGGAGTATCTCTCCCGGCAAGGCAATCATGGTCGACCGAACCGTCGCTGGCTTTGCAGCGCCATTTGTTGGCATTGGCGCGGATTCAGTCCTGATGTGTACGCCAGGCTTTGGCTTTGCCGCGGCCGGGTCGGCATTCAGACGTTCTATCCGAATACCGAGTGTCCGTTCCAACTGGAACAACTCGGAACGCTGTTCGCGCGAAAAGAGAGTGGTGGCGACGCCGTGTCCGCCAGCACGTCCGGTTCGCCCTACACGATGGATGAAATTCTCCGCCACATCCGGCAAATCGTAATTGATGACGTGGACGATGTCCTGAACGTGAATTCCGCGGGAAGCTAGGTCGGTCGCCACTAGGACTCGATAACGTCCTTGTTGGAAGCCCGCAAGTGCAGCCGTTCGTTGCGATTGCGAGCGGTCTCCATGAATCATGGCAGCGGAGAAGCCGTCGCGGTTCAGGCTCTTGGTAATGCGCTCGGTGCCGCGCTTGGTGCGAGAGAACACCAGGCAACGACCAGTTTCTTTGGCAAGCAAACGCTGCAGCATTTCCAGTTTTCGGTCAACGGAAACTTCGAATGCCTGCATGCGCACGTTTTCGGAAGGCTTAAGAATAGAACCAAACGCAAGACGCGCCGGGTTTCGCAAATAGTCTTTTACGAGGTGAGCGACGGATGCTTCCATTGTCGCGGAAAAACACATGGTTTGCCGTTCTTTCGGCAGGATTGCGGCGATGCGCTTGATGGCTGGGAGAAATCCCATATCCAGCATGCGATCCGCTTCGTCCAGGATCAGAATGCGCAACGAATTGAAATTAAAGAGCTTGCGGTCGAGATAATCTTCCAAGCGCCCGGGAGTTGCTACGACTAGCCGCGCTCCCTTACGAATGGCATTAAGTTGCGCGCCTTCCGCCAATCCGCCCACCACCAGCCCTGCAGGCACAAGTTGTGTGCCGCGCAAGGCATTGAATTGCGCCACGACCTGCATGGCCAATTCGCGTGTAGGCACAAGCACTAGCGCCGCGATTCCGGGCGTTTTGCTCTTGAGTAGTTGCTCGATTACGGGGATCAGGAACGCCAGCGTCTTGCCGGTTCCGGTTTGCGCGGTTGCGAGCACGTCCTTGCCCTCGAGCGCTTGCGGAATAGCCGCAGCTTGCACGGGGGTCGGCGTCGAAAATCGCGCGTGTGCCAATCTCTCCTTCATGTAGGCGGAGATTGGTAATTCTGTGAAACTTTGCATTCGTATTGCTTTCTTGCTGGCTGGAGCGATAGCGGCGCGCACACTTTGCCGGTGCAAGCGCGGCAATTCGCATTGCCAGTCTTGTTTTAGATTACGCTGAAAACGTACGGAGAAAACTGCAGGCGGGTAATCTCAGATCAACAACTCAACTTGAGGGACCGCACAACACAACCGAGGTATTAAGCGCAAAGGTAGTGTATCACGTCCTTGGAGGAAGTGCGAACTTAATCGGTTATGCGGCGGTGGCCAGTTTCCAACGAGCAGACTATTCAGGCGGCGCAAAACGCTTTCTCCTATAATTACGCAATCCATTTGCTGGCAGTTGGGGAGCTGCACTTAATGAAGGCAAACAAGAAGAGAGGCCGATCCGCAAGGCCAGCCTCCCAGCCGACATCGGCCCCGCCAGCTTTGACAATAAAGGCGCCCCCGTTCTCCAAGCTGCCAACAACCAGACTCAGTGCGGCCGCAGCTGCGGCACTTCTGTGCATTCTCACCATCTCCGCCTACGCCAATAGCATCCGCAACGGTTTCGTCTGGGACGACCATGAACAGGTAGTGATGAATTCTAGCCTGCGCCCAGGCGCCCCATTCTTGGATTTGGTCGCTCCGAACATTTGGGGCTTCATGCGCTCAGGAGCTCGCGAACGCAGCAATTATTATCGGCCGCTGCAGATGGTGACGTACCGTCTAACTGCCGATGCTTTCGGTTTTGATGCCAGTGCCTTCCATGAAGTGAACGTCGCCTTCCACGTACTTGTCGTCCTTCTTGCGTTTGCTCTGTTCCATGCGCTGACTGGCCGCATTGGACTGGCTTTCGCATCTGCAGCTTTGTTTGCCGTGCATCCGATTCATTCCGAGGCGGTGGATTGGATCGCGGCGCTGCCTGACATCGGCTGCACAGCGTTTTTTTTGCTCGCATTTCTGTTTTTTGTTGCCGCGCGGGGTCAGAAATCACAGGAGCAGCCAATCAAACCATCGCGACGCATCCACGGTCTTTTGCTTGCGGCGTCGTTTGCGGCATTCGCGGCCGCGCTGTTATCGAAAGAAACCGCCATCGTTTTCCCTCTTATCGTCATCGCTTACGTTTTCTGCTTGAGTGAAGACGCCGTATTCGTCCGTCGCATCGGCGGCGCTCTAAAGTTTTCTCTTCCTTACTGGTGTATTTTGGTTCTTTACTTCGTGCTACGTCTACGTGTGCTTGGCTTCCTTGTTATCCGACAACGAGATTGGATTCTGAGCCCCTTCGAATTTGGTCTCACCACACTTAATCTGATCTTGGAGTATTGCTGGAAATTGCTCGTTCCGGTCGGCCTCAACGCTTATTACCTCTTTGTCCCCGTGCGAACTCTTCGAGATCCCCGAGCCATTGTGGCTATTCTGTTTCTGACTCTCGCTGCTTCCGCCATCCTGTATGGATTGCGGCGTGCGCCTTTGGCTTCATTCGCCGCGCTCTGGGTGTTCATCACATTGATTCCCGTTTTGAATGTCTACGCGGTGGGCCGGAACGTGTTTTCCGAGCGCTATCTGTATCTGCCGTCCGTCGGTTTCTGTTTGTTGACTGTCCTCATGGCTGCGCGGATCGGCCGGTCGCTTCCCGAACGTTTCCGCTTACCTGCCGAGGCTGTCGTGTTAGTCGCCGTTCTGCTCCTGTTCGCGGCGTGGACCTCCGCTCGCAACGCTGTCTGGAAAGATGACTCCGCTCTGTTTACGCGCACACTGGAAAGTTCGCCGAACGCGCCTTTTGTGCAGGATATGGTTGCTGCAGTTCAACCTAACAACCCGGCGGGACAGTCTTCGGCCGAATCTCACTACTTGACTGCCATTTCCCTGGCGGAAAGTGCATCGCCGCCCGACCGGTTGGAACTGGCAATTGCCGGCGAAGGATTGGCTTCGATTTACGCCGCCCGGGGGGACTTTGACAGGGCGCTTCGGGCGCTTGCTCAGGTTCGTCTCGCTGATTCAAAAGACCCCCAAGTGGATGGCGAGGAGGGCCTTATCCTGGCGCAGGCTGGCCGCTGGACCGATGCGGAAGCAGCGCTTCGGAGAGCCGTCGTCATAAGTCCCAATGATGCAAATGTTCTAAATGCTCTCGGGCTGATTGCCTGGCAGCACGAGGGCCATCTGGACGAAGCCGCATCCTATTTCTCTAGGGCGCTCGGGTTTCATACGGAGGCCGACGATTTCAACGCTTCGCTGCACAGCAATCTCGGCGCGGTCTACGGCCAGCAGGGTCGATTCGCGGATGCCATCGTACAATTCCAGATTGCTGTGCGAATCTCACCCCGTGACCCCGAATTCCTCACCAATCTTGCCACCGCCTTCCAAGCGGTTGGCCGCAACGACGATGCCAGGCAGGCGCT
This sequence comes from Terriglobales bacterium, assembly GCA_036008085.1. Classification (GTDB taxonomy): domain Bacteria; phylum Acidobacteriota; class Terriglobia; order Terriglobales; family Acidobacteriaceae; genus JABDBE01. The sequence continues at coordinate 4,340 of DASYOD010000071.1, forward strand.
CCGGGTCGCTCTTGCTGCCGCACCGGATTACGGGCCCGCCCGCGCCGCTCTAGAACAGCTAGGGAAAGATTAGTAGTAAAAACAAGACTTGATGCTGACCGACTATCGTTGAGGGAAGCGCGATTTGGCGCTTCTTGTAAGCAACAGCGGAATTTAGATTCCACGCGATGGTGTCCCGTGTTGAATCCCGCAGGTGTAACGAGACCTTTTGAACCAAGAGTCCTGCGCTCGATCATTGGCCACTAAAGCCCAATG
>DASYOD010000072.1:0-29897 GCA_036008085.1 Terriglobales bacterium
CGATGTCCACGGAAACTATTGTTGTTCGCGGTGCGCGAGTTCATAACCTCAAAAATATAGATTTTGAGATTCCGCACAACTCGTTGACGGTTGTGACCGGAGTCTCGGGGTCAGGGAAGTCGTCCCTCGCCTTCGATACCATCTATGCTGAGGGACAGCGCCGCTATGTGGAATCGCTGTCAGCCTACGCGCGTCAGTTTTTGGAGCGAATCGAGAAGCCAGACGCGGATGTGATTGATGGAATCGCGCCGGCTGTGGCGATCCGGCAGAAGAATACCACGCGCAATCCACGCTCCACGGTGGGTACAGCGACTGAAATCTACGATTATCTTCGGCTTCTGTTCGCCCGGGTTGGCCGTACTTACTGCGTGCAATGCGGCAGGGAGGTTAAGAGGGATACGGTCGATGAAGTCGCCGATGCCTTGATGAAACTGCTCGCGGGCACGCGGCTGAATGTGCTGTTTCCGCTGCAGGGTGCATCGACGCTGGTTGCGTCGGTTGACGCTCCGGCCGCGGCCAAGGCACGGGGGCGCAAGAAAAAGGCGAAGAAGGATGCGGCCAGCGTTCTTTCCGATCAGCTGAAAAGCCGTCTTCTCGATCTACGCACCCGGGGATTTAACCGGCTTTATCAAGGCGGCCAGATCTTTGAATTTTCAACCCCCGAGTCGCTGCTAAATATCAACTTCGCCGAGCCTGTCTTTGCGTTGGTTGACCGCCTCGTCATCTCGCCGGACTCGCGCTCGAGAATCGTGGACGCGGTTGAGATCAGCTATCGCGAATCGGGCGAAGTCATCTTCGAGAACGTACCGCGCGACGAGCAGCCTTCCGAATGGCTATGTTTCTCCCAGCGTTTCGAGTGCAAGGCTTGCAATCTTCGCTACGAAGAGCCGGAACCACGATTATTCTCTTTCAACAATCCGTACGGCGCTTGTCCGCGCTGCCAGGGCTTCGGAAATACCATCGATTTCGATTTGGATTTGGTCATTCCAGATAAATCGTTGACCCTCAACCAAGGCGCAATCGAGCCTTGGACCAAGCCCAAGTATCGCCCCCTGTTTACCGACTTGAAACGCTTCGCCCGCGAAGCAGGCATCCCGCTTGATGTGCCGTGGAACGAGCTTGATCGCGAACATCAGCGGGTAATCGTCGCCGGCGAGGGCCGCTTTTTGGGAGTGCGCGGTTTCTTCAATCATCTGGAGCGCAAGAAATACAAGCTGCACGTTCGTGTATTTCTGAGCCGATATCGTGGATATTCTCTATGTTCCAACTGCGAAGGCGCTCGCCTGCGCATGGAAGCGCGCCAGGTAAAGATCAATGGCAAGAATATCTGCGAAGTTTGTTGCATGACAGTCGAGGCCGCTTCGCAGTTCTTCGAAGCGTTGCAATTAACAGAACAGGAAGCGGGAATCGCGGAGCGCCTGCTGCAGGAGATACGCGAACGCTTACGCTTCCTGAATGAAGTTGGATTGGAGTATTTGACTCTCGATCGCCTTGCGTCCACCCTATCGGGCGGTGAAGCACAACGCATTCAACTGGCGACATCGCTGGGTTCGCGTCTCGTAGGCACGCTTTATGTGCTGGACGAGCCTTCGATCGGATTGCACAGCCGCGATACTCATCGGCTGATCAAAATTCTGCACAATTTGCGGGACTTGGGCAATACGATTCTGGTGGTCGAGCATGATCGCGATGTCATGCAGGCTTCGGACACGATTCTCGACCTTGGTCCCGGGGCAGGTGAAAACGGCGGCAAGTTGATTGCGACTGGAACGTACAGCCAAATTCAGAAAATGCCGGGTTCGCTCACCGGGCGCTATCTCTCGGACGAACTGCAAATTCAAATTCCAAACTCTCGCCGTAAGCCGGGGACACAGCAAATCAAGATTTCCGGTGCCCGCGCCCATAACCTGAAAAGAATAGACCTTGAGGTTCCGTTGCGGATGCTGGTAGCGATTACCGGGGTTTCGGGTTCAGGGAAATCTACGTTGCTGCACGACGTGTTGTACCAGGCATTGTCGACTGCAAAGAGGCAAACCGGCGCTGTTTCCGGAGGAGCGTCGTACTGGGATGAAGTGGAAGGTGCGGAGTTTATCGACGAGGTTGTGCTGGTGGATCAGTCTCCGATTGGGCGCACTCCACGGTCGAACCCGGTCACTTATATCAAGGCTTTTGATGGTATCCGTGATCTCTATGCGTCCCTGCCTGAGTCTAAGAAGCGAGGCTTCACCGCCGGACATTTTTCCTTCAACGTTCCGGGTGGACGCTGCGAGACCTGCCAGGGCGATGGAACCGTGACCGTGGAAATGCAGTTTTTGGCGGACGTGGAACTCATTTGCGAAGAGTGCAAGGGCGCTCGCTACAAACCTCAGGTGCTGGAGGTTCGTTATCGAGGGAAAAATATCCACGAAGCCCTGGACCTCACGGTAAAGGAAGCGCTGCAATTTTTCGCCAATGCTCCCAAAATCGTGGAGAAACTGCGCGTGCTGGAGGAAGTCGGTCTTGGCTATTTGCGTCTGGGACAGTCGGCTACGACGCTGTCGGGCGGTGAGGCGCAGCGTATGAAATTGGCCGCACATCTGCAGCCCGCGGCGCGGGAGGCCAGCCGCCTGCGAAGCTCAGAGAGTTCGTCGCGCCGGCGTCAGCACCTTTTGTATATTTTCGATGAGCCCACGACTGGACTACACTTTGACGACATCAGTAAGCTTCTATCCGCCTTCCGCCGTCTGATTGATGCGGGCGGCTCGATCCTGGTGATTGAGCACAACCTCGAAGTAATCAAGACCGCGGACTGGGTGATCGATCTCGGTCCCGAAGGCGGCGCGCGCGGAGGTTATATTGTCGGGGCGGGCCCGCCGGAAGCGATCGCAAAGCTGCCGAATTCGTACACGGGAAAATTTCTGGCGAGTGTGTTGAACGGACATGGGCCATCGGGGAACGGATCGTCGAGGAATGGCACTAAATAAGCCTGCCTGTATTGCCCTGCTTTGCGTGAGTTTCCAGTTTGGCGGGGTCGTTTTCGCTCAGAGTTCTGGCCAAACCGTCCGTCATCACAAAGTAGTTGAGCAGGATTCATCCGTTCCTGCGGAGTTAACTCAAGCTGAAACCGCTATCGAGAAGCATGATTACGCTGCCGCTGAGCCGCTGCTGAAAAAAGTCGTCTCCGGCGATCCCAATAACTTTCAAGCCTGGTTTGACCTGGGATTTGTCTACAACGGGCTGGGAAACGCGCAAGAGTCGATTGCGGCATATCGCAAATCAGTAGCTGCGAAGCCGGATGTGTTCGAGTCGAACCTGAATCTTGGTCTCATGCTGGCGAAAACCGGCCAGCCGGACGCGGAACAATTTCTTCGCGCAGCAACCACGCTAAAACCTACAGCAAACATAGATGAAGGCCACGCTCGTGCGTGGTTATCTCTTGCTCATGTGCTCGAGGGCACGAAACCCGACGAGGCGATCTCAGCTTATAAGCAGGCCGCTGCGCTCCAACCGAAAGATCCCGAGGCTTATCTTTCAGCCGGGCTGTTGTTGGAGAAGGAAAACCGTTTCGCTGATGCTGAGCAGGAATATAAGGAAGCCTTGGCTATTGATCCAACTTCCACCGATGCCCTGACCGGCATGGCCAACATTTACATGCGCGGCCAGCGCTTTGGCGAGGCCGATCCGCTCCTGCGCAAACTCATTGCGGTGCATCCTGACGATGTAGCGGCCCGAATCCAGCTTGCCCACATCCTGATCGTTTTGGAAAAGTACGATGACGCAATTGCCGATTTGCAAGAGGCACTAAAAGTCGATCCCGCGAATGCCCAAGCGCAAAGCGATCTTGGCGATCTTTATCTGAGGGCGAAGAAGTACGATCAAGCAGAAGCGTTCTACCGTTCAATGTTAGCGACCCACCCGGACAGCGCTCAGCTACATCAATACCTCGGCATTACTCTTTTGAAGGAGCGGAAGTTTCCTGAAGCGCAACAGGAATTGCTGACAGCGGTTAAGCTCAAGCCCGATCTCGGTGAGGCGTACGGCGATTTAGCGACCGCGGCAGTAGAGAACAAGAACTACGAGTTAGCCATAAAGGCGGCCGATGCTCGGGCCAAGTTTCTTCCTGAGATTCCTGTAAGCTATTTTCTTCGCGCCAGCGCTTATGATCATTTACGCAACTATAAATTGGCAGCGCAGAATTATCATCGCTTTCTAGAGGTCGCGAACGGAGCGTATCCTGATCAGGAGTGGCAGGCCCGGCATCGGCTGATTGCCATCGAGCCGAAGAAATAACTTATGCTTAAGCAATCAACGGTGTTCGCGGTTCTCTTGGCGACGTGCCTGGTCTGCGCAGGCCGGCAGGAAACCTTGCAGGATCTCATGGCACGCTGCGAATCGGCGAAGGTCGACGACAGGCCCGCAGTGTGTGTGGAAGTTGCTGAGCGCCAACTTAAGTCTGCCGATGATCTCTACACTGCCGGCAAAGTCGATGAGGCTCGGAGCGCGATAAAAGAGGTGGTGACTTACTCAGAGAAAGCGCACGACGCAGCTATGCAATCGGGTAAGAGAGTCAAGAATACGGAGATCGACTTTAGAAAAATGGCAGCTAAGCTGCGGGATATCAAGCGCACCGTGAACTTTGATGATCAGGAACCGCTGCAAGCTGCCGCAGAGCGCTTGGAGAGCTTGCGCACTGATCTCTTAACCCACATGTTTAAAGGTAAATGACTCGTTCTTCTGGAAAAGTCGCGAGATTGGCGTTGGGTTTGTTGCTGCTATTGCCCGCGTCGGCGCAAACGCGCCGAGACCCGCTGAATCCGCTGGAACAAGACCAGCTTCGGGACGCGGCCCAGGAGCCTGCGGACCGGCTCAAGCTTTACATCCAGTTCTCCCGCGCGCGACTTTCCTCGCTCGAACAGATGCGTGCTGATCCGAAGGTTACCGATCGCGGTCAGCAGACTCGTGGCCTGCTGCAGGACTTTCTCGATGTCTACGACGAATTGAATGATAACATCGACACTTTTGTCGAGCGCAAAGCGGACCTGCGAAAACCTTTAAAGGGGATTATCGATGCCGATACGGAGTTTCAAGCCAAGCTGCGAGCTTTGAAAAGCTCGGCGGACGCCAAGAAAGAGGAAACCCGGCAATATGATTTCCTTCTTACCAGCGTCGTGGAAACCGTCGATAGCAGCGTTCAGGACCATCGCCAATTACTGAGCGAACAGGAAGAAGCGTTCAAGCACAAGAAAAAGTGAGAGGCAGTGGAAGACCTACGGGATCATTCGCGCTACTCAGTTTTACTGTTTATCCATGCTAATCTAGCCGCAACGTGCAAGACAGAATCCACCATATCTTTCAGGAAACTTATCGTGAGCTGCGCCCGCGGGCGCCGATGCCGGAGCTCACGGTAGAATTTTTCGCTTTTGCGAACATCAATAATACGATTCGCATGCGGGAAGGGAAGTTGTTCGTTCGTCTCTCAGACTTGCTGGAAGGCGCTCCCGACACGGTGTTGCGGGCAATCGCTCATATTCTGTTGGCTAAGATGTACCGCAAACCTATCGATCGGGCACACGCCACGCGTTATCGCCGGCATATTTCCGCGCAAGACATCACCCAAAAAGCCCACCTGCTGCGGCAGATGCGTGGGCGCAAGCGAATCGAAAGTGCCCAGGGGCGAACCTACAACCTGGAAAATATCTTCGAAGATCTGAATCAACGCTTCTTTTATGGTTTGATGGCTCGGCCGCACATGACTTGGAGCCGTGATCACGCTCGTAACCGGCTCGGCCATTACGATCCTGCCCATAACGCAATCGTTGTAAGCCGCGTTTTCGACCACCCGCGGGTTCCGTGCTATGCGGTAGAATATATCGTCTATCACGAGATGCTTCACCTCAAGCATCCTGTAAAATTACGCGGCAGCCGCCGCTGCGTACACTCATCGGAGTTCCAGGCCGAAGAGAAGCTTTATCCACATATCGACCGGGCGAAGGCTTTTCTCAGACATCTGTAAACGGATTCGCCGGAGCCGCATCTTATCAAGTGGTTGCGTGATCCAAATCACAATTGCTGGTGACGTCACGCGTTGACGCCCACGAAGCCGAGAGACTATCCTAGATAATGAAATTGAAATTCATTTTCAATATCAAATCGCATTAGCAAAGGCTGATTTCCAGATGTTAGAAGCATTTATTGTAACTTTGCGAGAAGGCGTCGAAGCCGCGCTGATTGTCGGCATCACGCTGGCTTACCTTGGCAAAATTAATCGTCCCGAGCTGCGTAAATCGGTTTACGTGGCATTGATCTCGGCCTTCGTAGGCAGCCTTGGAGTCGCTGCGCTGCTTGCTCGTACCCAGTGGAATCAGGATATTTTCGAAGGTTGGGTCATGTTGGCCGCGGCCTTTTTCGTCGTCACCATGATCATTTTCATGATGAAGACGGGCCGCAAGATGAAAGGCGAGATCGAGGGCAAAGTTGGGCTGCTCGCGGGCCGAAATGCGTGGTTTGGGCTTTTCGCATTTGTATTTCTGATGGTTTTGCGGGAAGGTGTTGAAACCGTTCTGATCCTGTCGGCGGTCTCCTTGAATTCAACTGAACTGTTGAGCTTCATGGGCACGTTCTTGGGTGTGGTGGCTGCGGTGGTATTCGGGGTGATGTTCGTCAAAGGCAGTGTCCGCATTAATCTGCAAAAATTCTTTCGCGTTACCACGGTGATTTTGTTCTTCGTCGCGGCACAGCTTGTGATCTCGGGCCTGCATGAGCTCTCTGAAAATGGCGTGCTGCCGTCTTCGAAGACGGAGATGGCGATTATCGGTCCGATCGTCCGCAACGATCTTTTCTTTTTCATTACGATTCTCGCTCTGGCCGCGCTCATGGTGCTGTTTGAGGTCAAGCGCCGGCAGCCGGGAGCGCTGCCCGAGTCTCCGGCGGAACGACGCAAAGCGATTTGGAGTGCGCGCCGCGAGCGTTTGTGGATGGCCTCCGTGTATGCCAGTTCGTTTGTCTTTATTGTCCTCGTAACCGCCGAGTTCATTTACACCAAGAGCGTGAGCGCTTTGTCACCCGCCACACAGCTCACATTCGTGAATGGCCAGGTTAGTATTCCGCTCACGCAGGTTCAAGACGGCGATCTGCATCGCTTTGCCGCGCAGGAAAACGGCACTACGGTGCGCTTCTGGCTGTACCAAAAGCCGGACGGAAAAATTGCCACGGTTCTCGATGCCTGCGAAATCTGCGGCGCGGTGGGTTTCTATAAAGGTCCCAATGGAGTGGTTTGCAAAAACTGTGCTGCTCCCATCAATCCGCAGTCAGTCGGAATGCCGGGTGGATGCAATCCGGTTCCGCTGAAAGCTCAAGTTACCTCCGACGCGGTAATCATTCAAGAGGCGGACATCGCGGCCAGAAGCCGCATGTTCCAGCAATAACCATGTTTGGACGCCTGGTCTACGAATCTTTTCGACGGCAAAAACGCCGCAAGATTCTGGCGGGCGTTGCCATCACTCTGGGTGTGGGCGTGGCAACCGCCATGATCGCCGTTGCGACAGATATCGGCGACAAGATCAGTCGCGAACTGCGCAACTACGGCGCGAATCTTGTCGTCACTCCGCAGGAAGACACGCTCGATGTTCAAATCGGCGGTGTCGACCTCAAGCCGCCCAGTGATGGTGCATACCTCAATGAAGCCGACCTGCCTAAGATCCGAGGCACATTTTGGCATCACAATATCGTCGGTTTCGCTCCCATGCTGCCCGTGAGCGTTCGCGTTGGTGATAACGCTGATGCGAAAGATCTCACTCTTCTGGGAACCTATTTCTCCAAGAGCCTTACATTCGGCAAAGAAAGCTTCGCAACCGGCGTGCGCATTACGCATCCCTGGTGGAAAGTACAAGGTGCGTGGCCCGACGATAACTCCTCTGATGTATTGCTAGGCGAAAGTCTGGCTGCGAAATTGGGCCGCAAAGCGGGAGATGAAATCGAACTCGATGGCCGACAGCATCGCATTGTCGGAATTCTTTCAACCGGCGGAGCGGAAGACAATGAGGTCGTGGCTCCGCTCGCCCTGGCGCAGCAAGTTCTGGGCCAGCCCGGAGCGGTGCGGCGTCTCTACGTCAGCGCGTTGACCAAACCGGAAGATGCGCTCGCGCGTCGGGACCCTAAGTCAATGAACCCAGAAATGTTCGATCGCTGGTATTGCTCTCCGTACGTAGCGTCGATCGCTTATCAGTTGCAGGAGGCGATTCCGCATTCCCATGCAGAGCAAATTCGGCAGATCGCGCAGAACGAAGGCACGGTGTTGTCGCGTATCAAGGGACTTATGGTGTTGGTGACGCTGGCGGCGCTATTCGCCTCCGCACTCGCGGTATCGGCAGCGATGGCCACTGCCATCTTCGAGCGGCGCAACGAAGTAGGTCTGATGAAGGCGTTAGGTGCCAGTGGCATTTCAGTTGCAGCGTTGTTCTTCGCTGAAGCCCTGCTGCTGGCGCTGATTGGTGGCATCGTAGGTTTTGCTGGGGGAGCCCTGCTGGCACGACAGATCGGGCGTTCCATTTTTGATTCTCAAATTACTATCGAGCCAGTTCTTTTCCCCGTGATCCTTGCCATCGCGGTGATCGTAACCTTCGCTGGCAGTGCGATGGCGATCCGTCGTGCGGTGAAATTCGATCCTGTCTACGCGCTGCGAGGTGAGGGATGAGCTCAGACGTGGCCCACCGTCGCGCCGGTAAGCCTCACACCTCAATGTTTCTCCGCATGCTGATGCGCGCCGCCGTGCTGCGTCGCGGGCGCGCTGCTTCGGCGCTGCTGGCGATGGTAGTTGCCGCCGCCGTTGCTACAGCAATGCTGAATCTGTACGTGGATGTGCAAGCCAAGCTGCGCAAGGAGTTTCGCAACTACGGCGCGAACGTGGTGATGGTTGCGAAAGGCGATCAGGTGCTTCCCGCCGACACCGTCGATAAAGTTAACGTGTTATTGGCCGGACGCGGCCTCGCTGTGCCGTTCGCCTATGTTGTGGCCCGCACTTCGAACGGTCAGTCTGTCGTTGTTTCGGGGACCAACTTCGAGCAGGTGCGCAAACTTGACAGTTGGTGGTCGGTGACATCGTGGCCTGCGAAGCCGCAGGAGGCGCTGGTGGGCGCGCGTGCCGCCACAGTGGTCAGCCCGTCAGGAGCGCCGTTCGATCTCAGTTTTCAAGGTCGCACCATCCACCTTAACCCTGTGGGCGTTCTGCGAACCGGGGCGTCGGAAGACAGCCGCATTTATCTGTCGTCACAAGACTTTGAGGGCTGGACTGGAGTGAAGCCTTCCACCATCGAGATCGCAGCTTCTGGTTCGTCTGAAGACGTCAACGCTCTGATCCGGCAGCTTTCGCAAGCCGTTCCCGCGGCCGAGGTGCATCCCATCCGTCAAATCATGGAGGGCGAGGCGCGCGTGCTGGGAAAAACTCGTTCCACACTGGCGGCCGCTGCTGCTTTGATTATCGCGACCGCAGCCCTGTGCGTGCTTTCTACATTGATCGGATGGGTGTTCGATCGCCGTCGTGACTTTGCCATTATGAAAGCTCTAGGCGCGTCGGAGGGCCTGATTAGCGGATTCTTCGCTGCTGAAGCCGCCGCGTTAGGAGCGGTGGGGGCGATCGTCGGATTCGGCATCGGCGTGGGTGTCGCGGCATGGATTGGTCGAGTAAACTTTCATGCGCCGGTGGTGCCGCGCTTCAATGTCTTGCCTGTGGTCTTCGTGGGCAGCGTCGCGGTGGCCTTGGTTTCGGCCGTGCTTCCGATTTTTCTGCTGCGGCGCGTCCAACCCGCTATGATCTTGAGAGGGGAGTGAGATGATCAAGCTGAAAAGTGTCAGCCGCCTGTATCCCGCCAAAGCGGAAGCTAACGGCGGCGTCATCCGTGCGCTCGATAACTTCTCCCTCAACGTCGATCCTGGCGAGTGGATTGCGATCATGGGCCCGTCCGGCTCCGGCAAATCTACATTCGTAAATTTGATTGGATGCCTGGATCGTCCATCCTCTGGCGAGATTTGGCTGGATGGCGAAGATGTGGCCAACATTTCTGCAGGCGAGCTGAATCGCGTGCGCGCAGAGAAAATCGGTTTCGTGTTCCAGCAGTTTCATCTGATTCCTTATCTCACAGCCCTTGAAAACGTGATGCTGGCCCAATATTTCCACAGCATGACGGACGAGCAAGAGGCGCTCGATGCCCTGCAGCGAGTGGGACTGAAGGAGCGCGCTCATCATGTTCCCTCCCAGCTTTCTGGGGGCGAGCAGCAACGCGTCTGCATTGCGCGGGCATTGATCAACGATCCTAAAATCGTGCTTGCCGACGAGCCCACGGGAAATCTCGATGCCGCGAACGAAGAGATTGTGCTGCGGCTGTTACGCGAACTGCATCAGCAGGGAAGAACCATCGTGATGGTGACGCACGATCCCGTAGTGGCCCGCCTTGCCGACCGCCGCATTGAATTGCATCATGGCAAGATCGCGGTTCAGGAAGTCTTCGCCATGGCCGACGAAGAACAGTTCGACGAAGTCCTGGAAGAGTTGTGGGCGCTGGCCGAACATGGCGAGATCGCGGAACTCGAACGCATGGAAGTGCACGGCGCGCTTCCGGTGAGCATCGCAGTGGAAAAAATGATCGAGCTTGGCTTAGTCACCGCAGCTCCGCACCCGCCCGAGCCGCACGATCACAAACCATTCATCAACCCTTGCCACGACGCGCTTAAGCCCACCGGAGTTTCGACCGGCGACGGCAGCATGATTGTCGAACTGACGCCCCGTGGGCGTCAACGCGCCGCTGACATCATTCGCCGGCACCGTCTTGCGGAGCGCTTGTTCACCGACAGTTTAGCCATGGACAGCGAAACCGAGATTGAACAGCAGGCCTGCAAGTTCGAACATATCCTCTCGCCAGAAGCTACCGACAAGATATGCGCCTTCCTCGGCCATCCGCGTACATGCCCTCACGGCGCGCTCATTCCTCCGGGACCATGCTGCGGCAGGGCTAGAGATCTTGTCAGCGTCTCCGTAGAAAAATCACAGCGGCCAGCCTAACCTTTCATGCCCCCGCGCAGAACTTGCATCGGCGTTTTCGACTCCGGCTTTGGCGGTCTCACCGTGCTCAAGGCTTTGCTTCGACTCATCCCAGATGCCGACTACATCTATTTTGGCGACACAGCTCGGCTGCCTTACGGTTCGAAATCGGCGGAAACCGTTGCCAGATATGCCGTGGGTGCGGCGCACTACCTCGAGCAACAAGGCGCGCAGGCGCTCGTAATTGCCTGCAATACGGCCACGGCGCTGGCTATGGACAAGATTACTGAGGCAGCGAATGTCCCAGTTGTTGGAGTGATTGAACCTGGAACTGATCGCGCTGCTGGGGAGAGCGAGAACAAGAAAGTCGTGGTGATCGGCACCGAAGCAACGGTGAGCAGCCATGCTTATCTGAAGGCTCTAGAGACTCGTGGGATTGAGGCAAGAGAAAAAGCCTGCCCGTTATTAGTGCCGCTGGTCGAGGAGGGCTGGACCGATCATCGCGTGACCGAGGAGGTCGCGCAGATTTATCTGAAAGAGGCTTTTACCGACGGCTTCAAGTCGGCCGACGTGCTGCTGCTTGGCTGCACGCACTATCCGCTCATCCAGCCGATACTGCGGCGGGTCGCTCCGAAGCACGTCAAAATTGTCGATTCTGCCGACGCAACTGCTGATGCGGTCGGAAGATTGCTGCGCCGCATGCCACTGTCATCTACGCCGGAGCCGGAGCGTCGACGGTTGCCACGGCTTAGATGTTTTGCCACGGATTCGGCTGAGAAGTTTCGCCGCATGGGAGCGCAGTTTCTGGGACAGCCGATCGATGACGTTCGGCACGTCAATCTACCCGAGTAAAAAACACCCGCACAATAGCGAAACGGCCGCGATTGCTCGCGGCCGTTTTCAGCACCCATACTCAAATCAATACAACCGGAATGTGACCTCAACGTTGATCTGCACAGCGACAGGCTTACCATCCTTCATCGCAGGCTCAAACTTCCAGGTTTTCACTGCTTCCATAGCTTTCTCATCAAGCCCTAGACCTAGCGTACGAGCTACGCGAATATCGCGTGCGCGTCCATCCGGTCCGACGATCAGCCATAGGACACAAGTTCCTTGATACTTGGCCTTGCGAGCTTCTTCCGAATACTCGGGATCGGGGGCATAAATTGCTTTAGGCGCTGAGACGCCGCCACCCACTTTAAAGGCTCCGCCACCGGTCCCGCCGCCGTGGCCCGGACCATATCCAGGTCCCTCACCCGAACCTACACCCCCACCATTTCCTGAACCAACGCCACCGCCAGAACCTGTACCATTCGACGGCGGCCCTGACGGCAAGTGCGACATTGGATCGCCCAAGTTGGGCAGATTGTTGGTCGCCAGCTTGATCTGTGGTGGAACCACGATGGTCGGCTCGACCGCCAATTTTGGATTAGGGTTGCGCACAACCATCATTGGCGGGGTGATCTGCTCCATAGCTAACTTCGGCAGTTTTCCCTTTGGCGCCTGGAACTTGTCGCGGTCACCGCCACCGCCACCGCCGCCGACTTGAGTCTTAGAAGGAGGTAACGGAGGTGTGTCCTCGGGAGGAGCAACCAAAGTTATAACTTCGGCAGGCTTCGTAATCTGCTGGACCACGCGCCGTCCCAACATTGTGCCACCGATAATTACGATCACTGCCAGAATGTGCACCACGGTCGAACCCAGCGCACCATTCCTCTTGTAATCGTAGAATCCCCAGATGTCCTTAACCGGGATGGGTTTCGAGGTGAGGACTAGAGGCGGCTGCTTCTTCGGGAAGAACCGGTCGTTAAAATTCTGGACCAGTGACTTCCAGAGCGGCTGATCGAAGTCGCTCTTGGCCATCAGCAGATTAAGTTCAGGCTCGCTTCCCCGCATGGGCTCGATGTCGTTGGTTACCATATTTGATCCGACTTCCTGGTGTAAAGGCTCGATCCCAAAAAAGCTACTCTTCACCCTAAACTGATGAAGTCAAACCGCCGCAAGTTGCTTGCCCCGCGCGATTAACTATTTTGAGGCTGCCCCGTTTTCTTGCCGTGCCAGAACTGGAACTTCCCTCCAACGCGTAATTAGATGCAAAGGCGCGGGAAAGCGTCTGCCAATAAAATTGTACACTTTTTGATTCTCTTTTCCACAGTGCTTTTGGGGTTGCCCTATTTTGTGCGACTCCCGGCGGATGGACGCCAAACGCCGGGGTGCCTATAATGAAATAAATCAACCGCTTGGGAGTACATTGAAGAGTGCCGTTCAACTTGGAACCCAGCTGCATTCTGGCGCCCGTTAAGTCTGGGATGGACCACCGATTTTCGCCTTATTTTGGGCTGGACCTTGGCGATTTGTCACCTGTAAAAACCTGCAAAATTCAATGACCCAACCACACCTAATGCGCCGGTACCATCTTCTCATCGCCTTGGCGGTTGTTTTGCTCGATCGCATTACCAAGTGGATGGTTGCCAAGAACATCTCCCTACACGATGGCAAACAGGTGATTCCCGGCTTCTTTCGTATTACCCATGTGGAGAATCGGGGCGCTGCCTTTGGCCTGTTTGCCGACTCACCCGCGCAATGGAAGATCGCCATGTTGGTGCTGTTTTCGATTGTGGCTCTGATTGTGGTCTCTGCCTTGTTGTGGCGGAATAGCCACTCCATGACCACCACGGGAATAGGCCTGGCGCTGATTCTCGGCGGAGCCTTAGGAAACCTCTGGGATCGTCTCCTCAATGGCCGGGTTGTGGATTTCCTGCTTTTCTACGTTGGCCAATATCAGTGGCCCGCTTTCAACGTAGCCGACAGCGCCATTGTGGTCGGAGCAGGTTTGCTAGTCATCGAAATCCTCTTCGCGAAGTCGCCTGTTCACGAAACCACCGCGTAAGTGGCTTGAGTTCGCGCGGACAGTGCGCGATACTCCAATGCTAAGTTTTTTCTTTCTATTCAACTACAGCAATAAACAGGAGACCAATCATGTCACTGAGATCAGTTCTGCGAACTGTGGTGGCCGTGATCTTCGTCCCATGCGTTTTCCATGGCGCGCAAGCGCAGATGCCTAATCCCTACGGCTTGAGCATCAGCTTGGAGAATGCAAAAAAAGCTACATTGCCGGCACTTGCTGAGGCAGCTAAAAACAATTGGCTGATAGCGGTTGCGGTAGTCGATCCTGCGGGAAATCTGGTCTATTACGAAAAAATGGACAACACTCAACTCGGAAGTGCCAACGTCTCCCTTGACAAAGCGCGCTCCGCAGTCCTGTTCAAACGACCCACGAAGGCACTCCAGGATGCATTGGCAGCGGGCGGAGAAGGCTGGCGTGTGCTTGCCCTGCAAGGTGCAGTTCCGATTGACGGTGGCTTTCCGCTGATTAGCGACGGCAAGATTGTAGGAGCGATAGGAGTTTCAGGCGCCACCAGTGCCCAGGACGGGCAATGCGCCAAAGCCGCCGTCGATGCGTTCAAATAACAAAGGCCGCCATCAGGCTCGGTTTCCTTTGTGAACCTTTGCGTCCTTGGTGGTTCGTGCTTTTTGGTTCTAAGGCGCGCCGTACAATTGCCGGTAGACGTTCGCATTGCGCAGGATGGCTTGCACGTACTCGCGAGTTTCGGTGAAAGGAATAGATTCCACAAATTCCTGCGGATCGCGATACTTGCCTTGACCCAGCCAGTCCTGCACCCGATCCGCGCCAGCATTGTATGCCGCTAGCGCGTATTCGAACGCCCCGAACTTATCCACCATGCCGCGGAAGTAGCGTGTGCCCAACTGAAGATTTATTCCTGGCGTAAACAGCTGGGTGCTGGAAAAATGTTTCAACTTTTCTTGCTTGGCGACAGACTTGCCAACTTTAGGCAGCAATTGCATCAACCCGACTGCATTAGCATGGGAGACGGCGCTCGGATTAAATTCGGATTCCTGCCGGATCAAAGCTGCTACCAGATACGGATCCAGCGCGTTGCTCGAAGAAAATCGCTTCAAATCAATCCAGTAAGGCTTGGGGAAAAGTGCCTCCCAATAAGACCGTGGCAGGCTGGGCAAATCCACCGCAAAATAACTGGGCACCGCGCGTTTCAGTGTTTCAATCGCCATATTGTAGCGACCAGCATCCGCATAGAGACGAGCGGTCTCGGGCGCCAGCCAGTTTCCCTTACCTTCTGCAGCCGCCGCCCGCAGTTCGCGCACGGCAAAATCTATCAGCGCGCCATTCTCGAGAAGTTCCGCTTTCTGCACACGCAGATTGTCGGTGGGAAGCGGATCCGCGGTCATCTTCGCATCCGCATCGATTGGCGGCACGTGGTCGAGCACCGCATAGTGTGCCGGCTCACTATCGGGCTTCAGCTTCTTAATTTGCTCGCGCGACAACTCGCCGTAATAGTAATTGCGAAACCGGTCTGAAACTTTCTGGTAAAAAGCCCGCGCCTTAGCCGCATCTCCATCTTCTTCAGCCAAGCGTGCCCGCCAATATAGCGCAGCCGGAACTTCTCCCGAGGAGGGATAAAGCTCAACCTGCTCCTCGAATCCTTTTTCCGCATCCTCACGCCGGCCTTGCCGTAAGCTCAGCCATGTGGCTTTCCAGTGCGCATACGAAGCGCGCCCGCCATTGGGAAATCGGACTTGCAGCTCACGGTAGGAATCGATCGCGTGGTCGTAATCGCGTCGTAAAAGGTAAATATTCCCCGCCGAAAGTAGTGCTTGCTCGAGCCATGAACTGGTCGGAGCCGTCTGCCGCAACTGGTCAACGATCCGCAAGAATCCGTCATCATCATTTGCGCCGCGGGCAATTTCTCCCAGGTTGAACAGGCGCTCCGCGTTCATATCCGGAGTCGATTCCGGCATCGCTAGTAATTCTTTCTTGGCTTCTTTGTCTTGTCCGGCGTGACGCAGCGACTCGACCATCGCCATCTGAATCGGCAGACGGGCCTCCGGTCCCGCCTCATTCAGCAATGCGCGATACTCGTTGGCCGCCTCGTTGTACTGTTTGCCTTTCGCCAGCAGATCAGCGCGCGTTTTCCGTTCCGCAAAACTTATCGCCTGCGTATCGGGAGTTGCCGCCAACTTTCTCAATTCGCCTTCGGCCTGGGTCGCTTCCCAACTGAGGGGCATGGTGAAATACAAATTGCGAAATACAGTCAACGCCTTTGCGGGTTGACCTGTCACCTCGTATGCGCGCCCCAGCACCAGCTCCAAATCAGTTCGAATTGGCTGGCGATCATTCTCGAGCAACTCGACCGCCTCCGGCGCCCGGCCATCCGCGATCAAGGCATTGGCGTAAGCTACCTGCGCATCCCGGATCAGCAGCGACTCCGGATAATTCTTATCGAACCCCTGCAGCGTCGCCACCGCCTCTGCCAGCCGCCCGGTCTGATAGTAAGCCGTGCCTAGATACAAATCGACGTAATCTCCCAGATCGCCCGCTCTGGGCTTGGCGCGATTCAATGGATCGATCGCTTTCAGGTAGTCGTGATCGACAATGTACGCGTACCCAACGACCAGCCACGCTAGGGATCCCGCATCTTCTTTTCCATGACGCCTTGCGAACGCTTCCACACCCGTATAAGCCGCGGGAGTACGGTCCTGAAGCAACTGCCGCGCCATGGGCTTCAGACTGGCCGAAGCCACAAATGCCTCATGCATGCGACGCATGCGAGGTGAGCTGCGCTTGCGTTTAGCCCGAGCTGTGGCAGATGAACTACTGGTCTTTTTTGTAGAAGCGTTCTTTGTAGGAACGGCCTTCGTCGTAGTGCTTTTTGCAGTAGTGCTTTTGTGGACGGGAGCAATTTTAGAGGAGGGCGCACTGGAAGGCTGACCCTGGGATTGCGTCTGACCGGACGATTGCGTCTGACTCGAAGACTGCGTCGACGATTGTGGCGCGGCAACAGGAGCCTGATTGCCGGCTGCTACGCAACACAAAACGATCAAGCCAAAGGCAAGAACCTTCAGAATGAAAATCGCATGACGATGTACGGACACTTTCCCCAATTATCTTCTTTTTGGGTGCATCGTCAAAACCCAATAGCTCTTGCACCAGTTGATGCGCGAGGTACGCTGGTCAATTACTATCTCGGACTTTCGCCTGCGGAACCTGCGTTTTCAATCGCAGGCACCACGATGGCTTGGATATTTTGCCCAGCCATCATCTTCTGAAAATCGGCCAGTTCGGTTTTTTGGATTTCCGCCCAATGCGCGATTGAAACGTCCGCATGCTTTTTCAACTTGTCGAAGGTCCGGTACTCCGCCTCGGTGGGAGCCGAATCGCTGCCTAATCCGATGGCCATCGCCAGAGCAGACAGTCTGCCGTCAACTCCCGGCGGATAAGCCAGCGAATCCTCATTGGATCTGATATTCAGTTGAACAAGATCGTCGCGCACCGAAAGCAGATGCTTATCCAGATCGATGGCAGCCGCGAGCATCGGCTTGACCGTGGACGTATCTGGCAGGCGCTTTCGCAGTCCTTCCATTTGCGCGCGCACGTCCTGAATCTGGTTTACGGTTTCATAGACCCGGTTGAGTTCATCCCGTACCTGAATCAGCAGATCGAACTGCTTTTGCAGGTCCGCCGCAGATGCATTTACTCGCGAATCCAGAGTCACTTCGAACGGCGCGGTCTGACTTTTTCCATCCACTGTTAACCGCACTTGATATCTGCCCGGCAGCGCAAGCGGACCGCGGCTGCCGTCCTTGTATTCCCAGAGATAGTACTCAGGTACGTGAGTGCTTCCGGTGTAGCGTAGATCCCAGACGAAACGATTCAGCCCAGCCTCTGGCTTAACCTGTTTCTCCGGCTTCTTATCCTCAGGCAGCAGAGGTTCTTCCAACTCATCCGTCTTGTTGCTCGAATATTTGCGAATGACACTGCCGCTGCTATCGAGAATTTCAATGGTGGTCTCGGCCCTGGGTTTTTCTTTCAGGAAGTAGTAGATCAATGCTCCTCCCGGCGGATTCTCCCCCACCAGCACGGGCTTAGGAGCGCCCGCATCCTCGCTCGCAGTCTGAAAGCGAGTTGCTGTCGCGGGGGTGTACAGATGCAAATCTTGTTTGGCAATCTCATCACTGTATTGCCGGAGCGGCGAGATGTCGTCGAGAATCCAGAACGCGCGACCATGCGTGGCCACGACCAAGTCGTCATTCTTGATTATCAGATCATGAACCGGAGTGGTGGGGAGATTGAGTTTAAGAGCGCGCCAGTCCGCTCCGTCGTTGAACGAAACATATACGCCAGATTCGGTAGCTGCGTACAACAAGCCGCGCTTTTTAGGATCTTCGCGAACGGAGCGAGCAAAGGTATTTTCAGGGATGCCTTTGGTTATTCTTACCCACGTTTTGCCGTAGTCGTTGGTCTTGTAAATATAGGGACGCATATCGTCCATCTGATGTCGATCGACAGCCATATAAGCTGTCGCCGCATCGTGTGGAGAGGCTTCAATCAGGCTGATGCGGCTCCAGTCCGGCAAGTCTTTCGGCGTGATGTTGGTCCAGTTCTTGCCGCCATCGCGCGTGATGTGAACCAGTCCATCGTCGGCGCCCACCCAGATCAAACCCTTCGTCAGCGGTGATTCCGCCACCGCAAAGATGGTGTCGTAATACTCCGTACCCGAATCGTCTTTGTCGATCGGACCGCCGGAGACTTGCTGCTTACTTTTATCGTTGCGCGTGAGATCGGGGCTGATGGTTTCCCAATGCATACCGCCATCGGTGGTCTTGAAGAGACGTTCTCCGGCGTGGTAGAGCGTGTTGGGATCATGCGGCGAAATCAGAACTGGAGCGGTCCACTGGAATCGGTGCTCCAGTTGCGCTGCACCGCCGCCATCGCTGATTTCCGGCTGCTCTTGGACATTCTTCAATTGTCCATTGCGCTTGTCGAAACGGGTGATTACACCTTCATACTCGCCCGCATAAACGATGTTCGGATCGGGCGGATACGGCGCGATATACCCAGCTTCGCCGCCTCCCACGGAGTACCAGTCCGAGCGCTCAATCTCGCCTTCGTCGCTGTGGCTGGCAATTGCAACGGAGCCCAAGTCTTGCTGCGAGCCATACAAATAGTAGGGACTCCGCGTATCGGTGATCACGTGATAGAACTGCGCGGTTGGCTGATTGTCTTGCCGCGACCACGTCTTCCCGCCATCGAGGCTCACGGTGACGCCGCCATCGTTGGAAACGATCATGCGCTGCGTATTATTCGGATCGATCCACATGCCATGATTGTCGCCGTGCGGGACCTTCACTTTATTGAAGGTGTGGCCGCCATCGCTCGATCGGTAGAACTCGACGTTCGCGATGTAAACCACATCTGCCGATTGCGGATCGGCGATGATGTGCATGTAATACCAGGCTCGCTGCCAGAACGCGCGGTCGCTATTCAATAACTCCCAGGTTTTGCCGCTGTCATCCGAGCGGTAGAGACCGCCTTCGGGCGCCTCAATTAACGCATAGACGCGATCCGAATTCGCGGCAACAGCGATGCCGATGCGCCCATACGGACCTTTGGGTAGGCCGTGTTCTTCAAGCCGCTTCCACGTGCTTCCGCTGTCGTCCGAGCGATACAGTCCACTACCCGGACCGCCACTCGAAAGTCCCCACGGAGTGCGCCGCGCTTCCCACAATGACGCGTAGAGAATATGCGAGTTGTGGGGATCAAAAGCTACATCGATCCCGCCTGTGTTCTCGTCCTTATACAACACTTTTTCCCATGTTTTGCCGCCATCAGTCGTGCGGAAGATTCCACGCTCGGGGTTCGGACCGAAAGGATGGCCCAGCGCGGCGACATAAACAATGTCTGGATTCTTCGGATCGACAATTACCTTACCGATCGCTCGCGAGTCATGCAGGCCTATGTTTTTCCAGGTCTTCCCGCCGTCGACTGTTTTATAAATTCCATCTCCGTGCGAGATATTGCCACGAATACACGCTTCGCCAGTTCCCACATAAACGACGTTTGGATCTGAGGGCGCAACCGCCAGGCTTCCGATCGAGCCGACAGTCTGCTTGTCAAAAACCGGAGACCACGTCATCGCGCCGTCGGTAGATTTCCACACTCCGCCGCCGGTCGAGCCAAAATAATAAGTTGTGGGATCGCCGGCTATACCGGAGGCTGTTAACGAACGCCCGCCGCGAAACGGCCCGACCAACCGGTACTTCATGCCCTTGAATTGCGGATCTTCGTTCTCGGTGTCAGTCGAGGAAGTTTTCTGCGTGTCACTTTCAAGCTCAACCGGCTTGCGCTCTTTTTCTCGCGTCTGTGCTGGAGCAGAACTTGCAAGGGCTATTAGAAAAAGAATTGCGATCCACGCACTCCGGCGAACTGCTAATCGGGCAAAATTCATTCGGCTCATCTCCGTGAAAAATAAGAACTCAGTGTACCGCTTGGAATAGTCTGCATGGAACGGGGAACAGGATTCAGAACATACTGCGACCGAGAGCCACGAAATCGCACTCAAAGTCGTGACGAAGCACACTCTACGCTTTCTTCTTTCCATCAAGCAACGCTCGTGCCGCCTGCAACTCTTTGCGTTGCTTGGGATCGACCTTGGGATAATCCACATTTAACTCCTCGAGAGTCTCAACGATCACCGCCGCAACGGCGGCCCGAGTGAACCATTTGTTGTCTGCGGGAATCACGTGCCATGGCGCATGTTTACTAGCTGTATTGATGATCACGTCCTCGTAGGCCTTCATATAATCCTTCCAATATTCGCGCTCGCGGACATCAGACGCTGAAAACTTCCAGTTTTTTTCCGGATGATCCAGTCGTTCGAGGAATCGCTTCTTCTGTTCTTTTTTCGACAGGTTAAGATAAAACTTGCGGACGACAATTCCATTGCGTGTCAGATAACGCTCGAAGGAATGAATGTCCTGAAAACGTTCTTTCCAAATGTCTTTGGTCACGAGCGAAGGGGGAAGTTTTTCATTCTTCAAAAACTCCGGATGAACCCGCACCACCAAGACTTCTTCGTAGTAAGAGCGATTAAAGATGCCGATCCGACCTCGGCCGGGAACACGCAGCGACGTGCGCCAGAGATAGTCGTGAGCCAGTTCCTCGGACGACGGGGTCTTGAAGGAATACACCTCAACGCCTTGCGGATTCACTCCCGACATCACGTGCTTGATGGAGCCGTCTTTCCCGGCCGCGTCCATGGCTTGAAAAATAAGCAGCACACCCCAGTTTTGCTGGGCGTAGAGCTTGTCCTGCAACTCCGCCATTGCGGCAATGCCGTTCGCCAATAGTTCTTCCGCGTCTTCTTTGGAATGAATGTTGCCGGTATCTCCGGGATCGAAATCCTTCAGCCGGAATTTCGTTCCATCTTCTACCCGATAGGGCTTGACCAATTTGCTCGCCCAACTCATTTCATCGCCTCCGGTTATGCTGCCATGTGAAAAATGCAGTCTATATCACGCAGCCCAATGCCGTCGCTGAGGTTGGTGGCCTTGCGCTCAGGTCAGATTAGAGCCAGACAACCCCAAAGGTCCATCGCGCAACCAAAGTCGGGTTACAAATTGTTTTCAAAGAGAAGCTACTACACGATGAGGACTCGATAAGACCGCGCTACAAAATCAGGAGCCCAGGGTTTATTACCTTGGGCTTTCGTTATGATGAGCCGAAAGGTCTTTGAGAACTGGGTTTTCTACTAAGTCCGAAGCAATCGCCTCGCGATCCACGCAACCCGCAGCAGCAAAGCATCACCGGGAAAACGAAGGACGCAGGCGGAGGAAACGCAATGCGTGTTGCATCCTACAGTCGTTTTCTATTTTTCGCGCTGGTACTGATCGCGCTGACGGCGTCGTCGTACGCCCAAGTGGGCATAGGAATATCGGTCAATTTCGGTCCACCCGCGCTCCCCGTTTACGAGCAGCCTCCGTGCCCCGCTGAGGGTTACATCTGGACTCCTGGCTACTGGGCATGGGATGCCGATGATGCTGATTATTATTGGGTGCCGGGCACATGGGTGCTGGCTCCCGAAGTCGGCTTCCTCTGGACTCCGCCGTGGTGGGGTTGGAGCGGCGGTGTATATCTTTTCCATGCAGGCTGGTGGGGCCCTCACGTCGGATTCTATGGGGGAATTTCTTACGGATTCGGATACTTCGGTAATGGGTATGAAGGCGGACGTTGGGACGGCGGACACTTTTTCTACAATCGCTCCGTCAACAACATAAATGTCACCAACATTCACAACGTTTACAACACCACTATCGTGAACAATACGACCGTGAACCATGTCTCTTATAACGGAGGGCCAGGCGGAATCACCGCCCGGGCCACACCTGAAGAACAGCGGGCTGAGGGCGAGAGACATCTTCCGCCCGCTCCTGTGCAAAGGCAGCATGAGCAAACCGCCCGCACTAACCCGCAGCAACGGGCTTCGGTTAATCAGGGCAGACCTCCGGTAGCAGCCACGGCCAGGCCTGCGGACTTCAAGCAGGCCGTGCCAGCTAGAGAAGCCGGAGCGCCGTACCATCCACCAGCTGCACGCGGCGGGACGCCGGCAGCTCGTAACGAACCCGCTGGTCGGCCGGAAAGCGCGCCGCGTCCGGAAGGTGAAGCTCGGCCGGAAAACGCTGGACGGCCGGAAAGTGAAGCTCGGCCGGAGAACAATGTTCCGCGACCACCTGCTGGCCACGCCAAAGATCTGCAGGCACACGAGCCAGCCGCGGTTCCCAGCTCGGGAAATGCTTCACGCGATCAAAAATACCAACAGCAGCAAGCGAAGCTGGCCCAAAAGCAGAACCAGGAACACCAGAAACTACAGCAGAAGCAAGAGCAGGAACATCAACGCGTAGCGCAGAACAACGCAAATGCTGCCCGCACCCAGCAACTGGAGCAAAAGCACCAGCAGCAGACCCAGCAACTGGAGCAGAAACACACGCAGCAGCAACAGCACTTGCAGCAGAAGCAACAACCACCCCACCCTAAGGAAAAGTAGCATCATGCGCCTTGTGCCCACCCTTTTCGTTTCCGTAACGAGAAGGGTGGGACACAATAAATCGCTGGGAACACGCTTTCCCCGGTTACTTCGCGAGTTACCTTCCTAAACTTTCGTGCTACGTCTATGGCCCATTCGGGCGTTGCACTGGTGGTGTGAGCTTGCTACCTTGTGCTCATCGAGCCTCCCCTTAGGTGCTTCGCGCATCTCTTTGGGGGTGAGTTATGAAACTTGTTCATTTCTGCTACGCGGCTTTGGGATTCGCGGTGGCTCGCTGGATTTTTAAGCGAGAATCAATGTCGCTGGCTGATCCGGTCACACGTTTCCGCTCCTCGGGCTTGCTTTAGATTTCACGGACGTACGGTGCCCCGTTTGCGCCGGCTGCTTCGTCCCGCACGTCCGTGATCTATCCCTGCTCGCCGCTGAAGGTTCTACGACCAACGTTCCCCTTGCTCGTTCAATCCTGCGCCATTTTCTGACTACAATTTGTCATAAGGCAATCCGTGCCGGGATAACCACCCGCGCGAATATCCATGAGGAAACTGCGTTATCTCCGCGTCGTTTTACTTCTTCTAGGAGTAATGTTTCCGGCTTACGCGAAAGCGCAAGAGGACACCCCGGTATCGCTTGGCGATCTGGCGCGCTCACTGCGGCAGAGTAAAACTCCAAAAGAGCCGGCGGCGGCCGACATCATCGATAATGACAATCTTTTAAAGGTCATCGACGACGTTGAACATTTCCGCCAAGACGGGAAACCAATATTCTCTTTCGACGCCGCCGGAACAAACTTCCGAGTGTCTTCGCCAGATGGCACCTGCAGCCTGTCATTCAATGCTAACGCCACAGCTCTGCTATCCAGCCCATATGTATCGCAGGATCTCCCGCCGAGCGAACTGGCGAAGCTGGATGGACCGGCGAACATAAATGGAGACACGCTCGAGGTCTCAGTTTATAACGCAAGCGCGTGGAGTGTGAAAGAGATCACCGTGGGCCTGACCATTGTGCGCCCACGCGATTCGAGGGCTGCGAAGAACAACGAGATTGTGAAATTGTTACCGGTAGTTGCGCAAGATCCCGACAAGGAGAAAGACGCGACGCCCGCCGAAAAGCGTTCCGACTCGACCGTGCTTCTCCATATGAAAGGCACAGCCGCTCCATTAGCGACCACCGTCTATCGCGAAAAGCTCGAGGCTAGTCTCGACGACACGCAAGATTGGCACTGGGCAATCATTGACGCCAAGGGCATCCCTCCGAGCACCATCGCAACTGATTTGAACACCAATCCTCCGGAAAACGACTCCGCAAAGTAGAACCCGCCCGCAACAGCCAGGAATCACTTATTCTAGATGTTTATGACGTGTGGTGATCTACATTGAGTCGTAACGCATGCGTGATCGGCGCGGGTCCCAATGGGCTGGCGGCGGCCATCGTGTTGGCCCAGGCCGGACTGCAGGTCGATGTGCTGGAAGCGCAGCAAACTCCGGGCGGGGCAGTGCGCACGATGCCGTTAACTTTGCCCGGCTTTCAGCACGACTACGGATCAGCAGTCTATCCGCTCGGAGCCGGCTCGCCATTTTTCTCGTCACTGCCTTTGGCCGACCACGGCCTGGAATGGATTCACTCGCCGGCGGTGTTAGCGCATCCGCTCGACGACGGCACCGCGGTGTTGCTGGAGCGCGACCTCGGCGCAAGCAGGGATTCCCTCGGAGTCGACGGCGCGGCGTGGGACAAGCTGATGCGTCCCTTCGTGGAGCGCTGGGGTGAGTTCGCTGCGGCGGTGCTCCGCCCGGTTTCTTTCTTGCCACAGCATCCATTTTTGATGGCACGCTTTGGAATCTTGGCCGTGCGATCGGCCCGCGCAGTAGCGCGCCGCTTTCGCAGCCCTCGAACTCGTGCCCTATTCGCGGGCTTGTCCGCGCATTCTTTTCTTAGCTTGGATGAACCGTTAAGCGGTGCCTTTGGAATCTTGATGGCCGTGCCCGCGCACGCCGTAGGCTGGCCGATTCCACGCGGGGGAGCGCAGTCGCTGACAAATGCGCTCTGCGGAGTTCTCTCGAGCTTGGGGGGCAAAGTAATTACTTCTTCGCCGGTCGAGGATTTGGCCGTACTGGCGAACTACAACTTGATTCTCTGCGATCTGACTCCGCGGCAGTTGCTCAAGATCGGTGGCCAGAAATTTTCTGAGAACTACCGGCTTCAACTGAATAAATTTCGCTATGGACCTGCCGCTTTCAAGGTCGATTACGCGCTGAATGCGCCAATTCCCTGGCGAGCTCCTGATTGCCTTCGCGCAGCGACTGTGCATTTGGGCGGGAGCTTTGACGAGATTGCCGAGTCGGAAAAAGCGGTGCGCACGGGGCAGATCGCCGAACGTCCGTTCGTCCTGCTGGCTCAGCCGAGTCTGTTCGATAGCTCGCGTGCTCCCGCAGGCAAACACACGGCATGGGCCTATTGCCATGTACCAAATGGATCAAAGATAAACATGCTGGAAAGATTGGAAAATCAGATCGAGCGGTTTGCTCCGGGTTTTCGCGATTGCGTTTTAGCGCGACATGTTTTTTCTCCCGCAGACCTCGAAAGCATGGACGCTAACCTCGTTGGCGGCGACATTGCTGGCGGCCTCATGGACATCCGCCATTTTATTTTTCGGCCCACCGCGGGGCACTATGCTACTTCGGCTCGAAATATTTACATTTGCTCCGCATCGACTCCTCCAGGTGGAGGAGTGCATGGCATGTGCGGCTATCACGCAGCGAAAATGGCGCTACAGGCTGGCCCGACGGCTAGGGCCGTACGCCAACCGTAGACGACTCGATGCCGCGAATAGCGCCGTCTGGTTCGCGCTCCACTGTTGGTGCATAAAGCCCCAGAAGTTGACGCCGCCACCACAAACCCTGCGCACGTTTTTCAGCCAGAGATGTGAACCAGTATTGCCAGACGATCGCGCGCACCTCACGCGGCGGCTTTTGCGGGAATGGATTGTTTGCGAACAGACTGAGAACATCTTTGTTATTGGAAAGCAGTTGCACTTCTGTTCTGAGCACGATTGGATACTCCTGCCACGAGCCTAGTGAGGCAAACCAAAGGTTCCAATCGAATCGCGGCTGATAGGGCGCGTAGATTCCCGGTGGCTTATC
Source organism: Terriglobales bacterium (assembly GCA_036008085.1). Lineage (GTDB taxonomy): Bacteria > Acidobacteriota > Terriglobia > Terriglobales > Acidobacteriaceae > JABDBE01. The sequence goes on from DASYOD010000072.1 coordinate 26,070, forward strand.
GAGGTCCTGAGGTTTGTAGCGAAACGGATACGCGATCCAGTTTTGTCCATCGTCAGAACCTTGAAATTCGATCTCGTAACGTCCTCTCGTCATGATGCCAAAGAGCCCGTACCGATTGGCGATGCGGAAGGGATCGAGTGCTTCAACCGGCGCAGTAGGCAGAGGGACTCTGGCGAACATCCAGATCATTTCCGCCGTAGTAGCATAAAAAATCCAACTGAGCATAGCCGCGGCCAACGCGAGCTTCGCAACTTTGAATTGGCGACGGAGATCACTGTCATTGAGCGTTTGGAGTCGCATTGCCGCCCGAGCTTCGAGGAAAGATTTGTTCCATCGCTGCGGGGAGAATTGCACCAGAAAGCGATCGTCCAGCAACAAGATTCCCAACGCCAGAACAAGATAATTTAGAAAAGTATAGTTGGCGGTGAGAATCACCCCCACTTCCCACGGGGTCACAATAAAAAAGCAAACGATGCGCCAGCGTCGCGGCAAAAACATCATCCAAACCAAACCCAACTCCAGCGCCAGAGTGGCAAAGACGCTGGCACCATGAAACCAGTGCGGTAAATGCTGCGCGTACCAGCCGATCCATGTGGGCAGCGGACCATTCTGGTAGTACTCGTCCATGGCGGTGTAGTTGCGCCACTCTGGATCTCCACCAATGATTTTAGCCACGCCGGACTCAAAATAAATGCGAAACCATTCCCATTGCAGCAGGAAAAGGCTGGCGCGCGACGGTGGAGACGCCGTTCCAAATCCAGGACGAAATCCTTGCGGAGCAAAGAAAAATGCGATGGAGCCGGCTTCGAGCAACATGCCGTCAGACTGGTAACTGGAAAAATCCTGCGCCGCGCTCACGAAGGAAAGAAAACAGACAAAGCAAATCACCACCATCCCGCGTGGCCAAACATTCAACATCAATAGCAGCGAAGCGCCCATACCGATCCAGCACAGCCCTGTCAGAATGTGCGGTCCGCTCGAAAGCCACAGCACAGTAGGCGCAAACCAAAAGGCGCGGGCATGGCCAAGCGCATGCACTACAGTTTGCAGATATTGGTTTGCCGGCAGAATGCCGTCAGGCCCGATGAGCCCACGAATCTGAAAGACCAGTGAGAAGAATGCGGAAAAGTAAATACCGCCCAAAGCGCGAAAGAACAGCCAGCGTGGAATCAGGCGGTCAGCCGCGCCCTGCTCCGAGGAGAATAACCATCGGCCGGCAGACGCAAGCCTGTCCATTACTCAGTAATTATACGGATGAGGATTGTGCGTAGCGTCGGTAGAACTGGCGAGCAGGGAAGACCCTCGCATTGCGTAAAAGTGTGATGGCGCTTCTAGACCTGAAGCCCAAAACGCGTCATCATTTCGCGTCGGCCGAAACTTGTAACGCGCAGGGCTCGGCTGTGGAGATCCTGCAGCATCCATTTCTTCTTCATCGCGAGTTGCAGAAGGGCCGCTGCCAGAGCTCCACCGAGATGAGCCCGCCGCTCACTCCAGTCCACGCATGCGTATGCGAAGCGGCGTCGCAGCATCTGCGCGGCTTCGACGTCAATCCCCAGCGCTTCAAACGCCTTCCGTCCGCTGAGCGTGAGGTCGCAAGCGTTGTTGGCGGTTGAGGCAAGGCCAATCCAGCCCAGCGCCTGGAAGCGGTCATGCAGCAAAACGCCCACCCTGCCAGCGATGTGGTCGTAACAAGTTCGCGCAGCGCGCAGCCCATTCGGTGTGCTGGGCACGAACGCCTCCCGGTGTCGGCCAGCGAGCACATTCAAGGCTTCGAGCGCTGCGGCCACAGTCAAGCCTCCCAGACTGTAATAGCGATGTTTTCCCTGCGCTAACACTTTCACCAACCGCTGTCTGGTTAGCCGCTGCAGATGCACGCTAGCTGTTGAGGCGCTTACGCCAGCCACCACCGCTAGCTCAGTGCTGGTGCGGGCGCGGCCATCCATCAGTGAATACAGCATCCGTGCGCGAGCCGGTTCGCCAATGCAAGCTGCAATGTTGGAGACTACCGCATCACTATCCGGCTTTGCATTCATTGTTTCATGGTAAACGAAGTGTGAATGTCCGACAAGTGGCATATTAAAACCGTTGGTGGACAGAGGACACATGATGATTACCTGCATCATCCGATACCAGATAGATCCGTTCCAACGAGAAGCTTTTAAACAATATGCGGAAAACTGGGGCCGGATCATCCCACGATGCGGAGGCCGTCTCATTGGATATTTCCTTCCGCACGAGGGCACGAATGATATCGCCTGGGCCCTGATCGCCTTCGATAGCCTTTCTGCATACGAAGCCTACAGGGCACGCTTGCGCTCGGATCCCGAGGCGCGTGAGAATTTCACCATGGCAGAGAGCAAGCGGCTTATCCTTCGTGAAGAAAGAAATTTCGTGGAGGCAGTCGAAGGAACGCTCGGACTTCCTTCCATGCTCAGAGGTGAATCTGTATGACGCAGGTTGAAAAGGGACGCCGCTTTCGCGCTCTCCACGAACGTAATGAAGCATTCATCATTCCTAATCCATGGGATGCCGGTACTGCGCGGTTGCTGGCCCATCTGGGTTTTGAAGCACTGGCTACGACCAGCGCCGGCTATGCCTTCTCGGTTGGAAAACGCGACGGCACAATTGGTCGGGATGAAACCCTGAAACACGTGGCTGCTATTTCTTCCGCGACCGACCTGCCTGTCAGCGCCGATCTCGAAAATGGTTTTGGCGACGCGCCAGGAATCGTGGCAGAAACCATCAAGCTGGCTGCGCACGCCGGAGCGGCTGGCGGGTCGATTGAAGATGCGTTCCGGAGCGGCGAAGAAAATAAATTGTACGAGCTTGACCGCGCTAGCGAGCGAGTCCGCGCCGCCGCAGAAGCGGCGAGCAGCCTCCCGTTCCCGTTCACGCTGACTGCACGGGCCGAAAACTATCTGGTCGGCAAGCCCGATTTAAAGGACACGATTAAGCGGCTGCAGGCTTACCAGGACGCTGGCGCCGATGTTCTCTACGCTCCTGGTCTCACCAGCAAAGACGACATTACCGCCGTAGTTAGGTCGCTGGATCGTCCGGTGAATATCCTCATGGGATTGCAAGGCGTTCAATTGCCACTGCCAGCGTTGTCAGCGATCGGCGTCAAGCGTGTCAGCGTCGGCAGTGCGCTTTCTCGGGCGGCGCTCGGCGCTTTTCTTCGCGCTGCCCAGGAGATGCGGCAGAACGGTACTTTTGCCTTCGCCGAACAAGCGGTCAGCTATCGCGACATCAGCGCCATGTTCCCGGACTGAAGTGCGCAAGCGCACTCGTGAGAAGTACACGAAGAAAAGAACCATCCCGCATTTGCTGAAATTTCCCCTGCGACTGTAGGCTAGAAAAGGTCCTCAACTCCGCAAAGCCTGCAAGCACAGGAGCCAGTTGTCACATTTCACCAGAAGAAATTTCATTAAAGCCGGCGCGGCAGTGATTGCCAGCGCTGCCCTGGCCGTAGAAGGTAACTCAATCATCACGGGTACAGAAGACCCTCGGCTCGTGACCGTCGAAATTCCGCTCGTACGCCTTCCAGCCGCTTGGGATGGGTTAACCATCGTGCAACTTAGCGATTTCCATTACGACCCCGAAGTTACGCTGCCTCCGATTCGCAGGGCCATTGAGATTACAAATGGGCTGCGGCCAGACGTGATTGTTCTCACGGGAGATTTTGTTACCGTCCCTCCATTCTCAAAAGTTTTTCACAATAAGAAGCACTCGGCGCGTGTTGCCGAGCCGTGCGCAGCGCTACTCGCAGAATTGACCGCTCCCTTGGGCGTCTTCGCCGTTCTTGGAAATCACGACGGCGACAGTGATCCT
>DASYOD010000073.1:0-62787 GCA_036008085.1 Terriglobales bacterium
CCGACAGGATCTTGGCGAACGACATCAGGCCCTTATCCTTCTCCTGATCGATCTCTGCCGCACGCGGAATCCAGGGAAGAATGGCCGCTTCGGTCACATCAGCGGGATGCATGCGCAGCTCCGCGAAAGTATCGCGCAGACTCTCCGGATAGACAGCACCGGGCGGAAGCGGCCAGGGCTTATCCGGCGGCGCGGTAGCGTACGGATAAAGATCGGAAACCGAGATGCCGCTAATCGGCTCGGCCGGGTGTCCGGCAAACCAACCGAGGACGTGCGTCTTGTATCCGCGCTGGGTAAGGATGTTCCAGATCGCTTTCACCTTGCGCGAGGTGCTGGAGACCGGGCGGATGCCACCGTTTTGCGTGTCCGGCTCCATGAATCCATGAATGCCATGCTTGTTGGCGCGCTTGCCGGTGGCAATCGAATTCCACAGCATGGGCGAAAGGATGGGCCGCAAGGTCGCCAGATTTCCCATGACGCCTTCATTGATGAAACTGTCGAGAGTCGGCATCAATCCCTGATCCAGCAGCGGATTGATTACCTTCCAATCAGCCGCGTCCCAGCCGATCAACAGAACTTTCTTCGCTAGGCGTTGAGGCATCACAGCACACGCTTCGAGTGAGGATATATTCAAGAGAATCGCCAAGCGCGTCTGCCAATTCCGCCATCCCGGCCCTGATGTGTCGCCCGGCGATCAGACCGATCTCCACTAATCTTATTTACTTATGGCCTTGAGCGGCGCGGCAGGATTGCACGTCGCTCGAACTGACAGGAACGTTTATGGATTTCCCGTCTCGGGTCGGGGTACCGCCGCCCTTGACGATGGGATCAAAGCAATCTCTCCAAAGGCCATTATCTTTTTTCCATTGACCCTGAATGTATCCCAATTTCTTGCATTCCGTGAGGATTCGCTGGCAAGCAGGGTTACTTTCAGCAGCGGCATGATTTTGTGGTGCTGCAGCATGATTTTGTGGTGCTGTCTTGTTTGCTGGGGGTGGGACTGTCTGTGCCTTAACAGGGGCACCAACTATCGCCGACACGATGAAAGCTCCTGATACTAAAATCCAAGTGGCCATCCGCATAATTCTCCTCCAATCGGAACTTGAAGACTCAAAGGAATGGCTACGAGTCTACACTATGCGCGGGTGGCGGCGTGTGGGACCGTCGGTTTTTTGCCAAAAGGAAAAAGGCCGAGACGTACTGCCCGGCCTGAAACGTGCGGTATAAGTTCTTACGGCCGTGAGAGTCTGAATGTCGGGTCCCTGGCCGACGCTAACCCATGACCGTCAAGCTCACTGTGATGTGCACACAATAACGCGCGCAGTGGAGGCTGACAATACAGTGAATCCCGTAGTCACGATCAGTGACAAAGGGACTTCCGAACACGGACACAAGGCCCGTTGTCCCTTTTCTGCTAACAACTTGAAGCGGACAGCTCGGATTCTCGATTTTCAGTTAATCCAACGGCCCGTAGAACCCTGCCAGGCCTTATCGTGAGACTTACCGTGATTGGCAGGCCCTTCATCGTCCATCCATATGGTAATCATGAATTGATTTTGACGGCGGATAGTATCGGATTGCGATTCGATTGTCTGAAACTGGGCACGAATTGTCTTCAACGCTAACGCATACTCATGCCGGCTTGGCTGCTTTTTGGATTTGCTACGCTTCATCACGCCCTCTTGAGCTTTTGATACTGTCGCGCGCAGCGCCGTTGCCCCTGGCTCAACAAAAAAGACACGAATCGTGACGCTTAAGACACACTCGGCTCGGAATCGCATGGGATCAGGAAAATCGAAAAGAAGAAACGCGCCCCGGAGTCTGCTGGTTGGCATGCTCTCCAAGGCGCGGATTTTCAGAGTAGAGGATTCAACTCGATCCAACAATGCTGAGCCCTACTGCTGCGGAGTGGCAACAAACCCTGTCGCTGTGGTGGACGTCGGCATGATGAAGCCCGCCAGTTCGCCCTTGTCGTTGATACCGTTGACGAAGGTCACGCCCACGCCGTCGGGATCATCCACGGAAGTGTAAGTCGCATTGCTGCTGTTATATACGAAACCGTGCGTGGCATTAGCAGAATCCACGTATGTTCCTACCACCAGACCGTGGTTATTCTCACCGGTCGCTTGGGTGAAGGTGGAACCGGGATAATCCAATTGAACCAGCGTTCCAGCATTCAACCACCAGCCGTGATTGACATTCTTGGAGTCGATGAAGAATCCGGTGACCTGCTGCTTCAAGTTAATATCAGTGGCCTGCGCGCTGACCGACCCCGGAATAGTGATCACCTCAAAGACGCCGCCGTTGATGTCGTAAACGTAGGGGACGAAGGGTCCGCTGCCGTTTGCGGTCTTGCTGTAGTAGCCGGCTGCCTGCGCCAGGTCATTACGTCCGAGCAACTGGTTGAATGGCGTTTTCGGAAAGTCAACTTTTTTGAAAGCATTGTTGTCGTCTAGAAAACCGTGAGTGACGTTGTTTTGGTCGACATAAAAACCGCAGGTCCCGCCCAGGCCGTCGATGCCAATCACTTGGGTCGCCATGGAGCCAGGGAAATTCTCGTTGGTAAATTTTTTAGTGGAGAGCTTGTAGGTGAATCCTTTGTTATCGTTCACATTGTGGTAGCCCGCGACTTCGCCACCGAAATTGATACCTAATACCTGAGTAAAAGTGTCATGCGGATAATTGATAGCGTGAAAGTTATACGTGGTCTGCGCCGACATGGACATAGCGGCCAGCAGCGCGAAACCTAAGCCGAGAGCGAATGATTTGATTTTCATGTTAGTTCTCCTCTGTTTTTAATTTTTTATTATGCGTGGGATTGGAATGGCCGTCGGGGCCGTTTATTTTCCCGCTCACTTATAAAGGCGACGTTCCGAGACCAATTCCCTCACCCAACTCAATTGTTTTTTGAGTTTCGGCACGCGAAGGATTCTTTTGACTGCTGCGGGTCTAATTCCCTTTTTTCTCTGCTGCCGCTAAACTGAAGGTCGTATGAATAACCCATCTCAACCCAATGTCCGACTGGTGAATGCTCCTGACTATCGCGAGAGCTACGCCAACAGCGTCCAGGTGCGTGTAAATGTTTGGGATTTCTTTCTGGTCTTTGGCACTTTGCAACAGCAGAGTGAAACCCAGGTGGAAGTCAGAAACTTTCAAGGCGTCTACTTAAGCCCACAGCAAGCCAAGGCGCTGATGTCGATTCTGCAGCAAAACGTTTCGGGCTATGAAAGCACGTTTGGAGAGATAAAGCTTGATCCCCGAATGGCGACTGCGGGACCGGTACACTAAGCTGCCTCATCTTGGCGGAGACACCGAGCAGCAGAGATGCTATCCTTCGGCGCTAGTTTTTGTGGTGCTTTTTTCTTCGCTGATCGCGTTGCATGTTCCGTTGCTGCGCCTGCCGTATTTTTGGGATGAAGCCGGATACTATATTCCCGCCGCTCGCGATCTACTTCTGCATGGGACGTTAATTCCATATTCCACTCCGAGCAATGCACACCCGCCGCTGGTTATGGCTTATTTGGCCCTGGTATGGAAGGTGCTCGGATCCACTCCATTGACAACTCGCACGGCCATGCTGGCAGTTGCCGCATTTGCTCTGCTTGGCATCTTTCGCCTGGCACAACGGGTCGCGAACGCGGAAGTCGCGGTCGCATCTGTTATTTGCACAGCTCTATACCCGGTTTTCTTCGCGCAAAGCTCGCTTGCGCACTTGGATTTGGCAGCAGCCGCATTTACTTTTTGGGGGCTGCTGGCATATGTCGAGCACCGGCGATGGGGCGTGGCAATGTGGTTTTCTCTTGCCGTATTTGCGAAGGAAACGGCAGTGGTGGCTCCGTTCGCGCTGTTCGCATGGGAGGCGCTGAAATGTCTATTGGAACACGACCCAACAGTAGCATTGCCTTCGATTCCCGCCGAGGCCGAAATTTTCATCCCGAGCGAAACCAGGGATCTGGGTTCTTCTCGTCGCCACCGGAAGCGCAGATTCCTCCTCGCTTTTGCTCCTCGGAATGACATTGGGATGCGAAAGGCGTCTCTGCTTCTCGTTCCCATTATTCCGCTGACGCTCTGGTACGCATTCCACTATTGGCGGACCGGCTTCGTTTTCGGCAATCCAGAGTTTTTTCGCTACAACGTCAAAGCGACGATGCAATCGCTGCGTGTGCTGCTCGCGCTTGGATTGCGATTCTGGCAGATGGTTGGATATCTTAATCTTTACTTCCTTACCGCGGCGGCGATACTCGCGATGTGGCTTCCGCCCGTGCGCGACAACGGTAGAGAACGCGAAAGGATCCCGCTTGATGTGCAGTTCTCTTTTCTGACCGTGATCGCAGCTTATGTTGTTGTGATGGCGGTCGTGGGCGGCGCGGTACTCGCCCGATACATGCTTCCAGTGGTGCCACTGGTAATCATCGTCTGCGTTTCTACGCTACGGCGCAGAGCCCGTTTGTGGAGCGGCGTAATTGCGACTGTCGCATTGGCTTTTGTGACCGCACTTTTCGTCAATCCACCTCACGGATTTTCCATCGAAGACAATCTTGCTTACCGCGACTACATTCTGCTTCACCAACGTGCAGAGGAATTCGCGGAGGCACGTTATCCAATGGCTGAGATTCTCACAGCCTGGCCGGCCAGTGACGAACTCACGCGGCCTTACCTCGGATACGTGACGCGTCCAATGCGAGTTTTCCGCATTGAAGACTTCTCTGCCGAGCAAATCGTGGCTGCGGCCGGTCTTCGCTCAAGTTTTGATCTGGCGCTGGTTTTTTCCACCAAGTACGAACCACCGCACCCATGGTTTGAGAGCTGGCGGAAATGGCAACATTGGAAAACAGAATTCTTCGGTTACCATCGCGATGTTCCCCCAGACGTGGCTGCGCAGGTCCTGGGCGGACAGTTGGTGTATATGGATGTTCGCCATGGCCAGTGGATCGGGGTGATCGAGATGGAGCGCATCGAAGAGGCACGAGTAAATTTGCGCGGCCCAACCCAGTAGCGCTATGCTTCCGCGGTTGACAGCCCTAAAATGTTAAGTTGTCCATGCCCCAATTGTGGGCTTAAGAGTATTCTGAAGAAAAGCTGCCAAGCTTTCGTCACCTCGTATGGCCAGGCTTTTTCATCCGCGATGCCCGCTCGGGAGCATTGCTTCCGCCCTCCTGCTTTGTGTTTTGTGCGTAATCGCGAGACCAACTTGTGGTCAGAATCCGCAACCTGAGAGCAAATCGGCGGACAGTATTCACGGAACCGTGATCAACAGCGTCACTCATGAACCAATCGGCCGCGCTCTGGTGTATTCTCCGGACAATCGTCTTGCCGCCATGACAGACAGTGAAGGACACTTTGAGTTCACCCTTGCCAGATCTGACAACAACGACAATACGAGTGACGGATCGAGCTCGGCTAATAAACTTTGGTATCGCCGAGCCAACATTTTCGGGCTGATGGCGCGAAAACCAGGATTTATCGAAGGCCGGGTTACTCCAACCGTGCAACCGGAAGCTGGCGGCAAGGAGGTCGTGCTTTCGCTGACACCAGAATCATTGGTAATTGGCCGCGTTGTTCTGTCCAACGCGGAGGCTTCCAACCCGATTCAGCTGGAGTTATATCGGCGGCAAGTCCTCGAGGGTCGCGCCCATTGGGTTCTTGCGGGATCGACGTCGACTAAGTCCAACGGCGAATTTCGCTTTGCCGAACTTCCGGCGGGAAGTTACAAACTGCTGACTCGTGAACTGATGGATCGCGATCCTCTCGCATCCGACCCAAAAAGCCAGATCTACGGATACCCGCCGGTTTATTTTCCAAATGCAACCGACTTTGCCGGTGGGCAGGCCATTCAATTAGCCGCTGGCCAGGTTTTTCAGGCCGATATCTCGCTCGTCAGGCATGCATACTATCCAGTCAAAGTGGCGGTGGCTAATTCGGCTTCGGCTCCGGGCATCAGCATCGTGGTATCCGTGCAAGGTCACAGAGGCCCGGGATACGCACTTGGCTATAACCATCGCGAGCAGATGATTGAGGGCTTGTTGCCGAATGGGAACTATACATTGGAAGCATCGAGCTTTGGACCAAATGGCGCGTCCGGAGTGCTGAATATCAGCGTCAAAAGTGCCCCCGTTGAAGGCGTACGCATGACGCTGGTCCCCAACGGGTCGATTGGCGTGAACATAAAAGAGGAGTTCACGTCTACGGAAGACACCAGCGGCCCGCCTGCGTTCGCGGTTGACGGCCGCAGAATTGCCGTACACGGTCCAGCGCGCTACCTCATTTTGCATATCGATTCGGGCGAGGACTTTGGCCAGGAAAGAAGCGCGTGGATGCGTCCGCATTCCGATCAGGAGGATTCCTTTGCTATCGAAGGAGTACAGCCTGGCCGTTATTGGGTGCACACCAATTCATCTCGCGGATTCGTGGCTTCAATCACCGCTGGCACCACCGATCTGCGGCATCAACCGCTGGTGGTCGGAGTGGGCGGATCGAGTTCTCCCATCGAAGTCACGATGCGGGATGCTGGAGGCGACGTTGACGGAACGATCGACGGCGTAGTCACACCGCTTAACGAAACTGCCGGCGTTGCGGGCTCGTCAGATAATTCTCCGCACGTCTATTTCGTTCCACCTCCCGATAGCAGCGGAGAATTTCGCGACGTGTGGGTGAGTGGAGAGGGAAAATTCGGGCCTCAGCAATTGCCGCCGGGCACCTATCTAGCGCTCGCTTTTGACCGTCCGCAACCCGAACTTGAATATGGCAATCCCGAGACGATGCGAGCCTACGAGGAAAGAGGACAATTGATCAGAGTGACGGCTGGGCAAAAGGAACACTTACACCTGCAGTTGATTTCGACCAACGAGAAGCCATGATTTTGTTTTTGCATCTTCGCGGTTCTGCGGTTCGGAGGCTGCTAAGCGGGTTGCTGCTTTTTTATTCGATTCCATTCCTGGCAACGCAAAATTCAACGACGCAAAACCTGTCTGCAAGCTTCACATTTCGAATCGCAGGGGTTGTAGTCAGTTCGACCGGAGGGAATCCACTCGCACACGCGCGAGTTACGATTGTTGCCGACAAAGATCCCGAGCGGCGACAGTCGTTAGTCACCGATGAAGGTGGCCATTTCGACTTCAAAGTTCTCAGCGGCAAGTACGCTTTGCAAGGGAACAAGCGCGGATATATTGCTGCTGCGTACGAGCAGCATGAGCAATTTTCGACCGCAATTGTGACGGGCGCCGGCCTCGATACGGAGAATCTGGTGCTGCGGCTCGCGCCCTCGGCGGTGCTTTCTGGAAAAATTCTCGATGAACTGGGAGATCCGGTACGTCATGCCACGGTTTCTCTTTATCGTGAAGACCGTCGCGTAGGCATTGGACGTATTCAAAAAACTAGCGCCGATTCCACTGACGATCAGGGCGCATACGAATTTTCATCACTCGACGCCGGCACTTATTTCATCTCGGTGACGGCAAAACCCTGGTACGCGAACCATCCTCATTCTGCCGAACCAGAGACGGGTGCCCGTCCGTCTTCGATTGACCGTTCTCTGGATGTAGCGTATCCGATCACGTACTTCGGAGATTCCACCGAACCCGACGACGCTACGCCGATACCCATCCGCGGCGGGGATCATTTGCAGGCCGACATTCATCTGAACCCGGTTCCCGCACTGCACTTGCTGTTCCGCGTCCCTGACAACGGCGAACACGGAATCAGTGTGCCCATGCTGCAAAGGCCATCCTTCGATGGCGTGGACACCGTGCAAACAGATGGCATGCAGCAGGTTTCACCTGGGGTATTCGAAATTAATGGGGTCGCGCCGGGGCGCTACTCAGTTCGCACTCCCGGAAGCGGTGACGGCAATGAGGCTAACGAAATTAATCTGACCAACGACGGGCAGGAGTTGAACGTGCCGGGGCCAGAAGCAGGCGCGAATATTAAAGCAACCGTGCAACTGGTGGGAGAAACCAAGCTGCCGCCACATCTCGGCATTGCGCTACGCAACAGCAAAATGCGAGTAGTTGACTGGCAGGAAGTCGACGCAAAAAGCGAGATCGGTTTTCAGGATGTTGCCCCAGGGAAATATGAAGTTCTGGCTTTCGCACAGCCAAAGCAATATTCCGTAGTGCGGATTTCTTCGACCGGCAGCGAAACTGCGGGACACATCTTAACTGTGACAGCTGGATCGTCGCTGGCGGTTTCATTCTCGCTGGTCGCCGGTACAGTGAATGTTGAAGGATTCGCCAAGCGCGCAGGCAAGGCCGCACCCGGGGCAATGGTAGTGTTGGTACCCAAAGATCCGGAGTCGCATCGCGACCTGTTCCGCAGAGACCAGAGCGATCAGGATGGAAGTTTCAGCCTGCGCAGCGTCGTTCCCGGTTCCTATACCATCGTCGCTATCGAAAATGGCTGGGATCTGGATTGGTCCCGGCCAGGTGTAATCGCGCACTACGCCGAACATGGAAAAGCGCTGACCGTTTCGGGAGGTAGCCAAGGTTCCATGCAAGTACCCGATGCTGTGGATGTGCAAGCGCGGTAGACGTGCAGGATTAGTGTCTAATATTATTCGACATTTGTTTTTAGGAGGCTTGCCATGAAAACTTCAGCACTCCTGTTTATTTTGCTGATTTTCACATCACTGAATTGGGCGCAACGTAGCGGGCCCACCGGGCAGCGTCAAGCCGACCATGCTGAGGACCAATTCCAAAAGAGTGTTCCGCCGCCAGCTCATCTGCAGTCGTCGATGGATTTCGCAAAACTTAAAAGCGATGCGGATGAAATGATTGTCCTCTCGCAATCGATTCATTCCGGTGTCGACAACGTGGCAAAGGGCATGCTACCGAAGGATCTGATCGATAAGCTGAAGCAAATGGAAAAATTGTCCAAGCGTCTGCGTAGCGAGTTAGCCCCTTAGGCCGTAGGCAAGCACGGCCGCAGGTGTAAAGATGGCACGATCCAGCCGGTGTAAAATTACCTTCTGGCGGTGCAAAGATGGAAGGCGGGGTGTGAATGTTTTTGTGTCGGGCGCTTGTGTGTCTTCTTGTTTTGGCAAGCAGTTCGCTCGCAAGTTTTGCTAAATCGGTCAACATTATCCTCATCACTCTGGATACTACGCGTGCGGACCGGATGGGATTCTTGGGCTCCAAGCGCGGACTTACGCCGAATCTCGATTCCCTGGCCAGTCAGTCTGCAGTTTTTGCCCGGGCGTACTCGCAAGTTCCGCTGACAACCCCTTCGCATGTGACCATTCTGACGGGAACGTACCCGCAATTCAATCATGTGAGCGATTTGGGATCACCGTTGGCGAAGGACTTACCATATCTGCCCGACATTCTGCGCCAGCATGGATATCGCACGGCGGCATTTGTCGGATCGCAGGTTCTCGATCCAAAGAGCTCAGCCGCCGCTGGATTCGATCGCGGCTTTGACACATATGACGCGCCGTTCCACATTCGCGGCCCCGGTGAAGAGCGCTATCACAGCGTGGAACGCCGAGGAATGATGGTCGTAGACTCCGCCTTGGCTTGGCTCAACCAACATCCGCAGGGTCCTTTCTTTCTCTGGCTGCATTTTTACGATCCGCACGATCCTTATGATCCGCCGCCACCGTTCAAGGCCCAATACTCGGCTTCGCCTTACGACGGTGAGATTGCCTATATGGACTCTGCGATCGGCCATCTGCTGTCGACGCTGCGGTCACATGGCCTCTACGACCAAACTGTGATTGTTGTCGTCGCAGATCACGGCGAGGCTTTTGGAGAACACGGCGAATGGAGCCACGGACTATTCCTTTACGACGAAACCATTCACGTGCCGTTAGTTATCAAACTGCCGGCGAAAGGTTCCCCTCATCCGGCGATTGAAAGCCGAGTGGGCCTTGTAGATATAGCGCCAACACTTCTGCAGGAAGTGGGTATTGCCGCGCCTGCAGCAATGCAGGGAAGTTCTCTGTTAGAACTTATAAAGTCGGGTGCGAGTGCAGCAAAATCTGCGGCCGCCGCAGAAGACCGCCCGCAGTACGCGGAAACGGACTATCCGTATCGCGCTTTTGGCTGGAGTTCATTGCGCGCGTGGCGGGCTGGAAAGTACTTGTACGTTGATGCGCCGCAGCACGAACTTTACGATCAACTGCTGGATCCAGCAGCGGCGCACAACTTACTGACCAGCGCCCCTAGCGTTATGGAGACAATGGCCGCGCAACTTGAGGAATTCCGACGCAAGACCAGCGTTGCCGGCAACGCGGAAGTCGTTCTCACTCCCCGTCAAACTCAGCAACTGCAGGCTCTGGGCTATGTGAGTTCTGGATCCAGCAAGCCGGAGAGCCAAGAAAAAGAAAGAGGACCGGATCCGAAAGACAAGGTCCAGATCGCCAACCTACTGCACCGGGGTTTGCTCGAAGCGGACGAAGAGAATTACCGCGATGCCATTCCGCTTTTCGAGCAAATAGTTAAAATGGACCCCAAAATCTCGGTTGCCAACCTGCAATTGGGCCGCGCCTTGAACAGTCTGGGAGAATACGACAAGGCTTTGCCCTGGTTGCAGAAGGCCGTTGAACTCACACCACAGTCGGTGGAAGCGCACTACGAACTGGGAGCGGCGTTGGGGGAAATGGGCGATCATGCGGGCTCGGCGAAGCAACTGGAAGCCGCTGTGGCCGAGGACCCCAATTCCGACGAACTGCATTTCTATTTAGGTTCGGCCTATGAAGAACTCGACCGCGCCGGCGAGGCAATGAAGCAATACCAGGCTGCTCTTGAGCTGAACCCCGACAATTACAGAGCGAATTTGCTGTTGGGGCGCATGTTTGCCATGCAAGATCGTCCCAAGGAAGCTATGCCCCTGCTGCAAAAGGCCGTAACGCTGAACCCGCAATCGGCAGATGCGCACAAATTCTTGGCCAATGTATATACGGTATTGGGAGAAGAGGAGAAAGCGCGCGCCGAAGGAGCCGAGGCACAGCGCTTGAAAGCAACGGCCAACCCCTGAAGCGCATCATCGCCGCACTATAATTCTCACGACTCAAGTGCGACGGTTGCGGTACAGCGACGGATCCACCGCCCCGGCCATCGCTTCCACATTCAGGTCAATCTCAAGAAAATCGCGGATTGCCTTTGCGGATTCCGCTGGGTGGCTCAGCACTTTTCGATATCCCAGACGGCAAACGGGGATGTCGGTTCTATGCTCGAGCCAGTAGACGACTCCTCTCATGTGATCGCGAAAGGCGGAAGCCATTAGAACTGGATCCACGGGTTCGGTCGACCCGCGCCGCTTGAGCATTTCATCTTGCGAGGCGAGCACCTCGGGGAGCGGCCGCTCCATGAAAATCAGCTTGTAATTCCTGCCTCCGGGAAGCGAAAGCAGTAACTGAGAAATAACTTTCACGGCTTTTCCTTCGGCTTCATCGATGCGATTCGGTTCCCTGGGCAGAAGTTTGATCGGCTCCCATTCGCAATAACCACGGGGATTGTCGATGTCCGGCTTGCGTTCCCGATCAGTCAGCAAGGTCATGCCACCGGCAGCCAGCATCTGCATCATCAGCGATGTACCGGAACGAGGTAAGCCCGAGACGATAGTGATCACGATTCGATTATGCCATGCGCACGGCACGGCCACTCTATGGCGTGGTGGATGGTGCGACGGTCCACGGCTTCCCATCCAAGTGCCCGGGAAGCGCGAGGCCGAATAGTTTCAGAACCGTGGGAGCGACGTCGACAATTGCGGGATTCTCATCGTTGATCTTACGATTGCAAAAGAGAATCCCAGGAACCAGCCGCGGGTCAATGCAATGGTCGCCGCTCCACGCCTTCAGGTTGTCTTCGAAGATTTGGCCCGTAACCTTGCCCATGACGGAATCCCACGAGGCGCGAAACCCGTCGCCGTAACCAACAATCAGATCTGGCGCATTGTCCACGTAGGGGCCGGCATATACAGAGTCGCAATCGAAAACTCCGGTGATGCCAGCGCGCCCGGACGCAGGGTCTACGAGCCCATCGAGTTTGCGGCGTAGTTCATCTTTCAAAGTGTCTGCGGCAGGACCCGGTTCAACTATGCCCTCGCGCTCTCGGCCTTTGAGGTTCAAGTAGAGCCCATTCAAACCCATCGTGTAAGCGCGGGTGCGAGACCAGTCCACGTCGTCGAACCAGTCGCCGCTTTCGGTCTTCCCAGGTTTCAGCGTCAGATATCCGTTCTGATGTAACCATGCATTCAGATTGACGCAGCGAGCAAATGACTTGAAACCGTGATCGGAAACGACCATCAGCAGAGTCTTGTCGTCAATCTGCTTCATAACCCGACCGATCAGGTTGTCCATGCGGGAGTAAAGCTCCTGAATCACGCTGGGACGTTGATCGCGAGGCGCACCGCGGGCGGCAGGATGGTCCTCCTCGAGGTAGCGCCAAAACATGTGTTGGACGCGATCCGTTGTGTCAAAAACGCAGGCGCATAAGCCCTGCTGCGTCTTTTCCAGGGCGTCGAACAACATACGTTCGCGATCATCATGATTGGCATAACACTGCGCGAGGAAGGCTTCATCGTCCAGCACTTCTTCATTCAAGGCCCAAGTGTCTTCCGCCAATCCAAGGGTCGCATAGGGACCAAACATTTTTGCCAGATAGATAGAATAAGTTACTGGGTGAGAGATCGGTAGATCGGGCTTGCCGGGATCGATATTCACCGGCGTCACGTAAACCTCGATTTCGGGCGACAGGTCCTTGAGATAAAAACGGCAGATTCCGTGTGCGCTGAAGCCTATCCCGGCTTTAAATTTCACTGGGATCCACTCCGAGTAGTCGCCAACCTTTAACGTGAAGCTCTGCGAGTCCACGACGAATCGCGCTTGATTCCCTTTGTCAGGATGGATCTCAAAGTTCACTCGCAGTTCGTCGCCGGAACCATCCCGCAAAGGATTCTCAGGGCCAGGAACGTAAGAACTGCACGACGGGCCGTTGCGCTCGATCGGAACACGAACCCCGCCTTCGCGAAATTTGTCACCGCGCAGGCGAGTGGTGCACAAACAGAACGTACCCTGGCTGCCTTTCAGATCAGGGACACACATGCCGGAAAGCAGTACGCCCGAAAATTTTTCCGGTGGAAAAGTCACCGGCACGCGAATCACGGAACAGAAAATACCAGCTTCGCCCAGCCAGTGCCAGAAAGGCGTGGCGCGGCGCATGCCTTTAATTCTTGGGCCGCCAAGTGGAATATTGTACTTTCCAATCTTCCAGCTGTGCTTCGGTCCCTTAATCTCCGCCGAGGAAAGGTAGGGCAGATAGTTGCCGAGATCGCGGGCAAGAAAATCGTAGATGTTGTGCTTGCCGGGGTTGACGCCGGTCATGAACGTCGACCACGCCACCGGAGAAATAGGCGGGAATGTGGTCTGCAATTTGCGGAATGTTCCTCGCTGACGCAACTTCGCGAGATTCGGCAGCTTGCCTTCGGCAATGAATCGTTCCGACAATTCTGGATCCATCCCGTCGAAGCCAAGAATGATGGCGCGCTGGATTTGTGCTTTCCCGTAAGCCTTTCTTCGGCGTAGCAGGCGAAATAACTGGCGGAAAGGCCACGCAAAAAAGGCGTATACGGAATAGAAGAAAGCAACGAAAAGAGTCCAGAAGGACGAGAGGACCGCGAAACCCGCACCCGGACCCGCATATGCGTGAC
This sequence comes from Terriglobales bacterium, assembly GCA_036008085.1. Taxonomy (GTDB): domain Bacteria; phylum Acidobacteriota; class Terriglobia; order Terriglobales; family Acidobacteriaceae; genus JABDBE01. The sequence continues at coordinate 13,645 of DASYOD010000073.1, forward strand.
TGGGCAGGGGGTACAGTAGGACAATCCCTAAGACAGACAGGCATGCGAGAAGCCGCGTTCGCTCGATTGAAGAGTTCGTTTCGCTCCACTTCATATTTCAATCCTAAGAATACTCTTGAAAAAGAAACCTGCGGCGAGAGACAAGACAAAGAACAACCAGATCCAGTTCCATTCGAATCCCACGAAAGCTATCTTCCGAAGGGGATACTGAATGTCGATGGACTCGATAGGACTGTTCTCGGGTAGAGCGGGTTCTCCAGAGAGGAAAATACGCTCCCAAAATTTCCCGCGAAGGCGCACTGGCGATAGACGCGACAATCCGGCGCCAACAATTAGTCGTTTCGAGAACGTGTGGCCTGAGGCTTGGATATTGACAATGTATTCTCCGCGCTTTTCGGCGACAAGCCTCCAGGCGATTTCGCTTTCCGACGGCACGTGCACAGCCGGGGCCGTAATCGACAGCCCATCCGGCAGTTGTAGCGAAGCCTCATTCAAGGCTTTTGGATTGTCTATCAGCACCTTTATCAGAAACGGCCGCCCTGCTTCGACCGGCATCGAGCCCAGACAGCGATCGAGTTGCAAAATTAGAAACATAAGAGGGACAATCACAAACAGCAAAGGCTTGAATGCCAGTCGGAGATAATGACCGGTCGCGAGCACAATGCGACCATACGAACGCAAGACGACGGGGATCTGATCCTGAAAAAGCCTGAGCGCCAGCAGGTGGGCTTTGAGGTGATCCTTGGCTACGCGGATTGCCTTCTGATCGCTGGTATAGCGAAACACCACCACCATCACCAAACCGACAACAAGTGAGATTGCGACAACGATTGCGGCTGGGAGGTTGACTCCAAGAGAGCCCATAGGCGCGGCAAGCGGTGAGGCGCTACTCGATATACCCAAGCCCCTGAAGCCGTTTCTTTATGATTTCCTTCGATGTGGAATTGCCCTCGCTGGGAGGCAGCACCTTGTTCACTTCTTTCTCGAGAGCGTGCACCACGAATTCGTCGACCGAGGCGTACCCGCACGCCTCCGCGCACTGCTTCACTTTATCCAGCAATTCGCCTTCTAGTTTAACCTTGTGAGAGCTGAACATCCTTCTCCTGATCAGTGATTCTCGCGGCCGGACTGAAACACGGATTGTCCAATCATACCCTTTGCCTTAGCGATTCCAAACTCGGCCAGAATGGTCGGAGCAATGTCCGTCAGGGCGGGTGTCTCGGCTGCAATTTTTCGGTTGCTCAGCAGAACCCCAGGGACGAGCGTGTAGTCCATGCAATGGTCGCCGCTCCAGGGATTAGTGTTGTCTTCGATTTCTTCGGACGGAAGAGCGCCCAAAATCGTTTGCCATCCAGCCCGGTAACCGCGATTATAGCCGACGACCAAATCCGGCCCCTCCTTCGCATAGGCGCCTTGGTACGCCTCAGTGGCAACGTCCACGCGGGTAATCACCTGCTGTTTCGCTTTTGGGTCTTGCACAGCGAGCAGTTTGGCCCGAATCTCCGCTATTAAACTGTCCGCTGCACTCCCTGGCTCAACGATTCCACTACTTTCGCGGCCGCGCAAGTTAATGTAGAGCCCATTGAGTCCGAGACCATATGCACGCGTCTGGGTCCAGTCGACATTCGCAAACGGTTCATTGGGATTGCGACTCTCATTATTTTTCAGCTTGATATATCCGTTGTCCAACAACCACGTATTCAGGTTGAACGAACGGTAGTACGGCGCAAATCCGTGGTCGGAGAGAACGAGCAGAGTGGTGTGGTCATCCAGTCTAGGCAGCACTTCCCCTAACACCTGATCCATCTGCTGATAAAAGTCTTCGATCGCCGAACCGTTTTGAGCCGCGAGTGCGGCGTCGTATTCGGGATGCTTGGGGTCCATCAGCCGCCAGAACATGTGCGAGTTGAGGTCAAGACTCGAAAAGTAAAAAAAGAATACTCCCTGATCGAACTTGGGGAACTCGACATCGAAGATGCGGCGATGCTCAGCAAGAACGGTTCGCGCCTGCTGCAGGTACTCATCGTCGTCGAGAACGCCATCCGAAAGGGCCTTCGTGTCTTCAGCAATTCCTTGAGTATGGAACTCGCCTGCTTCATCCGTAAGAAAGCGCGAATAACTGGACGGCGTTGAAATTGGCAGCGCGGGATCTGCGGGATCGATGTTGATCGGCGATACGTACAACTGAAAACGGGGGTGCGCCTGCTTGAAATAAAAGCGGCACATGCCTTTCACGTTTACGAAGAAAGGAATCAGTTGGAATTCGACCTGAACCCAGTCGCTCCACTCTCCTTCACGCAGCACAAACTCCTGGCCTTGCATTGTGACCTTGGCCACAGACTCCAGAGGATCAACCGCGACGGAGAATGGTTCCACTGCAGGGGGAGAGCCTTTGCGAAACGAATTGTAAGGTCCGATGAGGTTGGCGGCTACGCGCGAGTTTTCCACCTGCACGGGGATGGTCTGCCCACCTTCGACCGGTCCGGCAACGGCAGCAGGATCATCGGTGTAAAAAGAAAATGTTCCATACGTTCCGCGCAGATCAGGAGTGCCCATGCCCGACAAAGTTTTTCCTTTGGCCGTCACGGGAGGAAAATTCGAGGGAATCCGAAAGATTGTGTTTGGGATTCCGTGTTGATCAAGCAATTGCCAGAACGCCACGCCTTTTCGCAGTTGTTCGGCGCTGCCGCCGCCGAGAGGAATCGCCCAGCTACCGAGGTGGATCGCGTGCCTCGGTCCCTCGACGCGCGAGGCCGAAAAATAGAGTCCCAAAGTTTTCGGGTCCCGATGAATGAAATCGAAGATTCCATGACCACCTGCGTTCATGCCCGTAATAAGGTTTGACCACGCTACCGGACTTTGCGGTGGAATGCTGGTTGTGAGCTGACGAAAATCGCCCGAGGCCTCCAGTTTCGTAAAGTTCGGCATCTTTCCTTCGCGCATGAATCGATGCAGAAGTTGAGGATCCATGCCGTCGATGCCCAAGATGATCAGGCGCTGATCGCTATGCGCGTGAACTGGAGCGGAACGGCAGGACGGCAGCATTGACGCCGCGACTAAAAGCAGTGACGAGCACAGTATCCAGAATTTTTTTTTCAGAGACTCAATCCTCAAAGGCCCTCGTTCCACTTTGTGACAGGTCTGCGGAACGTTGTTAGACTTCTATCCATGCTGCGGCATTTGTGCCCGTGGTTCCTTCTTGGCATTCTAATCCTGCTGGTTTTTCCGGTCGAATCCGCGGCCGCAGCCAGGCCGAACATTGTCGTTATCACGCTTGATTCGACTCGGGCTGACCGCATGGGCTTTCTCGGCGCACACAGCGGCCTGACTCCCAATCTGGACGGAGTTGCGCATCAGGGGCTGGTCTTTGCTCAGGCCTATGCCCAAGCGCCCACCACCGTGGCCTCTGAAGCGACCATTCTTACAGGCACGTATCCGCAGACACATCGGGCAAGTGAATTTGCTGTTCCCCTGGTTACGACGGTGCCGTACTTGCCGGACCTGCTTCGTTCGAGCGGATACCGCACGGCTGCGTTTGTGGGATCGATTCTGCTGGACCCCCGAAACGGTCCCTTCCAGGGGTATGATCGCGGCTTCGATGTCTACAATGCCGACTTCCATCAGCCGCAGCGCGGTGAGAGCCGCTTCCAATCAGTTGAACGTCACGGAGACCAGGTGGTTGCGCGTGCGACGACGTGGTTGGCCGCGAACAAACACGGGCCCTTCCTTCTTTGGGTTCATTTGCAGGATGCCCATGCCCCTTACGCAACTTCGTACGATCATGCAATCGCGACTGTCGATGCCACAGTCGGCAAGTTGATCAGTTTTCTGCGCAGCCAGTCGCTCTATGACGACGCCCTGATCATAATCGCTTCGTCGCACGGGGAGAGTCTTGGCGCGCACGGAGAGGACACACATGCCATTTTCCTATACGACGAAACCATCCACGTGCCCCTTGTTCTGAAATTACCGAAAAACCAGATGGCTGGGAAACAGGTCAAGAATCGAAGCCGCCTTCTGGACATTGCGCCAACTGTATTGGAGATAGCAGGCCTGCCCATTCCCACGCAGATGCAAGGACAGTCTCTGCTGCGAATTGCTCAAGCAAGCTCTCAGAATGACCAAGCAGTCTATTCACGCAGCGAACTTCCTCAGCGGGGCTTCGGATGCAGCACGCTCGAGTCGTGGCGGGCCGGAAAATACCTGTACGTTCGCGCGCCGAGGGCGGAACTTTATGATCTGTCGGCTGATTCGTGCGCGACCCATAACCTGGCACTGAGTTCGAAGGCGACGCTTGAAACCATGGCCTCGCAACTTCAAGCTCTTGATAGCCACCTGGGAAACGAACCCGGCAAATTAACCGGCTCGGGACTGACCTCCAGCGAACTGCAGAAGCTGGCTTCCCTGGGATACGTCGGCCTGCAAAGGGGCGGTACCGGGGTAAATGCCGCAGCCGAGGGAACCGATCCCAAGGAGGTCATGCCTGCCATCAACAAGACTCTTGCTGCCCTGCTTGAGTTGGACGACGGCATGCCGGAGAAAGCGATTCCGGCGCTGCGGCAGATTCTTGAGATTCAACCCACCTTCTACCTTGCGCAATATGGAATGGGTTTTGCGCTCGTTCAGGAGGGCCAATATGCAGATGCCATCGCATACTTGCACAAAGCGATCGAACTGCAGCCCGACTCTGCATTCGCGCACTATACGATGGGGCTCAGCCTGATGAAAACCGGCGATTTCAAGACTTCTGCCGTTCACCTGGAAATTGCGTCCGAGCGACTGCCGGCATTCTCCGCACTGCATTCCGAGCTGGCCAAAGTATACGAGCACTTGGGACGCAGCCAAGATGCTGCGCGAGAACGATCCAGAGCAGCCCAAGGAGAAACACGGAACAAATAACTGACCGCACTCACTCCAATCCGGGTGAGGATGCTGCCATTTGTGCTAGGCTGATGCAATCCGTGAAGGTTCTTCGCGCGCTAATCGGGCTGTCTGTACTGCTTACCCTCTGCGCTGCATCCTCTGCAACCACGAAGCCGTCCCCTCCCGACATCTTCCTTGTAACCATCGACACTCTTCGCGCCGACCACGTTCATTGCTACGGATATGCGAATGTGACGACGCCTGCGTTGGACGCATTAGCTACGGACGGTGTGCGGTTCACCCAAGCTTTTACGCCGAGCCCGATCACCAATACATCCCACGCCAGCATTCTCACCGGACTACTTCCGAGTTCGCATGGCGTCACGGATTTTGCTGTGCCATTGTCCACGGCGCATCCAACCTTGGCGGAGTTGCTGAAAGCGCAAGGTTATCGCACAGCAGCGTTCATCGGGGCGGTGATTCTTGACAGCAACAACCTGGCTCCGGGATTTGACCGCGGTTTCGATTTTTACGATAACTTTCCCGAACATCCTTCGACGAAATCACGCTGGGGACGTGTCGAGCGCCGCGGTATGGTCGTCTCGGGACGCGCGGAAGATTGGTTGAACAAGCACCCCGCAGGCCCACATTTCATGTGGATTCATCTCTACGATCCCCACGATCCGTACGAACCTCCGCCGCCTTATTCGCAAATATACAAGGATCATTTATACGACGGTGAAATCGCATATGCGGATTCCGCGTTGGCTCACTTCATTGCGTACATCAAGAAAACCGGGAAGTACGGCAATTCGGTCATCCTGGTGGTTGGTGACCACGGTGAAGGTCTCGGGGAGCATCACGAAGATACCCATGGGATCTTTCTGTATGACTCGACCACCCACGTGCCATTGATCGTCAAGCTGCCCGGCGAACACAGTGCTGGCAGCGTAATAACAGCCCAAGTGCGAACCCTCGATATCATGCCAACGCTGCTGGAATTAGCGGGAGTTCCCGCTCCTCAAAAGAGCGACGGTGCGTCCTTGAAGCCCTATTTTGAAAATAAAGCTGAAGCCGCTCGACCGGCTTTTGGCGAAACCGATTATCCCTTACGGTTTGGCTGGGCCCCGCTGCGCTCGGTGCGCAGCGATGGTTTTAAGTTCATTGAGGCGCCACGGCCCGAACTGTATGACCTGCAACTAGATTCTGGCGAGTTAAGCAATAAATACGAACCTCGGGACGCACGGGTGCAAAAATCGCGTGCCATGTTGGCAGAACTGCTGCCCACAGATGCAACCCCATCCGTGCCTCCGTTGTCGTTACCTGATCCGAAAGACAAAATTGAGGAGCAAAATCTACTCCATACGGCGATGATGGCTTCAGAAGACAATCGGTCTGCGGACGCCCGCAACACACTCGAGAAGGTACTCGCGCTCGATCCCAAGTCGCCGACGGCGCTGCGTCAGCTAGGTGAGTTGGAGTTGCAGGCCGCTGATTATGTTCAGGCCGCTCATCATCTAAAGGCTGCTGTGGAGGCCCGCCCGGATGACGCGACGGCGTCGTTCTACGAGGGGCAAGCGCTGGAGAAGACCCACGATCTAGCAGGTGCTCGGACTGCGCTCGAAACCAGCTTGAAACTCACGCCCGGGCAGTTACAGGCCCGCTTGCTGCTCGGCCATGTCTACCTGGGCCTAGAGGAGCTCGCGGCTGCCGAAGATCAATTTGACGCAGCGTTGTTGCTGCAATCGGGCAGTGTCGAAGCGCAACTCGGATTGGCCGAGGTGCAGATCACCAAAGGCAACTTCGCGGAGGCCGCTCAATCGCTGGAAAGATTATTGAAAGTACAGCCGAAGAATCCCACCGTCTTTGATCTGCTGGCGAAAGCTTATTCCGGCCTAGGCAAAAAGGCAGAAGCACAACAGGCGGAAGCGAGAGCCAAGTTGCTACGCAGCCACAGATAATCCCGCAGTATTCGAAGACCGCGCGTTTCAAATCGAGGACATTAATAAAAAACACAGGCCATTCAGCTCGGAGTAAAATACCAACAATTTTGTCCGGGAGGTTTCGCCATGAGAATTCTCTTGTGTGCGCTTCTTCTTTCAGCATCTGCGGCTTTTGCGCAGGGTCCAGTTCCTCCAGACGGTCACCTGCAGGCTGACAGAGCCCAAAGCGAGTTCGAAAAAACTGTTCCTCCGCCAATTCACCAACAAGCTTCCGTGGATTTCGCTAAGGTTAAGAAAGACGCAGATGAACTGGTGCTCCTGTCGCAGTCAATTCACTCCGGCATCGACAGTGTGGGAAAGGGCATGATTCAGAAGGATCTGATCGACAAGCTGAAGCAGGTGGAAAAGCTTTCCAAGCGTTTGCGCAGCCAATTGACGCCCTAATTTTTTAGCGCGGCCGCAAAAAAACCAGCCCCTCGCGGAGCTGGTTTTGTAACGCTACCTGCGAATTCGCCTAGAAGGTTAGCTTCAGCGCGAATTCGATCTGTCGCGGTGACCCCAGCGAATACACGCCCGTGCCGACGCCGACCCGGTTCACGAAATGACCGTTGTAGTTGGTGCCGTTGATACTGCCTGTGCCGCCAGTCAGCAAGCCGGACATCATGCTTTCCGGCAAGTCGAAATTGACGAAATTGGCAACGTTGAACAGTCCAACTGACGGTTTGATGGTAAAGCGCTCTTTAATGACGTAGGTCCACGCGACCGTCGTGTCCATTGTCCGCAACCATGCGTAGTTGACCTGGTCGGGAGGCGCGAGCGGCACCAGTGGAGCTACGCCGCCCAATAAGGCCAGTTGGGCCGCCGTCATCAGGCCATTCTGGATCAGCACCTTGCCTGCTGGCGTTGGGGTTCCTGCTACCGTGGCGTTGTAGTTGCTAATGACACTGTTAATGTTGCTGGCGTTGATGCCACGATCGAAGTTTCCGACGTGGGTTCCAGGCAGCGGGTCTTGGGTCGTGCCATCTCCCGTGAAATCGGTACGGAAGATTTCGCCCGGTCCAGTGGCTGTGTTGGGAACAGTAAGGGTCCCCGAGAACGGACTGTCGAAGTGCCCGATTAGGCCGATCTGGAACCCGTACTTCAGATCCAGATAACCGCCGAAAGATATCTGGTGGGTACGGTCCAGCGTGGAAGGTCCGAAGTACTGATTGACGTTATTATTGTCCAAAGCGGCAATGACGAAATCCTGGTCGCCGCTGGCTGCGGTAACCGGTCTTCCAGGGTTCACGCCTCCGCCGGTGTTATCGAAGCGGGACAGTGAGTAGGAAGCCGTGAAGTTCAAGCCCGTTGCACCTCTGAAGGGGGCCTTCACGTTGTCTGTCCACTTCATCTGCAGGCCGTCGTAGACGGAACGCCCTACCGGCGACAACATGCCGATCGGTGGCGAATTGGGATTGATGCCGCCAAAAGCGCAGTCATAACCCAAGGCTGAAGGGCAACTTGTGCCACCGAAGTCGCTCGAAGAACCCAAGCCGTTGCCGGCATAGGTGCCCATTGTCGCTCCCTTACCGATGGCGCAATTGACTCCGGCTGGTCCTGGGGCGCAACCAAGAGCTGTGTTGGTCGCATTGATTGCCGCATTGGCCCCAGCCAGGTTGAAGTAGCGGATGTCGCCAGCGTGGTTTTGGTCCACCCCCAACAGGTAGTGAGTCTGGACGTTGCGCGCATAATCGACGCTCAATACCATGCCGCGACGGATTTCGTGCTGGATGCCGAAGTTCATCTGCACCGAGCGAGGCGACTTGTAGTCGGGGTTAAACATCGAGTTGCCCGACGGGAAGAAGCAGGAACCGCCCGGGGTGGGACAGCCGACGAGGCCGGGTTGGACGTAAGCCGGATTAGGCGCTTGCAGGTTCAGCGGCGATCCCGCCTGATAGGCCGCCTGCAATGCGAGGATCGACGGCAAGGCGTTGCCAATCAGTGGGAAGGTAGAAGAATTGGCGGGTCCGCACACTCCGATTGCGGTCGCGCTACCAGGACCGTTTATCGTGCCATTTACGGTCTGCAAGGGTACGGGTGATCCCGCGGCAGTGCAGGCTGGGAAGAACTGGAGGAAACCGCCGGTAGCCTCGCGAGGCGGGCCATCAAACAACACGTTGTTCCAGATAGCATTCTCGTAGAACAAACCGATGCCGCCGCGAATTGAGGTCTTGCCACTCTTGGTCGGATCCCAAGCGAAACCAAGTTGAGGAGCCCAGTTGTTGTTCGGTTGGTTAACTGGGTTGCCTAGACCCGGGAACAACGCGTTGAGCCCTGTGATCGCGGGATATTGACTGTCGGTGCGGCCAGTGTCGCGCATCCAGCGGATTCCATACGTCAGGGTGAAGTTCGGCTTGATCTTCCAGCTGTCCCCACCGTAGAACATAATGCGGTTGTCAGGGCCGAGGCCACCAGCCGGGAAACCGAGGGCAGGTTTGGTAGTGGAAAATCCCAGGCCATTGGCCACAATGACGAGATCATCAGGGTAGTTGAGCGGATTGCCAGCGCCACCCGGAAAAGGACCAGTCGCAGCTGCTGCGATCTCGCCCTGACTAACGTTAGAGCTGACCTGCGGTCCGTTCTTGAAGAACGAGGCGAATCCGCCGCCTTGGATGTGGTTATACGAGGTCCCGTAGCGGATCACGTGCGAGCCGATGATTTTGCTGCCATCGTACTTGACTTGATGGTCGCTTTGCGGAGTGCTCTGCGGGGCCAGAAGATTCGGCCCGGCCACGAGTCCAGTAGCGCCCATTGCGATTTCGGCGCCCAGGTTGGCAAACGGCAGCGTGGTGCTGCCGATGGTCGCGTCCTTAATTTGGTTCTGGAATTTCAAGTAAGAGAAACGGATGGCGTGGCTGAAGCTGCCGGTATTGAAATCCACGCCGCCCACAAAGTTGCGGGTGATGTCCTTGTTGTCGTAGACCGAGTACCCGTACCCGAACGTGGCCCCCAGGATGTTCTGGAAATCCGAAAAGCGAAAGAATGCGCGCACGTTCTTGGTAAGCTGGTAATCCAGACGTCCGAGCACGTTGCCCTCATGGAATTTATCTGAGAACGTGCCCGAGAACGCCTGGAAAGGAGCGGATATAGGCACAGGTATAGATGTGTGTTGAATCGTTCGTTCCCCGTCTATGAAGAAGAACAGCTTGTTCTTGATGATCGCCCCGCCGAAGTCGCCACCGTACTGGCTGCGCTGGAAGGGCGCGCTGAATCCCACCGGCGTGGGCAGAGCCGCCGCAAACGCGCTATCACGGAATTGACCGAAGGCATCGCCGTGGAAGGCGTTGCTTCCGGATTTCGTGGTCACGTTGACAGCGCCCGAAGAAGTCAGCTCCGTCGACATGTCCAGACTCGACTGGCTGATCTGAAATTCCTGAATGGCGCTGGACGGGATGTCGGTGGTAGTCGTACCTACGGTTTCGTCAGAGACGTCCACGCCATCAACCTCGATGCGTGCGGTTCGTCCGAAACGACCGCCGAAGGAGATCGAAGAGTAGCCCGCCTTGGTGGGGTCAAAGTTCTGGCCGTCCTGAATCTGGACGCCGGGCTCGAGCTGGGCGAGATCAAGGAAGTTGCGGCCATTCACCGGCAGGTTAGCAATCTGATTTTCTGTGATGACACCTTGCACGGTCGCTTGCTCGGTGTTCACCGAAACGGTGTTGGCCTCGACTTCGACGACTTGATTGGCCTGGCCAAGCTCCAATCTGGCATTACCGTTTGCGGTATTGCCGACTTGTACGCTCACCGGAACTTCGGTGGTCTTGAACCCACCGGCCTCGACTCTGATAACGTAGCTTCCGGGAATCAAGGAGCCGGAGGAATAAGTGCCTCTGGAATCCGTGGTTACGTGGGTGGCCGTCCCTTTAGATTTTTCGGTGATGGTGATGCTGGCTCCGCCAACCACGGCACCGGAAGGATCCGTCACTACGCCCTGGATACTGCCGTTACCGACAGTCGTTTGCGCGAACAGAACTGTGGAAGAGAGGAGAAAAGTAATCGCCAATGCAAACATTACAAAGATTGTGGCGTGACGGACAGGGCGGCTGAAATTCACGGACATCGTCCACCTTCCTTTCAGAGTCGGAACCTTATTTGCCAAATAGAAATCTTTCGGAATCCGTTAGGCGGGAAATGAATCGCCTCTTGATCGTTGTGTTTGGCTGCCGTTGATGCACACAAACCAACCATCAAACCCGATTTAGAAGCCCCGCAAACAAGAAACCCGAGCAGACCTATCTGTGTAGTTGTGCAATTGACAGGCCAAGAAATTGACCGAGACACTTTGTCATGTGATGTATAACTCTGTCAATAGGTTATTGAGGTGTTATGTGAAATCGACAAGGTACCCGGACCGCAAACTGGATTCTATTTTCCGTAGATTGTTACGGAAAATGAAATCGGGAAGCAAGCGGAGAGCCGCGTCAGAGCTTGGATTTGGAGGTGTAATATCCAGTTCGGTGCCGCACGGTGAACTTCGAGCCTGCTGGCATCCCGTCGACTTTCACTTCAATGCGGCGGAAGCTGGAGTCCGAGAAGCGTTGCGCTGGATAGTAGGCTAAGAGGTACTGCGTGCGCAGTTCGTCGCTGATTTTGCGGAAGGCGTCATCAAGTTGCGGCACCGACTCGGCATAGAAATACTTGCCACCCGTGTCTTCTGATATCTGTATCAATGCGTGCTCCCCGCCTATGTCACGCCCCGCACTTGCCTCGATCGGGACGACGATTATGCTGTAGACGATAGCCTCCGCTTCTTGCGCGGAACGCACGGCTTGCTTGTAATCCATGCGGCTGACCGTGTCGCCGCCATCGGTGATCACCACAAGAACCTTTCTCCCCTTTCGCGGCGCGAGCGCCTCCGAGCCGAGGTACAGGGCATCGTAGAGAGCGGTGGCCGATCCCAGGCGAACATGGTCGACGCCGCGGTCAATGGTCTTGAGATCGGACGTGAAAGGTACAACCTCGCTGACCACTTCGCTGAAACCATAAAGCGATAGCGCATCGACAGGACGCAGGATGGCATGGGCAAAGCGGCGCGCCGACGAGAGTTCCAGCGGAAGATCCTTGCGCGTACTTAAGCTGGTGTCGACGTCGAGTACGATAGAGAGCGGCAAGGCAGATTCTTTGTCGAACATGGAAATTGTCTGTGGTTTGCCATCCTCTAACAGTGTGAAGTTCTCCTTCTTCAAACCGGCGACTGGCGCCCCATGCTCATCTGTGACCGTAACGAACACGTTCACCAGCTTGACGTCAACCTTGAGCGTTGTTTCAGGGCTCTGAGCCGATATAGCTGCATTATCTGGACTGGGGTTACTTCTGGAATCAGTGGAGTTTGTTTTCGATGGTGTTGAACCGCCGCTAGCCCAGGGCGGCTTAGGCACCTGCGTTTGCGAGGTGGCCACTGCGACAGCAAGGAAAAGAAATATGCCCCGCATTCGCACGCTTGAATCGGCTTTAACGACTTCGGCGCGCCCCTGATCGCGAGCGTTGCGGACATGAGTTTTATGAAGAATGGCGTTCAACCACAAAGCTCGCAAAGAAGTTTGGCAGAAATGGCGAAAAGATAATCTGCTCACTTAGATGCAGGCCTTTCGGAATGGCTGCCTTCAGCCTTAGGAACCCCGTCCGGAAAAGGCTCGCCATCAGCCCATACCGCGCCATCCTCGAAGTGTTCTTTCTTCCAGATGGGCACGATGCGCTTGAGGGTATCAATAAGCCAGCGGCACGCGTCGAAGGCGGCTGCACGATGGGCGGAAGCCACTGCAATCAACACGCTGGTCTCGCCGATTTCCATCCGTCCTAGACGGTGGATGATCGAAACAGCGCGAATAGGAAACTGCTGCAGCGCTTGTTCAATCAGCCCGTCCATCTGCTTCAGGGCCATCTCTTCGTAGGCTTCGTAAACCAGGTAGAACGTCCGCCGGCCGCGAGTATTGTCACGAACCACGCCTTCAAAAACAACGGCAGCGCCGTCCGCGGGATGCTTGAGCTTGGCGAGCACTGCTTGTGTGTCAATTTTCTCCCGGACGATAAAACAAGAGCGTCGATCCCCATTACTCTGAGAATCCGACGCCCCTCCGCTGACTGGTGGTAAGAAAGCGATCTCGTCTCCTTCTTTAAGCGGAGAATCCGGTGGGGCAAATTCCTGATTGATGGAAATTGCGATCGAAGGTGCAATCTCCCTCAGCTTCGGCGTGATCTTTTCATAGTGGAAGACAACGTCATCCAAAGTGGCGTGTTCGGGCAGCGTTAAAAGATCGCAGCCTCTGCCCGCCATATCCTTGAGCATGCCGAAAAATAAGATGCGAACCTGCATGAAGTCTCAGCGCCCGTGATTAGCGATCGCTTCCAGTTAGTGTAACGCGGTCGCCCCAACGGCAGCTTTCCTAACCAGAAAAAAGCCAGTTCGCCTCGCGGTGAACTGGCAGATTAAGTGTAAATAAAATTAGGAATTACCTATTGTGCGGCTTTTCTTTCTCCTCGTGTGCCGGAGGCTGACTCGCTTTCGGCGGCGCTGGTGGCCGCGGAGGAGCAGAAGTCTGGCGCTGTTGCTGCCAGTTATTAAATTTTGCCTGCTCGTTTTGCTGGTGTTGAGGGTTCTCCTGCACCGGCGGAGCGGGCTTTACCAGCGGATGCCCGGTTTCCGTCGCGGGCGGGTGCGGTACAGAACGAGCCACAGTTGATGGCGGCTCGGATGGGCGCGCTGGCGGAGGCGGCGTTGCTCCCGGATGCGGAACACTCGCTGGCGCTGCCGCGCGATCGTTGGCCGGTGGCGGCGTCTGCGGGTGAGGCGGCTGGTTCGCCGCAGGCTGCGCTGCTCGGGGGGGTGGCTGACTTGCCGCTCGAGTGGCGGGTTGCGGTGCTCCCGGCGTCTCTTTGCGAACATTGGGCGCAGCGGCTTGGCGCTGTTCAAAAGAAGCAGGCGGAGCTGGCGGCTGTTTCACCGCTACGACTTGCCGGTTCATGACCGCAGCAGATGGTTTAAATGTAGCTGGACGACCCGCTCCCATCACACTCGCACGCGCCGGTTGTGCCGCGATGGTGTGGGTAACAGGAGCGCTTTCGATCTGTTTTTGATCCACCTTGACCATGCTGGCTGCAACCGGGCGGGCATTGACAAAGGTGTCATGATTTACCGCCGTCACAGCATTGGTGACGTGCTGGTTGGCATAATTAATTCGAGTCACGTTGGTCGTGTTGTTATTGATAATTGTCGTGTTGTATACGTTCGTGACCTGAGTTACCGAAACCCGCGTGTTAGTGACGTTCACGTTGTTCACGTAGCCGGGGCTAGTCCGATACCAAGGCACGAAGACTTCACGCGGAGCCAGTGGGAACCAAGCCACACCAACACCGACACCAACTCCAACCCCGAAACCGCCGCCGCCCACGAACGCGACCAGAGCCGGCGCATACACCGGCCGCACAACTACCGGACCCGGTACCCAACACCATGAACTCTCAACAAAGGCCCAGCGCCCGTAGTGAAAGGGAGCGAAGCCCCAAGGTTCATCTTCCACCCAAGTCCAGCCCCACGGCGCAACCCAAACCCAGTGGCCGAATCGATATGGAGCCCATCCGGGAGCGACCGCAGCTGGCGCCCATACCGGACCGTAGTCCGCTACGTATCGCCAATGTCCGTATTCGTCGAGATCGGAAGCGCCAGTTACTTCGGGAGAAATGTAATTCGAAGACTCAGAATGGTCTTCTCGTTGATCGCGCTGGGAGGAAAAGTTATCGAAATCGTCGGCATTCGGTATCTGAGCAATCTCGTGATCCAGTTGATCTGTGCCAGTGAAGCTCGCGCGCTGGCCAGCGACCACCGTGTAAGAGGCGCCACCTCCGGTGGCTTCTGCGCGGCCTTGCCGGACCGTGGCATCAGTTTCATTTCCATCAGGGCTTACATCAATGCGATAGTCACCCGTGCGCTGAATCTGGAATGCCAAATTCGGTGTGTCTATTTCAAACTGATCTTCATCGTCGAGATGGCGGACGCGCACGATGATCGATCCCTGAGACAGCTTTATTTGAGTGGTGCGATCGTCGAGATCCAGGAACGTGACGCTGGTCTCAGAATCCATGCGAATGGACGTCGAACCTGTCTGCAACTCGGCTCGCGAATCCTTGTCAGCCCACAGGTTGTCGCCGGTAGTCAGCGGACGGTTAGCGACTGCTTGCACCCAATCTCCCTCCCCGCCGGGCTGAAAGGAAACCGATCCGTCGGAAAAACTCAGACGTGCCACTCTGCCTGGAGGATCCTGCCCCGGCCCCTGCTGCGGAGGTGGACCTTGATCCTGTGGAGGTGGTGGTCCCTGGGCCAAAATTATGGGCGGTGCCTGCAACATCAGCAACATCCCCGCCAGGACGATTCCAACTGCCGAGACCTTGTATGTCTTCATATTTGGTTATGTTCCTCGTCGCGGTCGCTGTCGCCCCGCTTCATAGAGTATTAACACCATCCCGCGCAAGAAGTTCTATACATGAGGGACTGTACTGTAGTGTATCCCTAACAAAAATATGCCAGTCCCCGTTTCCGAAGACTGGCATCTCGCTCGCCAACATCTGTTTGAGTTATTTTTTCTTAAGCTACCGGCTGTTCACTTAGCACTTTTTCCCGCTCTTCGGCGTCCTGCTTCTCTTCCCGCGGCGTCGAGGGCAGTGCCAGTTCCAGCACCTCGCTGATCAGTTTAACGTAGTGAATCTCGACATTTTCCAGTTGCTCTGGAGTGAGATCCTCTTCGACATTGGTTTTATTCTCCGCGGGCAAGATAATGTTCTGCACTCCTGCTCTCTTGGCAGCAAGCACCTTTTCTTTCACGCCACCGATAGGAAGCACGTTGCCACTCAGCGTGATTTCTCCCGTCATTGCCAGCAGCGGGCGTACCGGCCGATTCGTCAGCAATGAAACCAGTGCCGTCACGATAGTCACGCCCGCCGAAGGACCGTCTTTCGGGATCGCGCCGGCCGGAACGTGGATGTGAATATCATGCTTCTCGAAGAAGTCTTCCTGAATGCCGAGTAGCGCCGCATTGGAACGTACCCAGCTTAGGCCGGCTTGCATCGATTCCCGCATTACATCCTGAATCTGCCCCGTGATGCTGAGGTTGCCTTTGCCCTTCATGGTGCTGGCTTCGACGAATAGAATGTCGCCGCCAGATGGAGTCCACGCAAGTCCGACGACAACGCCAGCACGTTTGGTGCGCTCGGCGATTTCGCCTTCGCTGCGAACCTTGATGCCGCCCAGAAATTCGTGAACGATTTTCGGGGTAACGACCAGTTTTTCACTCTTGCCTTCAGCCAATCGGCGCGCCTGTTTACGGCAGACCGTCCCGATCATCCGCTCCAGGTTGCGCACACCAGCTTCGCGAGTGTAGTGCCGAATGATGTCGCTGACAGCTTCTTCAGGAAACTCGATCTGTTCCGCCGTGATTCCGTTTTCTTCAACCTGTCGCGGAATCAGATATTGAAACGCAATGTGGACCTTCTCTTCTTCGGTGTAGCCCTGAAGTTCGATGATCTCCATGCGATCACGCAATGGCTCGGCAATCGGATCCAGCATGTTCGCCGTGGTAATGAATAGTACTTTCGACAGATCGAACGGCACGTCGAGATAGTTATCTCGAAACGTGGAGTTCTGCTCCGGATCAAGCGCTTCCAACAAAGCCGAGCCGGGATCACCGCGGAAGTCACGGCCTACCTTGTCGATTTCGTCCAGCATGAAAACCGGATCTTTGGTTTCGGCGCGCCGAATGCCTTGAATAATCTGTCCTGGCAAAGCGCCAATGTAGGTGCGACGATGACCGCGAATCTCAGCTTCGTCGTGAACGCCGCCGAGCGAGATGCGGACAAACTTCCGTCCCAAAGCCCGCGCAATGGATTTTCCCAGCGAAGTCTTGCCCACGCCCGGAGGTCCGACAAAGCAAAGAATCGGTCCCTTCATTCCCGGTTTCAAACGGCGCACGGAAAGATAGTCGAGAATACGATCCTTCACTTTTTTCAGATCGTAGTGGTCAGCATCGAGAACCTCTTTGGCCTTGATGATGTCAACATCGCCGCCAGAAGCTTTCGCCCACGGCAAGACTGCCAGCCACTCGATATAGTTTCGCGTAACCGAGTAATCCGCAGCCATTGGTGACATACGCGAAAGCCGCCCCAGTTCTTTCAGGGCTTCCTTCTTAACTTCATCCGGCATGCCTGCCGATTCGATTTTCTGCCGCAGGTCTTCGGTATCGCGCGCGCCTTCATCCTGCTCACCGAGTTCTTTCTGAATGGCCTTCATCTGCTCGCGCAAATAATATTCACGCTGGGTTTGCTGCACCCGGTCTTGCACTTCCGATTGAATCTTATTCCGCAATTGCTGGACTTCCAGCTCTTTGGCCAGATGCTGATTGATCTTTTCCAGACGAACGCGAACGTCGGTCGTCTCAAGCGTGTCCTGTTTGTCGGCAGTCGAGAGAGAGGGCAGCGAGGAGGCAATAAAATCCACCAACCGCCCTGGCTCTTCAATGTTCATAGCGACGGTGGAGAGTTCATCGGATAGGGTCGGCGAGCCCGCAACAATCTGCTGAAACAAGGTCAAGACGTTGCGCTGCAAGGCTTCGACTTCCGAACTCGTGGGCGGAATTGCCTCCGGCACGGAGTCGACTTTAGCCCGCATAAATGGAGCAAGCTGGGCAAATTCGACCAACCGCACTCGCTCCAGGCCTTCCGCGAAGACGAAAAGGCTCTGGTTGGGCATTTTGACGACTTTATGCACGACCGCCAGGGTTCCGACGGTGTAGAGGTCGGTAGGTTGAGGCGTGTCTACGCGAGCTTCCCGCTGCGCCACTACGACGATGGTCTTGTCCTCACCGAGCGAATTAATGAGCTGGACCGAGCTTTCCCGGCCCACCGTTAGGGGTAGGACGGCGTGGGGAAACAGAACCGTATCCCGCACCGGCAATATAGGAAGCGCCCGGTCTTCGGGTTCAATATTGCTTGTGTTTTCTTTAACTTCTTTGATTTCTTTAGTTTCTTTTGCAGAGCGCTCTGTGCGCGTTGCCTGTGCCATAAATTTCACCTTGAGTGTAATATGCTCAAGTTTGATGAGATAAATGCCCCCGAAGATGCAACCTAGTCTCGGGAAATAATTTTTTGAGCTGCTGGATTCTAAACCTAATCCGAATGGTTTGCACCAAACCGAAGGTACACCCAACGTTTGCGGGCTCTGGAGCCCGAATTTGACAGCTCCTCTACGCATTCCCCGTCAGGCTGCGCGGTAGACCCCAAGCACCTTCACCGGACTTGCCGTCTCCGCCAGATGCCGCAAAGCATTCCGAGCCGCTTTATCGTCTCCACAAAGCAAATCCGCAAAAAAAGCGTATTCCCAGGGCCGTCCCCGAATGGGGCGCGACTCGATCTTGGTCAGGCTGATATCGCGTAGCGCAAATACGCTTAGCGCCCGAAATAGCGCCCCCGGCACATTCTTAACCCGGAACGCGATGGAGGTCTTATTCGCACTTGGGAAGACGCGTCGTCCCTTGCGGATCAGGAAAAAGCGGGTGAAGTTCTGTTTGTCGTCTTCAATACCGGCTGCGAGTATTCGGCCGTGGTATATGGTCGCAGCCTGGCGACCGGCAATCCCAGCTGCATCCCGCAATCCGTCGTCGATTACATGTTTTACGCTGCCAGCTGTATCGTAAAAAGGCATCGCTCGTATGTTTCGATGCTTCAGAAAAAAGTCCCGACACTGATCGAGCGCTACTGGGTGCGAGAAGACCTGCCGGATATCGTTCATCTTCACACCGGGCGCGGCAATCAAATTGTGCACGATTCGCAGGCGATACTCTTGCTGGATGAACACATTCCGCGTTAATAGAAGATCGAAGTGTTCCGACACCGAGCCTGCCAGGGAATTTTCAATCGGGATCACGGCTGCATCAGCCGAGCCGCGTCTCAGCCGATCAAATACTTCCACAGAGTGGGAGCAAGGTATAACGCTGCATCCCTTGACCATTCCCTTTGCTGCTTCGTGGCTGAATGAACCGACTTCGCCTTGGATGGCAACTTTCATATCCGCAAGCTACTGCGCGCAGAACCAGAATGCAATGGCTTCTCCAGCACGAACGCGTCGACCCCGTTCGAGTAATAGCGCGGCATGGTCTTCTCTACGCAGTAGCCGTGCTGTTTGTAAAAAGCGAGCGCGGATGAATTATCAACCGCGGTTTCCAGCACCACGCTATGGCAGCCCGCGGTACGCAGACGATCTTCTGCCGTGGTCAGCAATCGGGAACCAACCCCAAAGCGACGGCTCGCCGGTGGCACGTCAATTGTGAGAATGTGCCCGACCCCCCGCCGCCTGGCGTGCGCAACGATGAACCCGAGAATGGCCGGATTCGATTCATCGGCCTTGGGTCCTTCGCCTAATGTCTCAGCGACCATCGTAAAGGCCCCCCGCAAACGGATGTAAGCCGCAAGCTCCAACCTGGAATATGCAATTCCTCGGGCAAAACATTCCTGATCAATCCGCCACAGGCTGTCGAAATCCTCTCGTCGAAACTCTCGCAGGGCAAAATTCACCAGCTTATTGTAGCTGCAGCGCTTCACATATTCCGCGC
This sequence comes from Terriglobales bacterium, assembly GCA_036008085.1. GTDB lineage: Bacteria > Acidobacteriota > Terriglobia > Terriglobales > Acidobacteriaceae > JABDBE01. Next base: position 33,083 of record DASYOD010000073.1, read on the forward strand.
TTCCTGATGACGCTCCAAGAGTTATGCAACCAGCGAAAAATATTCTGTAAAATCGTTGCTCGATCTGTACCCGAAGACGTACCATTCGCATCTGAGGATGTTGTGGGGCGTCTTCTCCTGATTGACGTAGCGGGCGCAATTGCTGCGGTAGCGCTTTGGTATTTCTGCCTCGCCACGTACAACCGTCGCCGAGGCAGCAAGGCCTTGCGCCGCGTTGAACTCGCATGTTCGCATCGCGGCCACGTCACTCAGGCGCGCTGGGTTGGAGCCTCGCGATTGCAGGCGCAATTCCGCTTTGCCGCGCACTGGTTTGAGAATGCGCGTGTCACCATCCGACTTATGCCCCGCCCCATGCCAATTCAATGGATACTGAGCGCTTGGCACAAACAGAGAGAGACTCTGACCTTTGAAGCAGACCTGGACTGCCCTCCCGGAACCTGCCTGGAAGTGCTTCGTCACCGATGGCTGACGCATAGCGACAACATTGTGGTCAGAAAATCGCGTGACTGGACCGTAGTTCGTCCCGGCCCGGTGGTTCTAACCACCTGCACCGAGTGGAAGCAGGAACTCCCGCCCGTAATCAGCACTCTGATGACCTCGCGTGGCCACAATCTCCTCAGTGTCCGCTTCCGTCCAGAGTCTCCGCACTTAGCGGCCACTATTGATCTCGAAGCGCTATCCGACGAGCGCGCCGCCGCTGGCTTCCTAGGGGTTCTCCGCGATTTGGCCGCCGGAGCTTCAACCCACCGCCAGTAACAAGAGAGAAAACATGTACGGATGGGCGGCTCGCCCGTCCCATGCGGAACGAAGCTCCGCAACCCATCGAAATGGGGACAACGTCGAGATTACCGAACTGAAAGCCTGTCACTGAATTGGAAGTAGCTGAATAAAACCCGCGCTCAAGCGAAGTTTGGACGGGCCACCGTTTGATTTTTTCTAATTTTTCTCCGGTTCAGGTAAGAACCGATATCCCACCCCGCGAACGGTCAACAAATGTTTTGGCTTGGCCGGATCGTCTTCAATGTAGCGTCGCAAACGCACGATGAAATTATCTATCGCGCGAGTATCAGTGTCTTCGTGCAATCCCCAGACTTCTTCCAAAATCGCTTTGCGCGAAACGATCTGGCCGCTGTTGCTCACCAGATGACGCAACAATTCCGTCTCCATCAAAGTAAGCTGAATCGTGTTCCTCTTCACTCGCAGTTCCAGCTTGCCAAAATCAATGACTCGTCCGTCGAATGAAAAAGCGTCTGCGGCGGGCGTTAGGGTCGCTCCCATCCATTCGCGCCGGCGCAGCAGGCCTTGCAACCGGGCGAGCAGGATCGGAAGTTCGAAGGGTTTAGGAAGATAGTCGTCGGCGCCCGAAGCGAATCCCTTGAGCACATCCTCCGGACGGGCGCGAGCAGTCAGCATGAGAACGGGTACGAAATTTTTAGCGGCCCGCAACTCGGTCGCAACGGCGAAACCATCCTTGCCGGGAAGCATCACATCGAGCACGACGGCATCGAATTCCTCGCGCGGCCCAGGCTCCCGTTTACCAACTCCGCGTTTGCCGTTGTCTTTTTTGGGGCCGTTTTCCTTGTGACCAAGCAGTAGATCAATCGCGCTCTCGCCATCGCCTGCAACTTCGACCTCGTGTCCTTCGGCCTCAAGATTGAATCGCAACCCCTGCGCCAGATGAGCCTCGTCTTCCACGATCAGCACGCGACTCACGCCCGCTTCTCCAAAACCGCTTTGTCCACGGCCGGGCTTTCCTGGGCAATGTCCCGTTGGCCGTTCACCGAAATATCACGCGGAAGCTCGAGCACCACAGTTGTACCGTGGCCTTCACCCTGACTCTGCGCAAAGGCTCGGCCTCCATGTTTTTTTGCGATAGCACGAACGATAAACAATCCCAAGCCGGTTCCTTTTACATGCGCCAGCGAACGATTCGAAACCCGATAGAAACGTTTGAAAACACTCTTAAGCTCAGCAGGCGGAATTCCAACGCCATGGTCCTGAACGCTGAGCCGCACATGCTTTTCATCGGGAGTCTCGATGCGTATGGACACATCCACATGGTCGCCTGAATATTTGATGGCGTTGTCGAGCAGGTTAGCGAGTGCCGTGCGTAGTTCCTCGGGATCGCCGGTTACCGTCATTCCACGTTCACTTGACGGATCGATTCGCAAGGCCTGTGTCTGAAGATGATGACCGGTGCGGGCAACTTCGACGCATTCCTGAACCAGGCTCGCGAAATCGACGGCCACGCGTTCGCGGCTGCTTTTCCTGTGCCCTGCGACGCCAGCCTTTAAAACCTGCTCGACCGTGCCCAGCAGCCGATCCGTATCGTCGAGCATGCGACGGTAAAACTCGCGCCGCTGAGTTTCATCTACTTCACGATGTTGCAGAGTTTGTAAGTAAAGCCGGATGGAAGCGATCGGTGTCTTGAGTTCGTGCGTGACCGCGTTGATGAAACTGTCATGCTGCTCGTTGCGGCGAATCTCCCGCAACAGAAAAATAGTATTGAGCACGAGGCCGGCAGTAATGGCGCCAAAGAAGATGACACCCAGAAAAACTTTGATACCCTCGCGCCAGTTGAGGATAATCCAGCCAAAACCCACGGCCACAGCCACGCCCGCCAGGCCGACGCCTAGAACAAGGAACGTGATGGTAGCTTTGCGCCGGCTAGTGATGCGCATGGAACGATTCTACCGCGAAGGAACGATAAGACGGAGTGAGGGTTGAGTGAACAGGTTACTGGCGTTGTCGCTCACCGCCGCTTTTGTCATCCTGAACCAAGCTAGAGGGATCTGGGTAGGGATCTGCGTTCCCTGCCTTGCTGCCAGATACATAGATTCCTTGTCGCTTCGCCCTTGGAATGACAGGATGCCAGGGCTAGACGGAAGCTAACTCGGGAGTCGCAGTTGCCGCGTTTGCTTCTTCCTTGCGGTTGAGTTCGTCCAGCTTCACGCGATAGACGTGGCGTGCCAAGCCCAACTTCTTGAGGGTCCAGATGCCATACCAGTTCATATCAATTTCATACCAGCGCAGACCGTGCCGCGCAGAAACCGGATGCGCGTGGTGGTTATTGTGCCAGCCTTCACCGAAAGTCAAAATCGCCACCCACCAACTGTTGGTCGAAAGATCCTTGGTGACAAACCGCCGTGAGCCCCAGCTATGCGTCGCCGAGTTTACCAGCCAGGTCGTATGCAGACCGACCACTGTGCGCATGAAAACTCCCCACAGCAGAAACGGCAACCCTCCGATAGCCAGCAGGATCAGGCCTAAGACGATCATCGGAACATAGTGATATTTGGTGATCCAGACGTGGAATCTGTCTTTCGCGAGATCGGGAACGTAGCGGGCCAGCGTGGTCGTGTCGTGATGCATCGACTTCCCAGTCAGAATCCAGCCCATGTGTGCCCACCATTTGCCATCGATGGGAGAATGCGGATCGCCTTCGTGATCGGAAAACTGATGATGAATGCGATGCGTCGCTACCCAGAAAATCGGTCCGCCTTCGAGCGCCAGAGTTGCGCAGGTGGTAAGCAAATATTCAACCCACTTCGGAGTCTTGTAGCCGCGATGCGTGAGCAGCCGGTGGTATCCCATGCCGATGCCCAAGCTTCCCGAAACCCACCACAGAAACATTGACACGAAAAGTGCTTTCCACGTGAAAAAGAAAAGTGCGGCAACGGCCCCGATGTGAAAGAGGCACATAAAAGTTGCTGTTACCCAGTTGATTTCGTTGTCAGCGGCTGGCTCACGATGTAGCGCTTCAAGTTCCATTGCGGGGTCCCTGTGTTCGTTGTGGGTGCTATGAGCTTAAGGCTAGCAGGGACCGCCGACGCGGAGTGTAATAGTTCTGTAATAAGCGGCGCAGATCAGATTACGGAGGTACCCGCCAGGTACCCAGGTCATAGCGTGAATGGCTAAGGAACGACAGAGATCATGATTGTGTTTGATTTCGATCCCCTGCAGAGTACCTGAACCGAATACTTTCCTGGTCGGGTCAGGTCGTACAGATCATTAACTACCAACTCATTTTTCCAGGTTTTCCCCGACTCTAGCGGAACGGCCGGGCCGGAATACACCGGGAACGGCGGTCCGAAGGATCGCCTCACCTCTTTGCCGTGCTCGGTCTCTGGTGCCATATCGCCGTGAGCATCACGCACGATTACCTTGTAACGATACTCATTTGGCTCAAAATCAAAAATAGCAGCCCGCTGCGAGACGTTGGTCATCGCGATTTGGATCGTTGCCTTCGACCCCGACTTAACCCGTCTTGGTCCGGTGATGGCTATTGCGAGCGCCTGCGTGTCTGGAGGAGCATAGGTGGTTTGCGCCGCGCCGCGAGTCACTATTAATCACGAACAGCAAGACAGCAGCTAGGATTCTCACGTGCCGTCCGCCCATCAGGCCGCTGACGCGCCCCTCACTTCCACGCCCGCCCATTTTTCGAGCAACGTTAGGGTCGCGGCGTAATCGAGGTCGCCGTGGCCATCTTCGTCAGCCACGTCGTAGATTTCTTCCACCGTCTCAAGCCCAGGCAGCCTGACGCGAAGCTCTTTGGCTGCTTCTAACGCGAGACGAAGATCTTTGTGCATCAGGCGCAACGGAAAGTTTGGCGTGAAGTCACGTTTCAGGACAAATGGCGCCTTGTACTCGACCACACCCGAGTTGACCATGGAAGCCTGAATCAACGGCACCAGCGCTTCGACATCGACTCCGAGCTTCGTCGCCAACGTAAGCGCTTCCGCAAAGCCTTCGTAAATGAGCGCGATCTGTAGGTTCATAACCAGTTTGGTGGCTTGTCCCTTGCCGGTTTCGCCCATTTGGAAAATTTTCTTTCCCATAACCGCAAACAACGGCTTCAATTTTTCAATCGCTGATTCCTCGCCACCGACCATGAAAATCAGAGTGCCATTGGCTGCTCCAACCTTCGATCCAGTCATGGGCGCATCGACGTATTGCACGCCCTTCGCCCTCACCCGGTCGGCAAACTGGCGCGTGGCGGAAGGCGAGATGGTGCTGGAATCCGCAATAATCATGCCCTCGTCGAGCGACTCGTCCGCGCCCTGAGGACCGAACAAGACGTTCTCCACGGCTTTGGTATCAGAGACGCACATCCAAATAACCTCAGCCCCGCGGGCGGCGTCTGCCGGAGAGGTCGCAACTCGCGCGCCTTCCACTGCTTCCTTACCTGGAGTGCGATTCCACACTGTGACTTCGTGACCGGCCTTGGCCAGATTGGCTGCCATTGACCGCCCCATAATTCCCAAGCCCAGGAAAGCAACCCGCATAGTGGCTCCTATATATTCTTGGAATGCCGGCGTCTGGCCGGCTGCCGTATGGCTTCTTGCGCGCACACATCAAGGCCAAGATGCCCTCGCGACCGCAGCCTGCAACGACGGCGCTACAAATGTCAGTGACGAACAGTTCCCTACAAGGATTAGAACCGACCATCCGCACAACGGTCAAGCAATTGACAGGAAATTGTCTTAAAATGAATCAACTGGCGGTTGTTCCGAAATCGAGAAAAAAGAGCAACTGATTCGCGCCTTAGCGCATAACGGTTATAAATGGAACCGACGCGCTTCCCCCAAGGAGCAGATGTTAAAGCCAACGCTCACTAATCCGGTGCTTCGCAAACGGGCGCGTGCATTTGGCACTCTGGTTCGGGATTCCGCCGTCACCGCGCGAACCGGGCAGGCCTACAAACCGAAATTGATCAGCAACGGGGAGTTGGGCCTGACTTTCATCGGCCACTCCAGCTTCTTCGTGCAAATTGGTGGGCAGAACGTAATCATCGATCCCAATTTCGCGCGCTGGTTATTTGTTCTAAAGAGGCTGCGCAAACCGGGAGTAAAGATCCGCGATCTCCCGCCGACCGATTTAGTTCTGGTCACCCATGCTCACTTTGACCATCTTCACAGGCCATCGTTGCGCGCGATTGTTCAGCACGCACGGATTCGCCGCGCCCCGCCACCCATAATTGTGGTGCCGCATCATGTAATGGATCTGGTTTCCGATCTTGGTTTCGCCGACGTGGTGGAACTTGACTGGTGGAACAGTTACCGACATCTTCAGCTTACGGTGACCCATGTGCCCTCGCGCCATTGGGGTGCCCGCATCATCAAAGATTCACACCGGGGCTACGGGGGCTACGTCTTACGCGACGCCAAGCACTCTCTCTATCACGCGGGCGATACTGCGTATTTTTCCGGCTTCCGCGAGATCGGACGGCGTCTCGCGCCTGAGTTAGCGCTGCTACCAATTGGAGCTTACAATCCCCCGTCTTTCCGCAATGTCCACACCAATCCCGCCGATGCGACTCGAGCCTTTCTTGACTTGAATGCGCGTTGGATGGTCCCCATGCATTACGGCACCTTCAGGCTCTCCCACGAGCCCATGGACGAACCTTTGCAACTGCTGGAGCAGGAGGCCAAAGCGGCTGGGATAGAAGATCGTGTTCTGGTGTTGGAAGAAGGCGTGACCAGGTTTTTCTAGCCAACCCTCGCTCCGACACCATTTTTACGCGATGCCAAGCGTCGATCTCCCCTTTGGGAACCGCTCCCAGTATGGATTTGATCCTGTTACTTAAGTACAGGTGCCGGAGACACGTTTACCCCCCGCCCACTCTCCCGTAAGTTAAGACTTCCACCCGCGCACTCTCCCCGTGGGTTGGCTTCCTCATTTGGAGCGTGTGGATGTCTACGCCTGACAAGCTTGAATTCGGTCTTCTGCCAGAGCGTCCGATGGACTGGCGCACCATAGCGACCAGCTACGGCATTGAGGCTTTTCTTGTTTTGCTGCTGGTCGGGGCCGGGTTTTTCTTTCCTGACACCTTGCGGCTCAGACAGAGGTACAACGTCACCGAACTGATTCCAAGGCCCGATTTGAAGCCCGAACCGATCAGGCAAAGGGCCAAAGCGCATCATCCTGTGGCCGTTCCCAAGTTGCCGCCGGTGCCTGTCCAGACCGCGAAATTATTTGTGCCGAAGGATCTGCGGGTACACAAAAAGAAGAAGGAAGAGGAAGAAAAAGCTCCTAAACTTGAGGTTAAGTTCAAGGCTCCAGAGCTAGTGCCGCCGCCCAGCGCGATGCCGGCGAAGATCGTCTACACCGGCGCGTTTGGCAGTTCAGCTCCGGCAACCGTTGTGGCTCCGATACAGAAAGTACAGACCGGCGGATTCGGCGATCCCAACGGGCTGAAAGGGCAAGGCAAGGACAATGCACATCTCACCAGCGCGAAATTAGGCTCATTCGACTTGCCTGAAGGCCAGGGCAACGGCAACGGCGCGGGGGGAGCGAAAGGGATCAAGGGAACGGTCGCGAGCGCGGGCTTCGGAAATGGAATCGCTCAGGGCGACAATCGAAATCACGCCGCCGCTGTACAGACTGCGGGTTTCGGCGCGCAAGAACTAGCTCACAACGGACCGAAAATCGCTCAGGCGGACAGCGGCCCTGCTACTACGCAAGTAGAAATTATTTCCAAACCGAACCCGGTTTATACGCAGGAAGCGCGGCAGCTCAAGCTGGAAGGGGAAGTTCTACTCGAGGTGCTTTTCAGCGCGAACGGGCAGGTGCATGTGAATCGCGTAGTGCGCGGTCTGGGTCACGGGCTGGACGAGGCAGCCATCAAGGCAGCTAGCCAGATGCGATTCAAGCCGGCACAGCGCGTAGGCACGCCGGTCGATTCGACCGCGATCGTACATGTGGTTTTCCAGTTGGCGTATTGAGATTTTGCAGAATTTGATTCGAATAGCTTCAGAGAGGACCAGAGTCATGCGTACTTGGAAATGGATGTTCACTGCTTCCCTGTTGATCTCGCTCAGCGCCATGGCGCAGCAGACAACGGATCAATCGCCGTCATCGGACCCCGCGCAGAATGCTGCCGCTTCGCAACCCGCGACCACGCCAGCGCCGACGGCTCAACCAGATGCTTCGCAGCCCGCCAGCAAGTCGACGTCGCAATCCGCGCCTGCGCCTACGCCAAGTACGACAATGGCTCCGCCCACGACGATGGATGAAGTAATCGATCGCGCCATCCTTCGCGAGCACGCGTTGATGGAGATGCTGAAAACGCGCACGCCGCTGGTCGAGACCTATCTTCAGAATTTGAAGCTCGATCAGAAACTCGGTCCGGTGCCCAGTGAAGACCATTATTTCCTCGGCCGGCTCGACCTCGGACAAAGTGTCGACCGTCGCGACTACCTCTCTAAAGACGAAAGCTTCGAGAAAAACCTGTTAGGCGGCGTCAGCAAGATGTTCAAGTTTGAATACAAGCCTATGGGCTTTTCCTGGATGATTTTCGCCGACCGCGACGACTTCGATCGCGGCCACTACGGATTCAAGTACGTGCGCCGCGAATTTCTGGGTGACGTCCGCTGCCTCGTCTTCGACATCACTCCGAAAAAAGATGCCGGCAAGGGCCGCTTCGTCGGTCGCATCTGGGTGGAAGATCAGGAATACAACATCGTCCGGCTGAACGGTACCTACGCGCCGCGGCCAAGAAATGCGATGTACTTCCACATGGATAGCTGGCGGCTGAATCTGATCCCCGGCTATTGGGTTCCGTCCTACATTTACAGCGAGGAAGGCGACTTCAGCTATGGCGCTAAGGACAAGATGGCATTCAAGGCCCAGAGCCGCATCTGGGGCTATGACCTGAAAAAGGGTGCCAAGGAAGACGAACTCACAACATTACGAGTCGACTCGGTGAAAGACGAAACGCCGGCGACGACCGATGCGTCTCCGCTGGAAGCGCAGCGTCAATGGCAGCAGCAAGCTGAAGACAACGTTGTCGAGCGTCTGCAGGAGTCTGGCCTAGTGGCTCCGGATGGCGAAGTCGATAAGGTTCTGCAGACTGTCGTTAACAATTTGATTGTCACCAACAACATTGAGTTGCCGCGTCCGGTGCGGACTCGGGTCATGATCACTTCTCCGCTGGAAACCTTCAGCGTGGGCAACACCATTGTGGTTAGCCGTGGCCTGATCGACGTGCTTCCCGATGAAGCCAGCCTGGCCATGGTGCTCTCCCACGAACTGGCGCACATTGTGCTCGGGCATAACCTGGGCAGCAAGTTCGCCTTCAACGACCGCATGCTGTTCTCCGACGAATCGACGTACCACAACTTCGGATTCCGCCACAATCCGGACGAAGAAACCGCGGCCGATGCCAAGGCGATGGAACTGCTGAAGAATTCGCCTTACGCGCAAAAGCTGGACGTGCCTTCACTGTTCCTGAAAGAACTTACGGCCCGCGCTCCTGAGCTGTCAGCTTTATTGACTGCTCATCTGGGCAACAGCTTCACTACTGACAAAGGACAACTGACAAGGCTGACGGCGCTCGCCGGCCAGGGACCGGCCCTCGATCCGAACAAACTGGATCAGATTGCAGCGTTACCCATGGGCGGACGCGTGAAACTGAATGCCTGGACGGACCGAGTGGAACTCACCAAGTCCGCACCGGTGGCAATCATTTCGGCACGTGACAAAATGCCGTTCGAGGTCACCCCATTCTTCCCCAGACTCAGCCGCCTGACCGGCGACGCCAACACGGGGAACACAACCTCAGCCTCAAACACCACGCCGAGCAACTAATAATCGAATGGAGGACGGGCGTCGCGCCCGTCCGTCCGAACAGAAAAAATTCAACAAGTTGATGGAAAGCGCAGGCCGGGACCCGAAGCAATTCCGGGGTTCCGGCCTTCGTCTTTAGCGGGGCAATCAGAACCACGTGCTGGCCTTGTAGGTGCGGTACTCGTCGCCAAAAGCTTCGCTCAGCACCCGCTCTTCGCGTTTGATGCGAACGTATTGAGTGAGGTTCATGAGCACGAAGATTGCTGTCCCGATGTACCAGCCCAAAGCCAGGAATTCTCCGAGAAATGCGAATCCTCCGAAGATGTAAATCGGATTGCGGATTCTGGAATAAAGCCCGTGCGTCACCAGTTTCTTGGCTTCAGCCCGAACTGCGAAGGAATCGCCAAGCTGATGGCGGGCAAGCATCCACAGGAAAAAGCTCGGTACCGAGATTGCGGCGCCGATCCAGTGATGCAGATCGTTATGCCAGTGTGTGCACGCGACAGCCGCAAGGGTTAGATAAGCGCCGAGGTCCAGGAATCGCAGCCATTTCATTTCGCGTGACATGTTTGTCAGGCATCTTCAATGCAGAACGCATTGTACTCTGGCTCGCAGAATACATCGCAAGTATTGAGGCACACACTGGAAGCAATCGCAACTAGCAGCCCTGGGAGGGGCGGCACAATTCAGCTCAGGGCGTAATAGGATTATACGGCCAGGATAATTAATCGTCAGAATCGGTGTAGAGGTCAGGCTTGATGAGGTGTGTTAGGAGCATAGTCGAATCATCATCTTCGAAAAGGCCAAGCATCTCGTCAAGTAATCGCTGCGTGGAACTAGAGGGTTCCATCTCCGATGGATTCAAATCGCTTAGCAACTGCGCTTGATCGGAAGTCAGGGATTGTTCGAGTTCTTCGAAAACGTTCATTACAGATTCCACTCCTTGCAAAGCTCATCTGCCACTCCTTGATTATGGGATGAAGGCGTTACTTCCGATAGATTACCAACGGTCGTGATCTTCTTCTGACGCGATGGAACGAGAAACAGTAGAAAAACCGTGATACAGCAGGCTTCGAATCACGTTGGCGAGGCTAACTCGGAGGCTTTGAGTGCAATCTATAAAGGGCAAAAACTGATGGAGAACGGCCAACACCTCTCTGCCGCTCACCATTTCTATTACGGTGCCACTTCAAAAATCACCCCGCAACAGTTTTGCTACTCTTGCCCTTTGCCTTTTCCCGGCAATCCAGTCGGGTTTTCGTGGGTACGCTCACGGAAGCTGGCTTTCATTCCTGAGGCCATCGAGACGCTTGACTCGCCGAACTTATCGCGCAGGCGATCGGCTGCCGAGAGGGCTCGCTGCCAGCGTTGACGGCGGCCGCCTTCCAGTAGATTTCCCTGTTGCGATTCGTTTTCAAACGACGATGCATGCACTCCCAGCAAACGCACTTGCGTTCCCTTGCGCCAGTTCTTGCGAAACAATGCGCGGACTTCTTCGAAAATTTCTGTGTCGAGTTGTGTCGGAGCGGCCAAGCTATGAGCACGGGTAATGGTGGTGAAATCTTTATAACGGAGTTTGAGCTGGATGGTGCGCGAATGCAATTGATGCTCGCGCAGCCGGCGCCCCACCATCTCCGAAAGCCGCATCAACGTAGATTCGATCTGCTCGGGATTAGCGGTGTCTTCATTGTATGTGTGTTCGTGACTAATGGATTTCGGATCGGTGTCAGCGCCGACTTCGGTGTCGAACCATCCACCAGCGTCTTCCCCGCGCGCTTTGCCTGACAACGCCAAACCCCACTTGCCAAAATGTTCTTCGAGAAATCTATCGTCAAATTTCGCCAGATCGCCGACCTGTCGAATGCCTAGAGCATGCAGATTCTGTTCAGTGACTTTTCCCACGCCAGGGATATCGCGCACATCAAGCGGAGCAAGAAACTTCGCTTCCTGTCCGGGAATGACCCAGAGAATCCCATGCGGTTTCGCCTTAGCTGATGAAACTTTCGCAATCAGACGCGAGCTGCCGATTCCAATCGAACAGTTCAGCTGTGTGTTTGCCTTTATTCGCTTATGGAGAGTATGTGCGGCGCCTAACGGCGGACCATGGAGGCGCGAAGTTCCCGTCATGTCGAGATAGGCTTCGTCAATCGAGGCCATCTCGACCAGCGGCGAAAACGTCGTCAGCACTCGATAGACCTTCTCCGAACACTCGCGATAACGCTCGGGGTGGCCATTCACAAAAATCGCCTGTGGGCAGAGCTTGGCTGCAGTGCGCAGCGGCATGGCTGAATGCACGCCGAATTTTCGCGCTTCGTACGATGCCGCTGAGACTACGCCACGCTCGTCACGCTGACCTCCGACGACCACGGCTTTGCCCTTCAGCGAAGGATCAAACAATTCCTCCACAGAAACGAAGAACGCATCCATATCGACGTGAAAAATCGTTCTGGCAAGCGCGGACATAGCCGAAGGAATGAGGTTCCTGCAGGGATTGTATCAGCGGTTTCTGATGAGAGAAGACTCGTCGTTAGCGACCAAGCTCACGACGACAATGGAACCAGTAACCCTTCGGACCGCTGCGCTTCAGGAACTTCCAGATCCGGCATGGGGCGGCCCGCGAAGTGACGCCGGACAGGCTTGGCCATCCAGCGGGCCCAGCGCCCGGACCAGGTGATGCGCGCGCTGTCCGTGGCAAGGCCGGTATCGGCATACATCATCCGATAAATCCTGGAGATGAGCACAAATGCCAACCGCCCCCGGCGCGACTTGATAAATTTGGAGCGCTCCCAAATGCGCCGCCAACCGTAGAAGCTATCCCACACAGCCTGGGTGCGAGAGCGAATTTCCTCCGCCGACATCACCGGATGATCCCAATACAGTTTGGGACGAAGTGCCTGCGGAATGAGCCAGCGCCGGGTCAGCGGAATTCCTGCAATGGCTGGCGGGTTATTTCCCAGCGTCTTTTCCCAACGAATGAAATCCACGGTCCCCGGATAAGGGCTTAGCGTTACGAATTGCGCGAAAGTGCATTCTGCGCTGATCGCAGCGGCAGCCGTCGCTGCAAAAGTTTCTGGACGGTCGCTGGGCAAACCAAAAATAAACGACCCAAGTACATGCACGCCGTGCTGCCGGAAGGTGCGGAGTTGCTCCGTGAGTTTCTCGCCTGCCAGGTTGAAATCCTTATAAACATCTTTTAATCCTTGCGGGGTAACTGACTCCACTCCAACCAGCGCACCCTTGATGCGCGCGGCTTTCATGGCATCAAGAAACTCCAGGTCCTCTGCCGCTTCCATGGTGATTTGCGTAAAGAAAACCATGTCATCCGGAAGCTGTGCCAGCCGGGACATCAGTTCGAATCTTTCGGCTCGAATAGATTTCAGTTCATTCAACCGGGCTGTGTTTTTCTGCTGACCAGCCAGGGTCAGGTCAGTCAAAGTGACCGGATAGAAATTATCGTCCGCGAGAGCGATGAAACGAAATCCCAAACGGCGCAACTGCACCATCTCCTCTATCACCACATCGGAGGCGCGCTGGCGAGGCCGTTGGCCGTCGGTGCGCCAGACCGAGCAAAACGAACAGTGTTTGGGGCAGCCGCGGACGGTCTGAACCGAGGCCCACATATAGCGATTGCGGGGAATCAAATCCCATCGCGCAGCTACGAATTCGCTGGCTTCGATCTGCCCGCCGGCATAAATCGGTTTGGGAACACCCTCGCGGCAATCCGCCAGTGCTCTCGACCACGCGATGTCACCATCACCTTTCACGACCGAATGCGCTCCTCCTAACTCAAGCGCTTCTTCGGGATAAAGCGTGGCGTGAATTCCACCGAAGATCACATATGCACCGCGCTCACGCGCCACGTTGCCAATTTCGTAACCGCGCAACGCATTCCCCGTATGAATGCCGATTCCCACTGCGTCGCCGGGCTGAATCGATTCAGGACGCAACTGCGACAGAGTTTCATCTACCAGAATAGGATCGCCAAAGCTCTTCGGAGTCGCCGCCGCCAGTACGTACTGCCAGCGCGGCGTAATAACCGCTGTCCCAAAGGACACAACGCTCGGATTGATGAGGTGAATCTTCACGCAGAAGCCTCCCTGAAAACGCCGGAATACCGCGAGGCAGCTGCGATGAACTGCGCCGCTGCATCAAGGCGACGAGCTCCGCGTCGTTGTCATTCACTCTGAAAGGCGCGGTATTTAAATGTGGCAGGAAGCGGGAGTAGACAGTGTGTTCACTCTCTCGGCCTGAAGAAGCCCACAAGCTTAGAAAACACCGCAAGACAGGGTTTAAATAGCGGCAATTAGCAGACTAGAGCACCATTGTACCGTTGTCAAGATTCATGACAAAAACGTCATTTTGGATGACAAACAGGATTCCCATTTCAAAATTCCAGCTGTTCTGTGGCGACAGGCGGCCCTACACGGCCGCCAGAGCTGGATTCTGAGCCGATCGCGCCTGCCGCACTCGCTCGTAGATGCGTGCGTATTCCTTGGCCGAAGCGTTCCAGGAGAAGTCTTTATTCATACCGTTACGCATGAGCGTCTGCCAGGACGATTGGTCGCGAAAAGCCTTCAGCGCTTCTTTGATGGTCAGCAAAAGCGCCTCGCCGCTGTAATCGGTGAACTTGAAACCGGTCCCCTTGCCGGTACGTGCGTCCCAGGGATCAATAGTGTCGTCGAGGCCGCCGGTGGCGCGGACGATGGGCACGGTACCGTATTTTAGGCTGTATATCTGATTCAAGCCGCAAGGCTCATATCTCGACGGCATAAGGAACATATCGCTGCCAGCTTCAATCTTGTGAGCGACCGCGTTGTCGTACGCGATCTTAACGGCAATCTTTTGCGGAAACTGTTTCTGCATGCGCGCGAACATCTCTTCATATTGCTTGTCGCCATTTCCCAGGGCGACGATAATCATTTCTTCACGCGCCAACCGGTCCATGATTTGCGCAATCAGGTCAAAACCTTTCTGTGCAGCAAAACGAGAGACAATCCCAATTACCGGCAGACCGGGATTAGGATTCGTGACCCCGAAGGTCGCCAGCAGATCCTGTTTACACTTGGCCTTGCCGGACAAATCCTCCGGCGAATATTTAGCTACGATGAATTTGTCCGCTTGCGGGCTCCACTCGTCGTAATCCACGCCATTCAGAATTCCAGTTACAGTCGCCGCCCGGTCACGCAACACGCCCTCCAGGCCAAAACCGAACTCTGCAGTCTGAATTTCGTGGCTGTACTTACGGCTGACCGTGGTGATGAAATCGGCGTAGACCAGCGCACCTTTAAGGAAGTTCACCTGGCCAAAAAATTCCATCTTGTCGATCGCGAGCAGGTCCCAAGGCAAAGTCAGCAGCGGTAAAGTGTCGGGCGGAAACAAGCCTTGGTAGCCCATATTGTGAATGGTGAAGATCGTTCCCGCATCGCGGAACGCGGGATCTTCAGCATATTGGGTGCGCAGCAGAACCGGTATCAGCGCCGATTGCCAGTCGTGGCAATGGAAAACGTTGGGCACGCCCAGAATTTTCGAGGCTTCGAGCACCGCCCGCGAAAACAAAGCAAAACGCTCAGCATTGTCTGGATAGTCGCCGGCTGAAGTCCCGTACAATGCCTCGCGATCAAAATATGGCGGATAATCCACGAAATAAAAATTAACGCCAGAGTGGCCGCCACCGGTCACCACCGAACAGAAGCGGTAACGGTCATCAAAAGGCACCGTAATGCTGCGAACAACCGTGCGCGCGTCCGAAAGCTTGGTCTGGCGATAACGCGGAACATATACGCTGACCTGATGTCCTGCGGAAGCCAGTGCTCGCGGCAAAGCGCCGACAACGTCGGCTAGTCCGCCAGTTTTAGAAAAAGGCACGCACTCCGATGCCGCAAAAGCAACATGCATGAAAGCCATCCTCCAGATTATGGCCGGAGCTTCGGCGCAAGTTATCATAGAGGGCGCTATCGCTACGGCCTTCTCTGCGTCGCAGGCTCGCGGAGAGTCCAGTGTAGTCGTCCAAAAGAAAGAGGGTCAATGTGCCAAAGGTATCTGCTGCGCGTCCGACACCCAGAACACCCAAATTAGGCCAGCATTTTCTCATCGACACCTCGGCAGCAGAGCGAATTGCTGAAGCTTTCGGAGATTTATCGCAAAGCACGGTGCTCGAAATAGGCGCTGGGCGCGGCGCACTGACTTCCCTGCTCGCTCGACGAACGCGACGGCTCATCGCCATCGAACTGGATCGCGTTCTCGCAGCCCAGCTGCGCATGAAGTTTTCCCTGATTCCGAACGTCGAAATAATCGAGGGCGATATTCTCGCCATCGATTTCGACACGCTTTTCGGACCCAAGCCGGGCAGCACCCGTCCAGGCATGAACCATCGGCCCGAACCGGTAAAGGTCGTGGGCAATCTTCCCTATTTCATCACTTCCGAAATTCTGCTGCGCCTCTTCGCTTACCGAAAATACTTCGAAACTATCGTGCTCATGGTGCAGCGCGAAGTCGGTGATCGTCTCGCGGCGAAGCCAGGAACCAGTGAGTACGGATTGCTCTCGGCTACGGCTCAGCTTTACAGCCACGTTGAAAAACTGTTTACCTTGCCGCCGGGTGCTTTTTCTCCGCCGCCCAAGGTTCATTCAACTGTGGTCCGACTGTCGATTGCGTCACGCATCGAAAGCTTAGGCGTGCCCGAACACGCTTTTATAGATTTCTTGAGAAAATCATTCGGCCAAAAGCGAAAAACGCTCTGGAACAATTTGAAATCAGAATATGAGCCCAAGGCGCTGCGCGCAGCTTTTGAGAAATCTGGAGTGAAGCCAACCCTGCGAGCGGAAGCACTATCTTTAGAAAAGAGCGCAGCCTTGTTTCGCGCTTTGCTGGACGGCAGCAAAGTCGATTAAGTCTGGGCCGCGACGGTGCATATATTCACAGCACGCTTGACGCAACCATCTCGGCCCTCATAGGTTTTGGTTAATTGGTGTTGCGGGTTGCTCGTCGCGGCGAAAAGATTTTGGGAGCAGCGTTTCCAGCGCTGCTTTCAAGCAACTGGCATTGATCGGCTTTAGCCGCTGAGATACCTTGCGGGCAAAGGGCACGTATGGCCGCAATCATCCGTCATCCCGCCGTAGCCGGACGCTTCTATCCGGGCGACCGCGACACACTACAGCAAGATGTCGACAAGTACCTCTCGTCCCAAACCGCTCCCACTCCAGCTCTAGGCTGCGTAGCTCCGCACGCCGGCTACATTTACTCAGGACCGGTGGCGGGCGCGGTGTATGCCCAACTACAGATTCCGCAGCGCATCATCATCCTTTGTCCGAACCACACCGGCAAAGGACGCCCGTTAGCCATCCTGAGCAACGGCGCATGGGAGACGCCACTTGGCCAAGTACCAATCGACACGCCTTTAGCCGATGCGATGAAGAAAGAATTTTCCATGCTGACCGAAGATGCCGATGCTCATCGCCCCGAGCACGCCATCGAAGTTGAACTGCCGTTTCTCCAAGTGCTCCGTCCTGATTTCACCTTTGTTCCGATTGCCCTGGGCACAGGCCAATTTGAAATTCTCGAAAAGCTGGGCGCGGCCATAGCGAACGTAGTTCAGGGGCAAGCGGACAAAATATTAATCATCGCATCGAGCGACATGAACCATTACGAGAACGACACCGTAACTCGGATAAAAGATCACAAAGCCATCGAGCGAATCCTCGCGCTCGATCCCCGCGGCCTGTTCGATGTAGTAATGCGCGAAGACATAAGCATGTGCGGCTTCGGCCCTGCCGTCGCCATGCTGACCGCCACCAAGCGTCTGGGAGCAACCTCGGCCGAGCTCGTCAAGTACGCGACTTCAGGGGACGTCTCCGGCGACCGCGAAATGGTAGTCGGCTACGCGGGTGTCGTTGTGCGATGAACCTCTTATGCACCATTTCTGGTGCGCACCGAAGCCCTAAAAAAACTCTCTTCTTTCTCGCAAAGTCTAGAAAATAAATGATCGGAAAAATTTTATCGCCTTCTAGATCTATGGTTCTAAAGGTACTTACTGGCAAAGTATAGAAAGCATGTAACTTATCAGGGTTCCGTTCGTCTTGGGGGTTCCGTTTTGGGGGTTCCGTTTTGGGAACCGGACCCGAGCAAAGGTTTCCGTCCTCAGTGCGATTGGCTCACCATTTGGGCGGCTTGAGGTGCCCTGCCGTTTGTCCAAGTCTTAACATTATCTTTTAGGTAACATGCAGATTATTATGTTATCTCAACTGACGTCAAAGATCAACAAGAAGGGGTGATGGGTTACGGACCCGATTCCAAATTGGGAGAGGCTTGAGGGACGCCCGCGCCAACGGTTGAGAGTAAAATTCTCCGAACTTAAACTCCGAACCCGGGGAGGATCGCCTTCATGTGCGCCCGTATGTCCGGCAGAGATCCCAGTCCGCGGCTGAGCGCCTGGATCGTTGCTGCCATGCTGGCCATGATCGTGGTCCCGGCAACGATCACGCTGCACACGGTAAGCTCTGCCGCGACGCTTCAGGTGTCAGGCTCCAACCCGACACCGCATGGTTACACCTGGAGCCTCCTGCTGTTCATCGTTCCGATTGTGGTGATTGCCTTTTGGTTCCTGCCAGCCGAAGGTGTTGAAATTCCGCGGCGGGCTTTTTGGCGGACCATTGCCATTCTCGTCCCCCTGGGTTTTGGGCTGGATTTCTTCTTCGCACGCTGGTTCTTCGTGTTCCCTAACTCGGGCGCGACCCTGGGCATCGAATCGCCTGCCCTGGGCCACTCGGTTCCAATCGAGGAATACATCTTCTACTTCACCGGCTTTCTCTGCGTACTACTTACTTACGTCTGGTTAGATGAATTCTGGCTGGCAGCCTATAACGTTGCTGACTATGCGGGTGAATCGAAAAAGATTTCTCGTCTCCTCCAGTTTCATCCGACATCGGCGATCTTCGGTATTCTCCTGATTTTGACCGCCCTGATCTACAAGAAAATATTCTCGCCAGTTCCGGAGGGCTTTCCAAGTTACTTCACATTCCTGGTGCTTGGCGCGTTCGTTCCCGCCATGAACTTCTTTCCAACGGCCCGGCAGTTCATCAATTGGCGAGCCTTCAGCCTGACGCTCTTCATCATCGTGCTGGTGAGCCTACTGTGGGAGGCAACTCTGGCTGTGCCTTATCAATGGTGGGGCTTTCAGCCGACTCAAATGACCGGCTTCTTTATTGCGGCGTGGGCTGGACTCCCGATCGAAGAAGTCTTCCTCTGGGTTGCGGTCAGTTACGCAACGGTGATTGTCTTTGAGACTCTCAAGCTATGGCAGGCCTCGGGCAAGTCGGCAAAACATGCGTTCTTGGGCCGGAAATGAAATCCTTCGCATCGAGCCGACGGGTAGTTGGTCCAGCCGTGACGTGATACGAATCCTGCCGAGCTTTGCTCGGCCACTCGGACGAGGGCTCCGGGTCTCCGTGGGCAGTACAAGGAATCGAGTCCAGCGAAGTTTAGGTTAGCGCGCTGGATCAGAATCTAGTCTTCTGCGCTCGAATTGGAAATGCTCACCTCTTCGGGCTCTTCGTAATCTCCAGCCAAGCTGAGATCGTTGTATCCGAAGTCATCGTTCTCGCCGGGGACGCCCGATTGTTTCTCCAGTTTGCGCTGCTGCTTCTTTTCTAATTTTTCGCGCTGCTTGTCCTGCCGCGAGCGCTCTTTCTGGCGTTTGTTAAAGCTCGACCGACTTCGTCCAG
This sequence comes from Terriglobales bacterium, assembly GCA_036008085.1. Classification (GTDB taxonomy): domain Bacteria; phylum Acidobacteriota; class Terriglobia; order Terriglobales; family Acidobacteriaceae; genus JABDBE01. The sequence continues at coordinate 52,369 of DASYOD010000073.1, forward strand.
CCATACCTACCTCCAATGATGATCTCTTGCGGATTGCGATCGATCCGAACAAGGCGCCACACCGTTTACGGACTATGCTGGTTCGGAATGGACCACAGATTTCACCTTTTTAGGTGTGCCCGCCGCTTTGGTTTTGGCAGCCTCGGCTTGGAGCAGTGCTTGAGTTCGTAAACGACGCGCAATGTTCTGCTTCCGCTCGCGATTCGCTCGGGACTTATCTCCATTGACTAACGACATAGATATCTCCTCCCGCACCTTGCTTTTGAGTCTTCTCAATCGCGAAGGCGCAGGGCTGGTTGCGATAATCTTCGTGGTTAAGGGCTGAATTCAGTATACGCGATTTATCGCGCCGCAGAGAACATTACGTTGGGCCACAGCTTGCGCATTTGTCTGGAATTGGCAGTCATTAGCGATGTACGCACAATGCTAACCGTGAGTCTTGCACAACGTCTATAAAAGCGCAGCCAGAGGATGCAACCATGCGCGCTTGGCTTTTGCTATGCCTGGCTTTTCTGTTCCCTGCTCAGTACGACTCAAAAACTACGCCAGCACAGAGAAGCGAAAACACTTCGTCCACTCAGGCGCCAACCTATACCGGAGATGGCGGCCTCCTGTTCCCGGGCAACTACCGTGAGTGGGTTTACCTGACTTCCGGCGTCGACATGAGCTACAGTCCAAACGCTACGGCGATGGACCACTCCATGTTCGACAATGTTTTCGTGAACCCCGACGCCTACAAAGCCTTTCTCCAAACGGGAACCTGGCCTGACAAAACCATCCTAGTTCTCGAAGTTCGCGTCGCAGGAACTAAGGCCTCGATTAACAAAAGCGGACACTATCAGACCTCGGAACTGATGGGCCGCGAAGTGCACGTTAAAGATGAATCGCGGTTTCCGGGCAAGTGGGCATTCTTCGGCTTCGACGGCGACGGTCCCGGCAAACAGGTCCCCAAGGAAGCGGCATGCTACTCCTGCCACGAGCAGCACGCCGCAGTAGATACCACTTTCGTGCAGTTTTACCCAACGCTACTCGAGCTAGCCAAGACGAAAGGAACCCTGAGCGCAAACTACCTTAAAGACGAAGCCGCACTCGAAAAGAAATGAAATAATGGAGAACGGGTGTCTCGACCGTTGGGCCCGGGTGAGGGACGCCCGGACTCCATAGGTTCTCACCAAACCCGGCAAGCGTTCTCCCGCACCATGACTTGCCCCTTGTGACAGCCGAAAGCCTTGGCGAACTCCGGCATGTTCGAGACGACATTATTCACCCGGTATTTGTCCAGTGGATGCGGATTCATAAGCAGAATTGTCCGCATCATTTCCGGACGCAAGTTGCCGCACCAGATGTTGGCATAAGACAGGAAAAAGCGTTGCAGCGCAGTCAATCCGTCGTCTCCCTTGGTATCAAGGCTCTGGCCCTTTTTCTGCAAGTCCGCATCGAGCGCGGATAACGCCAGATGGATTCCTCCGTTGTCCGCAGTGTTCTCTCCCTGAGTCAAGCGGCCGTTTTGCTGCACGCCAGCCTCGGGGACGAACTCGGTGTACTCGTCGGCAATGCAGTCGCCGCGTTTGTCGTAGGCCTTGGCATCGTCTGCAGTCCACCAGTCGCGCAGATTGCCATTGTCGTCGAACTTGCGCCCCTGGTCGTCATACCCATGGATGGTTTCGTGTCCAATGACCGCGCCTGCTGCCGCGTAATTTACGGTGTCATCCTTTGCCGCATCGAAGAAAGGCGGTTGCAAAATCCCCGCTGGGAAGTTAATGGTATTGGTTTGCGGATCCTCGTAGGCGTTCACCGTTGGCGGCGTCATTTGCCACTCGGTTCGGTCAAGCGGTTTGCCGATCTTCTTTAGCTGGCGGTCGAATTCAAATGCAGCGGCTCGCTGCACGTTCAAAAGATGATTGTCCGGACGAATTTCCAGGGCTGAGTAATCGCGCCAGTGGTCGGGATAACCGATCTTGTCAATTTGCGCAGCCAGCTTTACATGCGCCTGCTTCTTGGTTTCCGGGCTCATCCAGTCCATAGAATCCATTTCCTGGCCCAGCGCGACCTTGAGCGCAATCACCATCTCCTGGACGCGCTGCTTGCTCTCCGGTGGAAACGCACGTGCCACATAGGCTTGTCCTAGCGCTTGTCCGATATCGCGATCTTCCGCCTGAATGCATCTACGCCACAGCGGCATAAGTTGTTTCGCACCAAACAGGGTCTGAGGGCCAAAGGCAAAATCCTCGTTTACGAAATCGTCACTCATTGCACCTGCCAGACCGTCCAGCAAGTGCCACCTCAAATACGCCTTCCAATGATCGAGAGATTCGCTTTGGATTAGCTGCTCGGTTCCTCGAAAGAAATCCGGCGAGGTCACAATGAAAGTACCTGTCGTGGAGGCGTGGATCAATTGCAAATAGCGGTTGAAGTTAAACGATGGAGTCAGCTTCTGGACCGCATCCAGACTCATTTCGTGATCGAGGTTCTTAGGATCGCGCCGCTTGACGATTTCCATGGCCGCCTTCGCCATCGCCGTTTCCATTTGCAGTACTACCGCGGCATCGGTCTTTGCCTCAGCTTCCGGCACGCCAGAGAGTTCAAGCATGCGAGCGATATGAGTTACGTATTTGGTTCGGATCTCGACCGACTTCACGTCATCGTTTAGATAGAACTCTCGTCCCGGCATCGACATGCCGCCTTGATCAAATTGCCCAATTACGTGCCCGGTATCGTGGAAGTCCGGCTGTGCGCCAAAGCCAAACAAAGGCGCATAGGTCTCGGGATCGGCGGGATTCCAGGCGCCGGGGATCGAGCGATGAAGATCGGCCACGACGTCAACAATCTGACTCTTGCTGGACATGGTTTCAATGCGCTGCAACTGAGGCTGCAGGCTGGCGAGGGCAGTCGCATTCCTCTCTTTTTGATCCGTACACGCGGCCCAGTAATCGCCGACCTTCTGCTCAACCGGCGTACGCTGTGCGGCTGGCTTCGCTGCAACCTCAAGCACCGTTTGATGGAGGAAGCTTTCGTTCCATAACTGTAGCTTTCCGAAGGAATCCCAGAAAACTTCATCGGGAGGCACGGGATTGTCCGCGATCCAGCGATTGCATGAGTACTGATAGAAATCGGTGCAAGGATCAACAGAGGTATCAACTTTCTTGGCATCGAAGTGATCAAGCTCCGGAGCGGGCTTCGCAGAATCTGGCGCAGACGTCGTCTGCGCGAATCCCACGAACGGCAAACAACTCAATAGAAAAAGCGACAATAGAAGTGATCGCATAAGTAACTCGCCTTCAGGTTTGTTGAACGGAAAGAAAGCTTACCACGCGCTTTTCAATTCTGGTACATGAACAGGGCATGAATACGGGCGATTTCATGACAAAACACCGCTAGACAGTTTGCATGTTGTGATTGCGGTTCCTTGATCCATGCAGATGCATAACTGGACAGCGACCCATCGCTCTCAGAACTACTTGGGTGTGGCGAGGCGCTTTACCGGGTCTTGCGGGGAAACTCGGCTGACATATCCACGCACCCTGAGTGCCGGCTACGTATTCGATGAGGACCGCTTATCAGCGGCAGTCGCTCAGGCATAAACGCCCTAACGACGCTTATCGGCACTTCTGGTCTGCCGCCTCAATCAGGCGAAATCGAGTGCCTGGGACGGTGGAGAGGCTGAACAAAAAACAACGGGCGACCGTAAGGCCGCCCGCTATATCTGATAGCTGCTATTGCTCGGTTAGCTTCTACCGATGACCACCGCTGGCGTGGCCCGAAGAGGAATGACCCGCCGAGGGAGCGATGCTACTGAAACCACCCCGCGATGCCACCGTTGAATATCCTCCACCGCCCCAATAACCACCGCCCACGGATGCGGTGTGAACTTTGGCAGTGGCAAATCCTTTTTGTTGAACCGTGCTCGACACCTCGCTCAGATTCTTAATACCGCCACGCGGAATTCCCAGTCCTGCAGAATTCTTGGCAATTTCCAGCCGGTTGAAAGATCGTCCCAATTGGACCGGAACCGGCCCCCGGTTCACCACGACCGTGCGCTGACCTGCAGTCGGAGGTTGCGGCGTCACAAAGCTCCCTGGTGCACCGAGTATCCTCGGAGCGCTATATGCGGCCCATGAGCCGCCAGGCTGCCACGCCCATCCATACGTGGGCAGATAAGCCCAAGTACCGTAATGATACGGCGTCCATCCCCACGGGTATCCGGAGACCCAGCCATAACCAAAGCCAGGCGAGAATGCCCAGGCGCCGTTCATAAAGGGATCCCAGCCAGCGCCGGCAAAGAAAGGTTGCCACATCATCCCGTAGCCTGGGGCGTTGAAGAAGCTGCCGTAATAGTTGAGGTCGCTGGTGCCGTACGCATACGGCGAGTAATTGCTATATGAGTTGCTGGCGTATTGCTGATGATATTGATCCTGCTGCTTGTCCCACGCGTCAAAAGGATCAGCCTCAAGATCCTTCGCGATGGTCGAATGATCATCATCGCTTAAATCAAACGTAGCCGTGCGGTTCTTGCCGACAGCCACCTTGCCGGAATCGCCCTCGACCTGCGCCTCGCCCTTGAAAACCGCCAGGGTGGCTGTGACATCCGCGAGGTCAATGCGAAGATGCGCGGCATGCGTGAGCGGTAGTTTTTCATGAGCAAAGGTCAAGGTGAGCTCACTGTCCTTGGCTCCAGTGAAGTTCAGGTAGACAATTCCTTCTTGCAGGTGAATGCTAGAAACTTTGCTTCCAGAATCACGCAACGAGAGCTGCGGAAATTCGATTACCGTGTCGGGCGTTACACGCAGCGTACTGCCGTCTTCGAACTCCACTTCTGCGCGGCCATCAGCCTTGGTTTGCAACTTGACGCCCTGGGTAATCGGTAAATTGAGGAATGCTTTTTCATAGCCCTGTCCAAGGTTGCGGTCGATCTTCACATCGCCCTGCACCTCGCTTAGCCGGACTACGCGAACCTGCGAATCAGCAAACGCCGAACTACTCAAAAACGATATGACAATAAAAAACGCGGCGGCTGCCGCGATCATTGCCAACCTAACTTTTCTGTTCGACATAAAACACCCCCGCCGGGATCGACCCCACTTACCTCATTAGAACATTATTCAGGCTTCAGAGTTGTCAAATCTAAGAACAATTTTCTACTTGCTTGCGCTTGCCCCGGCTTGCAGCAAGCGTTGCGCCCGGCCTCGCACCACGTTAATCACAGCCGGATCATCGACGATTTTCTGCAGCACCGGCGCCACTGCAGAGATTTCCTCGAGCCCGCCACTGTGCAACATCTCTTCCATTTTTTTCAGTTCGTCGTCTAAAGCCAGTTTCTGATAGCGAAGGTCGTAGCCGATGCGATGGCCGAACTCCAAAGTCGTGGCCAGACCTTGAAAAAAAGTCGTGAGTTCCTGAACTGAAGGCATAGGGGAATAATTGTAGGTGGCACGCGTGTTTTTCTGCGCGTCTTTGTAGGTCAAGGTTTTGGTGCCAGTCGATGCCAGTTTCTTATTCTTAGTATCGATGTCCCCTTCAAAATAATGCGAGCGCTTGGCGAGGTCGAAAACCCGCGCACGTGCCGCCTGCGAGACAGTGAAATCTGAATGGAAAGAATCTTCGGCATCAGACTCGGAGCTTAGCTTGCTGTTGGAGTTATAACTGGCAGTACCGTCGTCTGCCACCGAAATGACATAGTGATCCGGTTCAGAGCCGGGAAAATCGCAGGTGAAGGTGACCGAGGGAACGACGGTTTGCTGGGCCGCAGACATCAGCGCGAACACAATCACGCACACAAAAATGAAAGACCTGCCCGCAAGCGACTGGTTAAGAGCACTCGTATTTCGTAGTTGGCTAAGCGACATGTACAAAGAATTATGCCAAAGTATAGGCGGCTAGTAACCTGTCATGCTCGCTGGCGTTCCAGCGTAGCTGCGGTGTGTAAGTGGCAAATCGCAATCGCGAGGGCATCGGCTGCGTCAGTCGGTTCGGGAATCTCATCGAGATTCAGCAGCCGCGTAACCATGTGCTGCACTTGCTGTTTTTCTGCCCTGCCATATCCGACCACCGCAGATTTGATTGAGAGCGGTGAATATTCGGCGACCTCCAGTCCAGCAGAGGATGCTGCCAGCATCGCAACTCCGCGCACCTGTCCCAGCTTGAGTGCCGACTTCACATTCACGGCATAGAACACGTCTTCGATCGCGACACGATCAGGCCGATGCTCCACAATAATCGCGCCCAGGCGGTTGAAGATTGTCGACAACCGCGCCGCCATCGATTCGCGAGGAGAGAGTTGCACCGCGCCACACGTGAGGCAAATCAATTTGCCGTTGTTGCAAAGATCGACGACACCATATCCGGTGTATTCGGTGCCGCAATCAATTCCGAGAACCCGCATCAAGCAGAGTCTAGCATCAGAAGCTGGAGAGGTTGTTTACTTCTAGCAGCATCTTGGCCGTTCTTTTTTTCTAATTGGTTTTTGCCTACCTTTGAACGAGCTTTCCCGCTTCGAGCGAAGTCAAACAGACCTCGTGTCGCTCCGGCCCGCACAAGAAAACCTCATAGAGCGGCAGATCGCGTGGCTTGACCACGTATCGTCCTTCCTCTACGGCTTGTACGTCAGGATAATTGGCGAGGACGACCGGGTTCTCAGCTTGCGCACGAATGCGAAATTGCCGTGAGGAAGGCTCATAGTTTGCGTAGCTGAAACAGTGACCAATGCAAGCGCGATCAAGATCATGCCGCAGCGGTACCGTGCGGTTCGACCAGCCGGGAAATGAAGCAATCACACGCCGTCCTGCTGGCAACTCGTTTACCGCCACATCTATTCCGTCTTCCAGGCGGTTCAGTTCTCGTGTGTCACTGTAGAGAAAGCTAAAAAACACGATCGCCAGCACAGCCAACGCTGTCTTTTCGTGCGCCCTGATCGGCACCGATCCGAGTACCGCGCAGCCCATAAGCGCAGCAGCCAATGAAACGCGATCAGTTATGTAAGTGAAAGGCAATCCGTAGTTGGAAAAATTAACCTCGCTGGGAATCAGTAGGACTCCTGCGGCATTCAGTAGCCAAAGCTGAGCAGACACGCTAAAAACAAATCCCCCCCCACCGCGCTCCTTAGTTCGTTTTCGCAGCAGCACAAACCAGATAAACAATAGTCCCGCCAAAATGAATACATACTTCGTGCCGTAAATTACAACCTGATTTGCACCGGTGATGAAGAATACTTGTTTCCAGGACCACCTGCCCTGATAGCGCCGGATTAGGATGTAATTTGTTAACAAAATAGCGAACAGCCCAAGTGCGGAGAGGAACAGACGATTTCGAGGTTTAAGTCTCTCAGCAATCGCGATATATGCGGCCGTGCCCGCGACCCACACGACTGGAAATGGATGTGCTAGCCACGCGAGAGCTAGCAACGGAGTGATTGCTATTCTCCGCCTCAAATTCCCGTCCCAGAAGATTGACAGGTACCACAAACAAATCCCCATTGAGAGATAAAAATTGAAAAACCCAATTTCATAAACAAACCCGTAAGCGAGCATGGTGACGCATGGCACCGCAAACCACCAATTCGTTCCTGCCGCTGCAAAAACAAACGCTAGAGCGCCCCAGGCAAAGATAAGAACCGCGACAGAAACGGCGATGCGCTGCGCAGCGTCGAAACCAACATGCCGAGCCAGCCATTCCAACTCCAGATCAAACAGTACGTTGGTTGATTGGGGCACGATCTGGAGCCCATGGACTTGTCCATGCGAGATCAGTGATGCGAGCCAAACATTGTAGATGTGGCTGGAAAGATCACCCGCCTGAATGCGTGATTGCCAGAAGGTGGGAACAAGAAAGAGGATGGAAAGCAGAACAACGCGAATCAAGTTATCTCGCGGGCTGGATTTCTGCCCGCCGCGCATCGCGATCTTATCGTCACTCAAAGTGGCGTCCGGCATCTACAAACCTCGGGAGCAGCTTCAATCTTCGGCCTCGAACCAGCCGCGAGTCTGACATTCAAGCCATCTTTCAGCGCAAAATATTTTCTGACCGACGCCCAACCAGGGATTGGCCGCTGGGTTGACTGGCTGAGCGCTGTTGCAATCGCACGACCCCCACTTCCACTGCGCTAACGATTGCATACGAAGCAAGAATGATAAGCACCGGCTCGATGGGATGACGATACGTGGGAAAAGTATGCGTAATGTAATAAACAGGCGGAAACACGATAAGTGGCGCGGCATACAGCGCTGCATCAAGGCCCTTGCGCCACAACGCTAAGCACATTCCCACCCAAGCCAGCAAGCTGATATACGGCCACGGAGTGCCCGTGGGATGACTCCAAAATTTGCTGCAACGAATGATCACCATGCGCGCATACTGAAGTGGATGATGCTGAATATAATTAAACGCCATCTGACGTCTGCTCTCCATAAACGCAATCTCCCCCAACCGGTTGTAGTCGGTTGGATCGCGTAAGGGAAAATCCCGCGTGAAATATCGGTAAATCCCCGGCGTCGGCCTTGCTTCTCCCAGCTCCAGACCAACCCATAGTTCCAAACCAAAATTATCGCGAAGCGGCATGACCCGATGGAAAGCCGAATAATTGCGAATTGTCCAGGGCAGCAAAGTGACAAGACAAATTGCGATGGATGCCAACAATGGTTTGTAGCACGACCATCCGCGCCTTCGATACTTTAGCCAGAGCCACAGCCAGAAAAATGGAAAAACTGCGAGGAGTGTTGTGTTGTTCAGGGCGGCAACGCCTGCGATAGCGCCGAAAAGCAGCCAGCGCCAAGTCTGTAGTGACTCGGCCGGCTCTTGGACCCAGAGCATTCCAAGCATCAGCAACAACGCCGAGAGACCGCTTTCCCATAGGCGAATAGATACAACAGCCTCGTACTGCCAGCATGCCCAAACCCACGCCGCGAGGATGGCTGTGCCCGCGCCAAAGTCGCGTTTTGCTATGCGGAGAATCAATACCGCAGTGAGTGCCGAAAACACCGCGTTCAGGCCGTCAGCGATCCATAACGATAGGTGACTGTAGGCCCCGGCAAATTTGAAGATTGCTGCTAATAGAAAAGGATAAAGCGGTGGTTGTTGTGCTGTTGGCGCTATGGGAGTGTTTGGCCACGGCGCGCTGAATCCGAATCCTGAAACCAATGCCCAGGCGATGTGAGCCGGTTCGTTATATCGATAAAAACGTGTCCATTCCTGCCCCGGAAGTAGTTGAGACAACACTCGCAGCCTGGCGATGAATGCAACCAGGAACACAACTAGCGGAGCACCCATGACCTTCAATACGACCTGGGGGAAGCGCGATCTCTTCATGAATGAAAACGATTGTAACAGTGGCAATTTCGACGGTAGCGTGCGTTAGGACTTTGTGAAGAGAAAACTTAGCGCCTCGGGGAAACGCTTGGCCCATTCACTCTCGTTGTGAGTTGCGCCTTCGTCGACTTTCACCAGCAATCGTCGATCATCTAACCCTGCCCGGCGCAGGGTTCGCTCCAGTTCGCGGACATCTTCAACGACCTGCCGGTCTTTGTCCTCGCGCCCCGCTTCCCGCGTTCCAATGGCCAGAAAAACTTTCGCAGGCCATTGCCGAACCAGGCGGCTGAACTTTACGATTCTTCGATAGGAAATAAACAATGACGGGCTTTCGAGAAGAAGACCACCGAAGACTTCCGGGCGCTGAATTACCGTGTACAACGAAATCAGGGCGCCCAGGGAAGAACCGCCCAAGGCGGAGTTTTCAGGACCTCGGGCGACCCGGTATCGTTCACACACGAACGGTATCACCTCATTGATCAAAAAGTTGGGATAACGCTTGCCCAGCGGCCGCAGAATTGGAGGATTAAAAGAGCGGAATGGCAAATATTCTTTTATGCGCTCGCCCTGTGCGTTGTCGATGCCGACGATGATGAGCGGCACAATTACCTCCTGACGAATCAGACGATCGGCAGTTTCGTCCACCTGCCATTCGACGCCGCCGAAAGCTATTGTCCGGTTGAACAAATTTTGCCCGTCATTTAAATAAAGCACCGGGTAAAGGCGAGCGCTGTTCTCAGGCGCATCGTATCGCGGAGGCAGCCACACGCGCAGCATCCGCGTGTTGCGAAATATCCGACTGCGAAATTCGTGCAGCCGGAGATCACCCGTGACAGAATCGTTCTGCGGCACGGATTGTTCTTGACTTACTTCTTCCATAACTCAGGTCGTGCAGGCGCGGGCGTCCTCGCCCGTGCTGGCGCAGCGAGAGTTCTAACCAGACTAGTGGCTCAACTCCGACGTATCGACCTTGCCGCCAGAAAAGAGGAGAGCACCGTAATCAGAAAAATCAACGACAGCGACGACAGGCACAAAATGCACCACGTCGCCAGCACGAACTTCTCGATGTAAGTGAGATAAAGAGCAAAGCCAAGCCCCGCTGTGGAAGCAGCCAAAAGCACC
>DASYOD010000074.1:0-19704 GCA_036008085.1 Terriglobales bacterium
GCTATAAGTGACGACGTCCACACCCTGGCGCAGGCTGTCGAGTACGCCTGGCTCCTCATTTACGCCGATTGAACGCAGATCAAATAGCGCGCCGCTTCCCAGATCTTCCACCAGCGGGATATTGCGCCTTCGAGCCAGGCTTACCAATTCTTCAAGTGCGGGCTGCTCGGTGAATCCGGTGATCTGGAAGTTAGAGCGATGCACGCGCAGAAGCAGGCGGGTTTTTTCGTTGATTGCGTTTTCGTAATCGGCAACCCGGGTGCGATTGGTTGTTCCCACTTCGCGCAGGACGCCATTCGATTTCGACATGACATCGGGGATGCGGAACGATCCGCCGATTTCAACCAGCTCACCTCGGGAGACAATTACCTCGCCATTTTCCGCGAGCGTGTTAAGCGCCAGCAGGACGGCGGCGGCATTGTTGTTAACTACGATGGTGGAGACGGTGGGCTCAGCGGCACCCGCGGTGCCCGCGTATACCGGATCACAATCGAGAAGTTTTTGGAACAGGCGGTTGACATGGACATCGCGCTTTCCGCGCTCGCCTGTTTCGAGATTCAATTCAAGATTGGAGTACGATTCCGCTATCTCGCGAGCGTGCACTAATGCTGAAGGCGAAATTGGCGCGCGTCCCAAATTTGTGTGCAGAATGACTCCCGTGGCGTTGATTACGGGCCGCAGCGAATAAGTCAAGGTTTGTCGAACTCGGCTCGACACGGCGGCTTCGAGGCCGGTAAGAGCTACTTCGATCCCATTCGTATCGAGCCGGCCCTCGGCTATTTCTTCTCGCAACGACGCCAGTACGGCGCGGGCCGCATCCGTAACTGAAGCTTGTCCCTCTTTCGAAGCTAGTTCCGCTAAGTGCCGGCTGCGCTGCAGCTCGTCTACCGAGGGCAGCTTGCGGTACAGCTCGGCTTTGGTTTGAAGTTTCACTGCGACGATTATCCCACTTCATTCCGGCTCGTGCTTGGACCTCAGGCGGCCGAAAGCTCTCCTCCATTAGCTGATCTCATTGGCTAGCCGACTTCTACTAGACCGTAGCTTTTGTGCCAGCGGGTACGCATGTGACGGAGGGCGGCATCTATTTCTGCTTGTGTGATTTCGGAGTTTGGCCCGGCGAGCACCGCGGCGGCCTCGCGTTTCGCGGCTTCGATCAACTGACGATCGCGGATCAGATTGGCAACTTGAAAGCTGGGCATGCCAGCCTGTTTTGTTCCGAAGAATTCTCCTGGTCCTCGCAGCTCCAAATCGAGTTCGGCAATCTGAAATCCGTCATTGGTGCGCACCATAGCGTCGAGCCGGCGTTCCCCGTCTTCGGAAATTTTGCCGCCCGTCATTAGGACGCAATATGACTTCGCGGCGCCTCGGCCGATGCGGCCGCGAAGTTGATGCAACTGGGCCAGGCCGAAGCGCTCGGCGTGTTCGATAATCATCATGGTGGCATTGGCAACATCGACGCCGACTTCAATAACCGTGGTAGAAACCAGAATGTCTATGTCGCCCATCTGAAACACACGCATGACTTGCTCCTTCAGGTCGGGCTCCATGCGGCCATGCAGCACCGCGACCCGCAGGTCAGGGAAAATGCGCTTGCTGAGTTCTTTGTACATTTTCATTGCGGCTTTCAGTTCGGTCTCTTCGTTTTCTTCAATTACGGGATAGACGACGTAGACCTGATGTTTGGCTGCCACTTGCTTGCGAACGAAATCCCAGACTTCGGCAGACCGCTCATCCGACACGCATCTAGTGATGATCGGTGTGCGCCCCGGCGGCATTTCGTCGATCACGCTTACGTCGAGATCGCCGTAGAGGGTGAGCGCGAGGGTACGCGGGATCGGGGTTGCGGTCATGACTAGGACATCCGGCTCCGGGGCGGCCGCGGAGGGTTGCTCTGCCCAGACGGGCGATTCACCGTTGACGCGGGCTCCGCTGTCTTCCTTCGATTTCTTCATTAGCTTGAAACGCTGGAGCACGCCGAAGCGATGCTGCTCGTCTACGATTACCATGCCGAGTTTCGCGAACTCTACTTTTTGCTCAATCAGGGCATGGGTTCCAATCACAAGTTGGGCGTTGCCTTGAGCGATGTGACGGCGAGTCTCGCGTTTGCGATCGTCCTCCATGGAGCCCGTGAGCAGCACCACACGGTAGCCAGCGCTTTCGAGGATGCGTCGGGCCGAGAAATAGTGCTGCTGGGCGAGAATTTCCGTCGGCGCCATCAGCGCGACCTGGTAGCCATTTTCCATGGCAATAATGCCAGCTTCAAAAGCCACAATGGTTTTACCCGAGCCCACATCGCCCTGCAACAGACGGCGCATGGGATATGGTTTTTCCATGTCAAAGGCGATTTCTTTCAGCACCCGTTTCTGTGCTGCAGTGGGGTGGAAGGGAAGAATTTTCTTGATGGCCGCACGCGCACGATGGTCCAACTTAAATGCGATGCCCGTCTGAGCTTTTTGTTCGCGGCGTTTCAGTTCAAGTCCCAGCTCCACGAAAAATAGCTCTTCAAAGATGAGGCGGACGTGGGCCGGGGTGCGGGAGGACTGCAGGTCTTGAACACTTTCCCCGGGGACAGGCCAGTGCACTTTCTGTAACGCTTCGCGGGGCGAGATCAGGCTCAGATGGCGGCGAACCGCGGCCGGGATTGGGTCGGGCAAATCCGCCGGCAGGTTTTCGAGCGCGCTGTGGATGATTCGCCGGAACCAGCGCGAGGTCAGACGGCCTTGGCCTGCAGATTCGTAAATGGGCACTATGCGGCCAATCTCGAGCGATGCAGCCAGCTTCTGCTCGGCAGAGTCTGCGCCGCCGTCCTCGGAAGCTTCGCCGATGATTTCGAATTGAGGCTGAGTAAGCTGGAGTTCGCCGCCGCGATAATCCTGTTCGACCTTGCCGTAAAGCGCGACGATCTGGCCGGGTTTGAATTTGTCCCGAAGATATCCGGCATTGAACCAGATGCACTTTAACCGCGTCCTGCCTTGCCCCGCTGTCATCTGAAATATGGGCATGCGGCGGGTACGGAAAAGCCCCGAGGTGCGCACTTCAGCGATTACCGTGGCCATTTCCCCTGGGCGCAATTCCGCGATACCCCGTGGGTTCAACCGGTCCTCGTAGCGAAAAGGCAGGTAATGGACAAGCTCGTCAAGCGTTTGAATGCCTTTTGCGGCCAGCAATTCGGCCAAGCGGGGACCAATTCCCTTGACGTATTGAACGGAGGTACCCAGTTGCAGCATCTCAAGGGATGTTAGCAGGAGGCGTCGCCGGTGCTATAGTCCGCAAAGGTTTTCGGTGGGAACCGCATGTCAAAGGGAGCAACCAATTTCATTCACGCGATGGTGGCCGTGCTCGCCGGGAATGCGGTCTACTTTCTCCTCGAGAGGTATTTGCCGCCGGCCGCGCGCCACGAACCATTTCGCATGGATCTGGGGATGGTCGTGGACTTCTGGTTCTGCCTGGTGGTGTTCGGCACGATCAAGACGATTGCGGGTCGCAAGCGCGATTCGGATCGGCGTAAAGGTTGAGGCGTCACCACAGAGACACAGAGTCACAGAGAAAAAGCTTGGGATTGCAGATTCACAAAAACTTGAGGTTCTTCTGTGACTCTGTGTCTCTGTGGTAAAGCTGCCCGCTGTCTGGATTTTGGACAAAGGTTCCTAGACTTCCATCCACAAGAGGTTACTTTCGGAACCTCCATAACGGGAAATGGGGAGACTAGAATCTGGCCTGCACCCAATGCAAAAGATATCCATCCTCTACGACGCCAGCCAGGCGGTGCTGTCCACATTTGATCTGGATGGGGTATTCCAGCAGATACTTACGATCGTGCGCGACTATTTCCACCTGCAGAATGTTGCCATTCTTTTGCGCGACAAAGACGACCTCTACGTCCACTGCCAGGTTGGCTGGGATGCGGGTCACGACGAAGTCAGGCTCCCGATCGGAACGGGAATTACCGGAACCGCAGCTCAGCAGAAACGTCCTATCTACGCCGCCGACGTCAGCAAAGATGTACGCTACATTTTGTCGGCCAAGAACACTCGCTCGGAGCTGGCCGTACCGCTCATGGTGCGGGATGACGTGGTAGGAGTGCTGGACTGCCAGAGCGAAAACCTCAACCATTTCGATTCCGAGACCATTGATCTGCTGGCGTTATTTTCTACACAGGCGTCAATGGCCTTACAAAACGCGCGCCTGCACGCGCTTGAGCGGCACCGTGCGTCGCAATTGGAAGCCATCAACGTTATCGCTCAGCAGATGACGGCCGTTCTGGATTTGGAGGAGCTGCTCTCCAAAGTATGTTTGCTCATACAAGAGGCATTCCAGCTCTGTCATGTGTCGCTGCTGCTGAAAGACGAGGATGAACTGGTGCTACGGGCGAGCCACGGAAAGCTCACCGCACGTCCTCTGGAGGACGGGATGCTGCCCGAAGAAGGACTTTGGCAACGCGCTCTGGCTGCTGGAAAGACACTGATCGAGAATGACGTTGCGAAAGATTCCAATTCCGGCCTCTACCTTGAAACCGCCTCGAGCATGAGCATTCCGCTGGTTTCCTTCGGACAGACGCTGGGTGTTTTGGTGCTTGACACAGCGAAGCCGGGCGCATTTCACGTCAACGATACGCAGTCGTTGGAGTCGGTGGCGGACATCTGCGCCACCGCCATCCAGAATGCTAATTATGTGGAACGCGTAAAACAGTTGGCCTATTTGGATGGTTTGACCGGGATTTTTAATCGTAGATTTTTCGAGTTGCGGATTGTGGAGGAAATCGATCGAGCACGACGGTACAACACAGGCCTGGCTGTGCTTATGATCGATATCGATAAATTCAAGCGCTTGAACGATGAGTTCGGGCACCTGCTGGGAGACGAGGTGTTGCGCCAGGTTTCTTCTATTTTTCACCAGCAGCTGCGCAAAATCGATGTTCTCTGCCGCTTCGGCGGCGAAGAATTTGCTATCGTGCTATCTCAGACAAATGCGCTGCATGCTTTGGGCGTAGCTGAAAAACTTCGCAAAGCTGTGGAAGCCTGGCAGTTCCCCGGGGTTCCACGTCGGGTTACCATCAGTGCCGGCACAGCAAATTTTCACGAACACGGTACTACTCGCGACGAATTGGTAAAAGCTGCAGACGCTGGCTTGTATGCGGCAAAACAGGCTGGCCGGAATCGAGTTTGCCTCGCGCCGGTTCCGAAACTCAAGCTGGCACAGAGAGTGTAGAGCGGACACTCTTGTTCGCTGTTGTTGATCTTGATTTTCGGAGTTCACAATCAAGACCACTTGCGGCGGACGGGAGTGTCCGCTTTACATATCAAAATTCGGCGCTGGATCCGGCTAACGCGTCGCGTAGTTCTCTTTCAATCTCGCGCTGATGATCGCGCAACTCCCGCTGCAGATCGCGCATTTGCCGCTTGAACTGCTCTGCTCGTCTTTGTGCATCCCGAGTCTGTCGCTCGATTTCTGGTTTAACTTGCTGGAGCTGGCGATTAATGGCCTCTTCCATTTCCGGTTTGAGATGAGCCATTTCGCTGTTGAGCTGACTCAGTTCCTCGCGGCTTTTGGCATCGATTGCGGGGATTTCTACATCTAGACTTTCGCGAAGCTCCGATTGCTTATGCTCCGGCAAGGTAATCGTAACGGTTTGCTCTTTTTTGTCGCGAATGAAACTGATACTGGCGGTGTTGTCTTTACGCGAGCGTAAGGCGTGACTGAAGTCGCCACTGTCGTGAATCGCTTCGCCGTTTACCTTGACGATCACATCTCCGGCGCGAAAGCCAGCTTTATCAGCGCGACTTCCTCTTTCAACCGAACGAACCAGGACGCCTTGTCCATTCTTAGCTCCGAAAAAGTCTCCTAGCTGAGGCGTGAGATTTTCCACCATCAGACCGCTGCGCGCCGCGGAGTGTACAACCACGACAGAAACCGGAAGATCCATGTCAGGTAAAGCGGGCAGCGCGGGCATTACTGGCATATTGAATTTAAATTGTTTGCCATCAGACCCCATGGTGTGAGCAAAATCTTTCTTGCGATCACCCAGTTCCACTTTAATACTCATCATTTGACCATCGCGGCTGATTCCCAACGTGACGACTCGTCCTGGCGGAGTTTCGCGAATCATGCGGCGCAACTGCTCGACGCTCTGCACGTCGTTACCATTCATCGTCAGGATAACGTCGTTCTCCTTGAGTCCAGCCTTACCGGCGGGAGCATCCTGATCCACCATAGTCACTTCCACTCCGCGCTCATCCTTAAGGTGGAGTGGTGCCAGACGATCGGGAGTGATATCGCGCGTGTCGACCCCAAGATAAGAACCACTTCCCCAGTCCTCGCTCGAAAAACCGTTGATGTCGCCAGCAGGCGCCGCCGCAGCGGACCCCGTTACGGCGAGAAGCGTAAGCATGATACCGATGATCAGGATTGACGTTCGCATCTTCTACCTCCCGACAATTAATGGTTTGCCCGGCGGAAACAGATGTCGCCAGTGGTGGTGCTCACCTTGAGCACCGGGCCTCCGCCATTCAGACTTCCTTCCGCAGTGACCGTTTTCGGACCGTAGTCGCCACCTTCGCTGACAACTTTGATTTCGGGGAAATCCGATCGGATACTGTGGCCGTTCGCAACATCGATCGATGCACGAACGCTGATGTTCACGTTAGGCAGCAGATAGACTGTAATGTCGCCGGCCGCGGTTTCAAGCTGCGAATCGTGGCGGTCGCCGTTGGAGCCGATAAACTTTGCCACGATAGCGCCGGCGCCAGTTTCCGCGCGGGCCGATGGAACTCCGTTTAATTCAATGCTGCCGCCGCCTGTCTCGGCATGGACGGCACCCTTGGCGGAAGTCAGCCGAATACTGCCGCCGCCAGTTTCCATTTCCGCGGGACCGCCGATATCGCCGAGATCGATACTCCCGCCGCCGGTGCTGGCTTTCACCCTTCCGCTGCAACGCTCCACCTGAATGCTGCCGCCGCCGGTCTCCAGCACGGCGTCTTGCGAACCGGAGGCTATATTTATGCTGCCCCCGCCGCTCTCGGCTTCAATCTTGCCCTTGGCCGAATTGACCTTGATGGAGCCGCCGCCGGTATGCAGGCTAACATCAGAAGCGACGCTGCCCACTTCAATGCTGCCGCCGCCGGTTTCGGCGTTGACCTTGCCCCCGATGTCGTCGACGCGAATGGTGCCGCCGCCGCTCTGTGCGTCAACCCGTCCACTGACGCCGTTGGCACTGACGTTGCCGCCTTCAGTCTCGATTTTGATTTCATCCATCTGGCGTGGGACGTTGATGGTAAAGTCGCCGGAAAACTTGTGAGGGCTGCCACCCTCCCATTCGGCTACGATCCACGCCGTATCTCCGCGGACGTAGGCGTTAATCTTGTAGGACTCGAATTCACGCCGGGCTTTGTCTTCCGAACCGCCGTAAGAGTGATTATGAATGACATAGGTGACGTCCTGCTGCGAACCGCCCTGCACGCGCACCGAACCAATGTCCACCTTGACCTTCAAATTCTTGACCGTGGCAAGAGATCCGGTGATCTCCTGCGTCCAGTTGCCGCCCTCGCCATAGACACGGCCCTGTTGCGCGCTTGCCAGCGGCAAGATGAACAACAGTACAGCCGCGAGTTTAGATATCTGCTTCAATGGTTACCTTTCTTCTGTTTGCTCCAGCCGGCCGTAAAGGCAGTCGACTTAATCAAATTCTGGCAGCTGGGAAATCATTAAACGAGCTTGCGATCGGATGTACTGGTTCTGGTCGTTCTGCGCGAGCTTCTCCAAAACCGAACGCACGCTGCTGTCGGCTCTTACCGGTTCGAGCAAATGCAGAGCTTCATTTCGGACTCCCGGGTTAGAATCCTGCACCAGGGCTTCCAGCAGGGCGTTTCGTACGCGAGCATCGCTTTTCACGCTAGCACCCAAGCCGTCCAACGCTTTCAGACGCACTCCGGGATTCGAGTCATAGCGCAGGGCATAGATAAGAGCTTCGCGCACGTGACTGTTATTCGGCTCCTGCGTCAACAGGTCGACGGAATCCATCCGCACTCCCGAGTTGTAGTTGTTGCTGGCCGCAAAGAGCAACAGTTGCTGGATGCGCTGATCGTTGAGCGAGCCTTGCGCTTCCTGAGTGGAAACAGTGTTGTACTTAATGCTGATGTGGTTTGATCCGGGATCCTGCGTAATCGATTGAATGCCAGTGATGGAAGATTCAGATGGGGCGGTACTGGAAGCAACCGGGTTGAGTCCACTCGTGCTGTTCAGAAATTTGTAGGTGGTTCCGATTCCGCCGGCAAACCCAACGATGAAAATAGCTGCGGCTAAGGCTGGAGCAAAGCGAACTTGGCGAAGCCAGGCAGCGGGATCAAATATCAGACGATGCCAAAAGCGGTCCTGCTCGGCGGTTTCAAGGCCTTCCTGCAACCGCATTCGAGCGGCTGTGAGCAGATTGGGTGTAGGCTCTTCGACTGGCAACTCAGAGAGCACGGCGTGAAATTTGCGCGTCGTATCTAGCTCGGCAGCGCAATCACTGCAGCGTGACAGATGCGCTTCCAGTTCGTAACGGGCGTCGTCCGGCAGTTCGTTGTAAACATACAGCAGGATGTTTTCTTTAACCCACTCGCATTTCATAGTTGCACCTCTCGTCGAGGTTCGCTCGACTGCACGGGCGAGATGCCCGCGCTCACACCTATCTCATGTCGGCCAGCGCTCCTCGCAATTTCTGCGTGGCGCGGAACAACGTATTCTTGGCCGTTTCTTCAGTTGTGTTCAAGACCTCGCCAACCGTTCGCAACTTGAGGCCATGATAATGTTTCAGCTCAAAAACCATACGTTCCCGCGGCGTTAATTTCTCAAGCGCACTTCCAATGCGTTTGCCTAACTCGCGGCGCATCAGGTCTCGCTCGGGGTTCGCCCCGGCCCGGCCATCAGGAACTTGGTCGAGTACATCGTATTGCTCGCCACTCGCGTCCGTGGCCACTGGGGCATCTTCTTTGCGCACTTGCCTCTTGCGCAAGTGATCTAGGCAAAGATTGGTAACGATGCGATAAATCCAGGTGTAAAAAGAGCACTCAAAGCGAAAATTCGCTATGCTCTTGTACGCCTTCAAGAAGGCTTCCTGATACACGTCCTGAGCTTCGTGCTCCGAGCCGGTAAGGTGTATGGCGAGCCGTAGAACCGCCTGGTCGTAGTGCCGCACCAGCTCCTCGAAGGCAGCACGATTGCCGCGCTGCGCGTCGCGGACCAATAACGTATCGTCAATGCGCCCTGAACCCTGTCCAGCCATATCGCCCCGTGATTGGGGTTCCTGGATTTCACCAGCTACTTCCCTCGGGTCCCGTCGTACCACCGGATACGAGCACTCGCCAACTGCAAAAGGTACAGCCCACGCGTCGGCCGGCATATTTTTCTTTTATCCTCGAATGCGCCGGGACGCCATTGCCGTTCTTCCCGGTCGCATAGCTATGGACGGGCCAAAAGTCCAACCGTGAGCAGGAATTATAGGAGTCTGGCAGGATTCTTGCTGACAATAAACAGCTCTAACAGGAAGGAAAGTTCGCCGGAAAACAAGTGTTTTCGCCCGCTCGCTTCAGGACGGGCAAGACGCCCGTCCTCCATTTTTATTTTACTCCGCAGCTTCCTTCTCAATGACCACTTTGAGATGCGCGGTGACGTCCTTATGCAGCTTGACCGGGATCATGAATTCGCCGAGGGTCCGCAACGCCTCGTGCAGCTGGACTTTGCGGCGATCCACATTAAAGCCCTTTTTCTCGAGCGCGTCCCCAATGTCACTGGACGTGACAGAGCCGAAAAGCTGATCATGTTCTCCGGCGCGACGCTGGAACGAAACCGAGAGGCCATCGAACTGCTTGGCCAATTCTTCGGCCTGCAGTTTTTCCTTGGCCGAACGACGCACTGATGCCGCTTTCATCTGCGCGATGACTGCTTTATTGCCAGTAGAGGCCTCGATAGCGAGCTTCCGCGGCAGCAGATAATTCCGGCCAAAGCCCTCCGCGACCTTCACCACGTCGCCACGCGAACCGAGCTTCGCCACATCTTCTTTAAGAATGACTTCCATAAATGACTCCCAATTTTGATTTCGTATCTGTAGAGACGTCGATAGCTACGTCTCCACCCGGAGTGGCTGGCGTGAGAAAACTAAGCCGCGCGTCCGGCAAAAGGCAGCAGCGCAATATTGCGTGCTTGCTTGATCGCCAAAGACAGCCGCCGCTGATGCGGCGTGCAAACGCCGGTCAGTCGCCGCGGGACGATCCTCCCGCTTTCCGCGACAAACTGCGCGAGCAAACGAATGTCTTTGTAGTTGATAGCTTCGATCTTCTCGACGCAGAACTTGCAAACCTTCTTACGGCGAAAATATTTGCGGCCACCACCGCCGCCGCCCTCGCGGCCACCGCCGGGCCCCCCAGGCCGTGAAGACGGACGACGTTCGCCGCGATCGGAACGATCGCCGCCAGAAGATGATTCAGATGATCTAGTTTCGTCAGCCATGATGCTCCTTAAAATCAGTCGTTGATC
Organism: Terriglobales bacterium; assembly: GCA_036008085.1. Lineage (GTDB taxonomy): Bacteria > Acidobacteriota > Terriglobia > Terriglobales > Acidobacteriaceae > JABDBE01. Next base: position 10,510 of record DASYOD010000074.1, read on the forward strand.
ATTGGTCGTTGGTCGTCAGCCTTCCGCTTCGTTGTGACCAACGACCACGGGCCAACGACGGACGACGGTTCCTATGCTGTTGCCGCCGGGGCTTCTCCGGCAGCTTCCGCTGCAGGTGCGGGCGCAGCGGCTTTCCGTTTTGCGTCTTTGATCGCCTTAATCTTGTCCAGGCGCTTCTGCTCTTCGTCGATGCGCACGGTGAGGAACTTGATCACAGGCTCGGTGACGCGCAGACGGCGCTCCAGTTCATGAATCAAGCCACCGCCGCCCTCGACGGTAAGCAGCACATAAATGCCGTCGTGAAATTTCCGCACAGTGTAAGCCAGCCGCCGTTTGCCCATGCGTTCCACGCTCTTCACGTGTCCGGACGAAGAAGCAACTGCGTTCTCCAGCGTGGAAATCAGTTTGTCCTGCTCCTCCTCCGGCATATCCGGCCGGACGATGAACATTAATTCATAAGTACGATTCATTCCCAAGTCTCCATCTGCCGCGGATCTTCAACAAATCCATGAAACCGTGGCTAATCTTTTTCCGGTTCAATCTTTCGATTGAAGCGGTTCATCGCTGCCGCCGCGCCGTCGGTTAAAATCGTCTTCACCGCATCGGCTGCAACGTCTAGTATCTCGTCTACAACTTTGAGCTGCGCCTTGCGAAACGGCACCAACAAATAACTCATTCCGTCTTCGACTTTGTGATCAGGCGCAACACCCATCCGGATTCGAAAAAAATCCTTCGTGTCCAGAGCATTGATAATGGACTCGATCCCGTTATGCCCCGCCGAACTCCGCCGCGTATGAATACGAAGCGTGCCCAGCGGAAAATCAAGTTCATCCTGAATCACGATCAGGTCTTCTTCCGGCCTGATTTCATACTTGCTGACCAACTCGCGTACCGAGATGCCGCTTAAGTTCATGAAGGTCTCGGGCTTGGCAAGCAGAACCGTTTCCGAGCCAATCGTTGCTCTTGCAGTCAGCGCACGGCACTGACGATTTCTTACGTCTACGCCAAATTCATTTGCGATTCGGTCGATGGCAAGAAATCCCAAATTGTGAGGCGTGAGCTCGTAGTTCTCACCCGGATTGCCCAGCCCCACAATAAGCTTCACGCCTGTTCACCACAGAGGCACAGAGTCACAGAGAAAATCGAACAATTTCAGTTTTCTGTTTTGCAAGGTCCCGCCTTCTCTATGTCTCTGTGACTCTGTGGTGAACGTTACTTCTTTTCCTTCTTCTCCGGCTTCTCGGCCTTCTCGGCGGCAGGTTCTGCAGCTTCTTCACCCGCCTCCTGCTTGCCTTTCTTGATAACCTCAGGCTCGGCAGTGACTCCAGCTTCGGCTGCGACTGCTTCCGGCGTGGCCACAACTTCTTCCTTCACCGAAATTACGGTCGCCACCGGTTGATTCGGGTCAGTCAGAAATTCCAGCTTGTCCCCGTGCGGAAGTTCCGATACGCGTAGTACCTTGCCGAAGACCAATTCACTTACATCCGCTTCGATGAATGCGGGAATATCGCCGGGTAAGCATTCGATTTCGACTTCGCGAAGAATCTGTTCGAGAATGCCGCCTTGCTGCTTTACACCGGCAGCCTCGCCTTTGAGGACGATCGGAACATTGACGGTAATCTTCACGTCCATAGCGATGCGCTTGAGGTCGATGTGTAGCAATGCCCCTTTGATAGGCTCATATTGCCAATCGACGATCATCGCCTTGGTGCGCTCGCCGCCATCGAGAGCGAGATCGAAAATGGTGTTGTATCCAGTCTGTGAATGCAGAATGCGCGAGACCTGGCGCGGATCAAGGCTTACCGGCACGGCATCTTTACCGGCGCCATACAATACCGCCGGAACTTTTCCGCCAACCCGAACCCGCCGCGCATCATTCTTAGTACCTGCCACGCGCGGCTGCGCTTCCAATACGTTGTTTTCAGTTGCAGTTGCCATAATCTTAGGTCCTATCTATAGAAATAATTTGCTGACCGACGTTTCTTCGTGAATCGATTGAATCGCACGTCCGATCAAGCCAGCGATCGACAGAACTCTGATCTTCGGCTCGTTTCGTGCCGCTTCGCTCAGCGGAATCGTGTTCGTGACCACCACTTCCGTGAAGTGGGAGCGCGAAATGTTCTCTACCGCAGACGCGGAAAGTACCGGGTGCGAGGCGCAAGCATAAACCTTGCTGGCGCCATTCTGTATCAGCGCGGCCGCAGTTTTTACTAATGTGCCTGCCGTATCGATCAGGTCGTCAATCACCAGACAAGTTCTGCCGTTAACATCACCGATCACATGCATGACTTCGGCAACATTCATCTCCACACGGCGTTTATCGACGATGGCCAGAGCCGAATCCATTTTTTTGGCAAAGAATCGAGCTCGTTCTACGCCACCTGCATCCGGAGAAACCACCGTAAGATTCGGCAGGTTCAACTTTCGAAAATGATCGACCAGCACCGGAGACGCAAACAGATGGTCGACCGGAATGTTAAAAAATCCTTGCAATTGCGGCGCATGCAGATCGACAATCAACGCCCGATCGGCGCCGGCTGTCGTCAGCAGGTCCGCGACCATCTTGGCGGATATTGGGACACGCGGCTTGTCTTTACGATCCTGCCGGGCGTAGCCAAAATACGGAATCACAGCCGTGATGCGACGCGCCGATGCTCGCTTCAGAGCATCAATCATGAACAGCAACTCCATAATGTGCTCATCCACCGGACGGCAGGTGGGTTGCATCACGAAGACGTCGGCGCCGCGCACGTTCTCTTGAATTTGCGCGTAGGCCTCGCCGTCGGCGAATCTCGTTACCAGGGCCAAGCCTCGGCTCATGCCGAGAAACGCGCAAACTTCGTCGGCCAACGCCTCATTGGCGGTGCCGGAGAAGATCTTGAATTTGTCGTCGACGCGTCCGCGTTGAGGCTTACGCTCCGGCTTTTCCTCGGCGCCCATCAGAGCCTTCTTGTCCGTCGCTGTCGCAAGAGTTGCCATAAGAGCTTCTGGCTCCTAGCTGCTAGCTTCTAGCGCCTTCAATTTGGCCAGCAGCTAGAAGCTGTTTTTTCTGGCTGGGCCGCTAGGATTCGAACCTAGACAAAGTGCTCCAAAGGCACTTGACCTACCATTAGTCGACGGCCCAGTTTTCCTGAAAACGGATTTTAATTCTCGGTTGACGATTGGCTGGCTTCTCTAGTGTAACCCGCCGCTTAGAATCGGCAATCGGAAATCTTCAATCGAAAATTTTGTTCCAGTACTGCTGGCGCGTCAGCGTGATCGTGGCCACAGCTGGGGTGCCATCTTCGCGGAGCCGAGCTGCAGCTTTCACGGCCGCCTCCCGAGACGCGAACAATCCATAGATCGTCGAGCCCGAGCCGGACAGCGAGGCATAGACCGCGCCTGCGCGTTCGAGCACACCCTTAACCTCTCGCAATTCGGGATACTTAGGAAAGACGACTCGTTCAAAGTCGTTTTCGATCCCGGTACGGACGAGGTCGAGAAGCAGGGTCTCGGCCCGGCCCCTGCCTTTGCTCACAGGGACACCGGATAAAGCCCGCCCAGACTTAAGCTTGTCTTGCTTATTCTTGCTCTGGGACAGACCGCCCAGCCACGCCGAAAGCACGCGACCGAACTCACTTATTCTATCGGACGCAGGCAAAAGCGTCAATTTAGTGCCGACAGCGCCCCCGGTGGGGACAACTAGGTCGCGTCCAATCAGCGCATCCCAATCCGCAAACGCCTTCGGGGTCGAAACTCCAATCTCAGGCGTCGCGATCACACACGGAATAGACGGTAAATCCTGTAGCGGATAAACTTCCTCGCCATGTCCAACGCCTAGGATCGTTCCCCCAACCAAGAACAACGGCAAGTCCGATCCAACATCAGCAGCTATCTCCAGCCTCTCAGGCGAGGGCAATTTTCTTTTCAATGCCCGTTCGAGAGCGAGCAGCGTCGCAACTGCATTCCCCGATGCGCCGCCGAGCCCCCCTTGGACCGCCAACCGCTTCTCAATCTCAATCACGACCCGGCCGCGTGCCTGGAGCGCAAGCATTGCACGATCAACAATTCGATAGCAGGTATTCGAATCGTCTTTCGGCACGCGGGGATCTTCGCAACGAATCTCAATGCCTGAGCCACGCCCAACCTGTACGCGAATTATGTCGTGCAGCGCGATCGTCTGATAAACCGTTCGCAACTCATGAAAGCCATCATGCCGAAACGCGCCAATGCGCAGACCGAGGTTGATCTTGGCAAATGACCGAACGGTGACGTCCATGAGGAGTTGAATTGTACCGGAAAGCGCCGCGGACAAATAAGCTGGGCGTCTTTTACTTTCCGATGCAGAAGGTGCTGAAGATCAGGTTCAGGATGTCGTCATTGGTTGTAGCTCCCGTGATTTCATCGAGCGGCCGCAACGCGCTGTAAAGATCGAGGAGCAGCATTTCGTGGGGAATTTTATTTTCGATTGCAAGTGTCGCGGCGGCTAGGGCTGTTAGTGATTCACGGACTTTTTCCTGATGTCGCAGATTGGTGAGGAATCCGGTTTCGGCATGAGCTGCGAATTCGCCACCGACGTGACGCAAAATTTCATTTCGTAATTCGGCGATTCCTTGACCCGTGGTCGCCGAGGTGCGGACGATTTTGCTGCCATTTACGGAGGTCCCCGCCGTTCCCGTGTGATTCATCAAATCGCACTTGTTCTCCACTACGATAGCTGCGCGCTCTTGCGCCTGTTTCGTTAATTGTCGGTCTTCCTCGGCGAGTGGCTGGGATGCATCGCATACGATTAAGACCAGATCGGCGTCAGCTAGTGCTTCCATGGATTTTCTAATGCCGATGCTTTCCGCCTCATCCAGGGCACGGCGAATGCCGGCTGTGTCAACCAATTTGATTGGAATGCCGCCGATGGCTACCGTCTCGCTGACCAGATCACGAGTGGTACCGGGGGTCGCGGTTACGATGGCGCGCTCGCGCTCGGCCAGTCGGTTGAACAAACTTGACTTCCCAACATTGGGACGGCCCACGATGGCCAGCGTTAAACCTTCGTGCACGATTTTTCCGTAAGCGAACGAAGCGCCAAGTCCTTCGAGTGGCCCGCGAACGGCGACGACGCGTTGAAAAATCTGACCTGCGGGAAGAACCGAGATATCGTCTTCGGCGAAGTCGATTCCCGCTTCGAGGGTTGCGATCAGCTCAACCAGTTTTTGTTTGATCGGTTGCAACCGTCGCGAAAGTGCGCCCTCGAGTTGCTGTGCCGCAACCTTGGCTTGGTAAAGCGTTTGCGAGTCGATAAGATCGCGAACCGCTTCCGCTTGGGTCAGGTCGATTCGCCCGTTGAGAAAGGCCCGCATGGTGAACTCGCCGGGTTCGGCGAGGCGTGCACCGCGGGCCATTGCCAGCTGGACAATGTGATGCAAAACAATGGGCGATCCATGCGCAGAAATTTCTACGATGTCGTCGGTCGTATAAGAATGAGGTTTGGCGAAGTAGGTGACGACCACTTCGTCGATGCGACCCGCCGAGCTTTGCTCGGCAGGACAGCCTGGGACGGTTGTCCCCACGTGTTCCTCGGTTGGCTCGATCAGTTCTCCGAACACCGCGCGCGCGGGCTCGAGATCGTGCTTGATGCGTAGCATCGGCAGGGCAATTTTCTTTGCGCCCGGGCCGGCCAACCGCACCACGCCGATGCCCCCGCGACCAGGAGGCGTGGCGATGGCGACGATGGTGTCATCGAGGTTCACGGCCAGATTGTAACGCTTCTATTTGGCCGACGCGGGTGTGGGCGGGACGCCCCCACGACAGCGGAGACGGCGGCGCTACGGCAGATTCCGTTGGGCAGGCCGGCCCGGGCGCTTGTAGTCCTTTGGATAAACCACGAGGCAGCGACGGCCGCCTTCGCCCTGGCTTTCCGTATGCAGATCAGTTTGATCGCGCAATGCCAGGTGAACGATGCGACGTTCGCGCGAAGACATGGGAGCGAATTCGTATGGCATGCTCGTCTTGCGGACTCTGTCCGCGGCCACGCCTGCAGCCAGGCGAAGTTCTTCGAGCCGCAGCGCACGCTGATTCATGCAATCGAAGTTGATCTTTTCATGCTCATTGCCAGGTAGGCGCAGCATTTCGATCGCCAGCGTCTCGATGGCACGCAGCAGTTCGCCTCCGCGCTCCAGAACCAATGGAGAATCAGGGCCGGAAAGCTCGACCAGAATTTCCGGTCGCTCCCAATCCCGTTCTTCCGGGAGCGGTGGATCGACGGTGATGCGGTATTTGAGATGCAGACCGCCATGAGTAACGACGCTGCGAAGCAGCGCATCGATTTTTTTCGCAGCTGCAATTTTGTCAGGAATGGGCATAAAAACACAGCTCAATACAGCTCTTAGCTAGCACTTTTGGGCTCAGGTTCAAGCTAAGAGCTAAAGGCTAATAGCTTCTTCACTTCTCTTTCTTCCTCGCACGCTTGGCCGCCATCTCGCGCATTTCGCGGCCCAGACTTGTTCGGTTCATTACCAACTGCTGTACGATTGCGATCAAGTTTCCTTCCGCCCAATATAGACACAAGCCGGAAGCAAACTTATAACTGAGAATGCCCATCATCACCGGCATCATCACATTCATCAGTTTCTGTTGGGAGGGATCCATTCCCGCCTGCGGCGTCATACGCTGCATGAACAGCATAGTAATGAAGATTCCGATTGGCAATATATGCCACGGATCAGCCGACGACAGATCGTGGATCCACATCCAGGATGCATGGCGAAGATCGAGCGCTGAACCCAGCATACTGTAGTACGCGAACAGGAACGGCATCTGGATGACCAGCGGCAGACAGCCGCCTACCGGGCTGACGCCTTCGCGCTTCATTAACTCGCCGATTTCCGTGTTCATCTCCTGGCGCCGCGGATCGCGCATGCCGTACTTCTTGTATTTCTCCTTGATGGAATTCATATGGGGCTGAATTTTCTGCATTTTCAACGCGGACTTCATGCTGGAAATACGCAGCGGCATCAGCGCCAGATTGATGATCAAAGTTTGTATGCAGATTGCCCAGCCCCAGTTGTGGATGAAACCGTATGTCCACCGCAGCCACAGGAACAGTGGCCGCGCAATGATGCCCCAGAAACCGAAGTTGATGAGACTGCGCAGATCTTGGTCTGCCCCGACAATGGTGGGCACCGGCACGGATTCCAACGTCGCCAGCGCTTTCGGTCCCACATACATCCGGCCGACCGTCGGGCCTGTGGGATTGCCTACAGCCGCTCCTAACACTTCCACTGGAGCTGTATCCTGCGGGTTCGGGTTTTTCGCGTCCTTTGGAACATTGAGCGGGTTGCGCAGAGTCACCAATGCGGAGTTCTGCGAATCATCCGGAAGAAACACGGCTGCGAAGTACTGATCGGTGACTCCCGCCCAGTTGAACGGCATGTGGAGCGTGGTGCCTCCGCTGACTTTTTTTAGGGCCAGCCGCTCCGTGTTGTTGTTGTACTGGTGTTCAATTTGACTGGCGCTGTAAGAAGATAGTGTAGATTGGTCTCCAAAACCCGCAGGCCACGCGGGATAAGCCGCGACTTGACTTCCCTTGGACACGACAGAGGTTTCGACGTGGACGACGTAAGTGTGGTTGAAGTCGAAGCTCTTGCGAACCGCTACATCGCCGTCCGCGTATTCGAAAGTGATTTTGGCTGGGGCCTCCAACGTGCCCGAACTGGAAGCCACATAAAGCGCGGAATTCAACTTGTTGCGTTGGGCCTCATCGTACGTCCACAGGGAAAGCGGATATCCATATTTCTCCGCGGCTAGATTGTTTACCAGATCCAGTGGCTGTCCCTTGTCGTCGTCGTATTTCTTTAGAATCCAGGACTTAACCTGCGCTCCGCGGTTGGTGAAGGTGATCCTGTATAGATCGTTCTCAACTACAGTTTCCGATTCCGTGGTCGCTTGCTTAGTCGCGCCTACGTTGAGCGTTGGGATCTCTGCTTGCGCGGCCAGGACTTGGTTACTCGAAGCAGCTTGTGGCGCCGCCTGAGCTTTACCTTGGGTTTGCTGTGATGGGGCAGGCGCTTGAGATTGCGGAAGATATTTCTTGAGTATCGGCTGGAACAATACGATGACGACAAAAGTCAACGCAAAGACAAGGAGCAGCCGCCGCTCCATGCCTGGTTCTTGCTGAGGATTTTGGAATTCTGCCAAATTTACTTTCTCAGTGACTGCATAGGTCTGTTGATTGCGAAAGACCGACGCCCGAACTATGCCGTCTTGTTTCGGGTTTCACAACCGGATCAAGCCCACCCTTCGCGAACGGGTTACACCGCAGCACGCGCCTGACTGCCATCAGACCGCCGCGCACCGCTCCGTATCGATCTACCGCTTCCATTGCGTATTCGGAGCAAGACGGTACGTACTTGCACGCCGGCAGGAACATGGGAGAGATGGCCCATTTGTATGCTCTGAGCACGAGCAGCACGATTGTTTTAGGAAGATTCATCCGTTTCTTTGGCCATTCGAAGAACCCAGATCCCTCGCTTTGCTCGGGATGACAACTAAGTTCAGGATGACAACTGAATTCGGGATGGCAACTGAAATTAGGTGGTCCTTCTGCCCATCGATTTCTGCATTACCACAAAAGCGCTTGCAATCTCATTTTCCAAATCAGCGAACTCAATTTTGAGCACGGTCTTTTTCGGATTTACCACCACGTCCGCCGGAATACGAACTCCGGGCCATTGCAAACGAACTGCCTCCCGCAATCTTCGCTTGATGCGATTGCGTTCGACGGCTCCGCCTAAAACCTTGCCGACGGTAAACCCGACTCGCCATCCGTCGCCTCGTTCACGCAACAAATAAAAAACGGTCATGTGTGCGGCGAAATGGCGGCGGCCTTTCTTGTAAACCCGCTGAAAATCGCTGTGCCGGAGCAGTCGCATACAGTCAGTAAATCTGGCGCGTTTGCCGGGTCCGGACAAATTAACACCTGCATTTGCAAGTGCGGCGACTTCATTCACGATTCAAACTCGGGTTGCGGAATTGCCATCAATTCCGGAAAAGGGAATCGACTACTCACGGAAGCCGGGCTTAACCGACACCCGCTTGCGCCCCTTGGCGCGCCGACGCGAGATCACCGCTTGGCCGCTCTTGGTCTTCATCCGGGTACGAAATCCGTGCGTCTTCGAGCGGTGACGTCGGTTAGGTTGGAATGTCCTCTTGGGCATGAAACTT
>DASYOD010000075.1:0-2365 GCA_036008085.1 Terriglobales bacterium
GTCGGCGAAAAAAACCAGATGCAAAACAACAACACCAGCTGGAACCCCACCATCCAGCGCACCGTTTGTTTTGAGATCACCCGATTGGGTGAGAAAACCTCAATCGCCTGATTCATCTGCGGTTGCCATCGTTAAGTCGGGACTTTGTCATTCGCTCAAACCTTGTCATTCAAGCCCTGTCATTTCGGGCGATCTGCTTGCATTTCAAGCGCAAAACATTTGTCATTCCGAGGAACGAAGCTTCGAGCACAAAAAATTTGTCATTCCGAGGAGCGAAGCGACGAGGAACCTGCTGTTCGCTTGCAGCGAGGAAAAGCAGGTTTCCCTCTTGCGTCGATTCCATCGATGCGCCTAACTACCGAGCAGCGTGATTTCCACGCGGCGATTGGCAGCCTTGCCGGCCATCGTCTCATTAGTCGCGACAGGATTCTGCGAACCGTGCCCAGCAATCTTGAAGCGATTGTCGGGGAAGTTGCGCGGCGCATGCTTCTGCAGCCAGTCTTTCACTGCAGCCGCGCGCGCATCAGAGAGAGCCTGATTTACTCCCTCGCTGCCCGTGTTGTCGGTATAGCCGTCAACTTGAATGAACAGCCCAGTAATGGCCAGCGAATCTTTCAGCTCCGACATCGTGCGCACACCTTCTTCAGTAAAGGTCGCTTTCCCAGTGTCGAAGTTGATGGAGTACGACCGCTTTGAAACCACCGGCCCCGTTTCATTGGCGGCGTATTGCGGCGCTTCGCCTTCCGCGCCGCCGCTGCTCATGCGCGCTTGCGCCCCGGTTATGAAGGACTTGTCTTCGATATCTTTCACGTCAGGAATCGGCGTGTCCTTAAACAGCGCGGGATACTGCTGGGTCGCGATCTTGGCGAACACCGTGTAAGTCGACCGGAAGTTATCGTTGGTGCCGGGCTCCAGGCCGTACAGAATGAGGTTGTCGGCCAGGTTGTTGACCGTCGAGCCGCCGAGATCAACTTTCAAACCCTGCGCGTCGTTCTCGGTCACGCCTTTGTAGTACTTGTACCAGTACGCTTCATCCTGGTCGGCATAAACTTTGGCGCTGATCGCCGAAGCTTTATGCAGCACCTGATCGAAAGCCTTGATCTGATCGCCAGCTTCGAACGTAGCCGCCAGCATGCCTTCGATCTCCGCGCGATTCCGTTCGAAGAAATTCTTCGGGCCCAGAATCACCGCCGGCATTTGCGAGCGATATTGCTTGGAGCTGACCACTTTCACCAACCCGCCCTTGCCTTTAGCGATCGTAACGTCGCCCGGCGTCCAGGTCACGACCGCGTTCACGCAGACGTGCTTGGTCTCTCCGGTGAGATGTCCGTCTTTCACGACTTTGCGGTCGTCGCACTTTCCCGCAACGTAGTCAGCTGCGGCCACGTTGTAATCGGAGGCGTTGATCCAGTTGACCGCGTCCGGATCCCACGTCTTCTCGTCGGGATTATTCTTGATGCTGTTGTCGCCCTCCCACTTCTGCGCGATGTTCCAGTCGCCGTCACGCAGCACGCCCTCAACCAGCAGCCCCTTCGCAGCCTGCGGATTACTCTTCACATCCGGCGGCGCCATCAGCGAATCTTCGCCGCGGCTGTAGCCGGTCGCGCCAATCACTTTGGCTTGATAATCCGGTCCAAGTTTTTTAAGCTGCGGATTAATCGCGGCGAGGAATTGTCCCGAACCATCGCCCATGATCACCACAAAGTTTGCGCCATTGGAGCATTGCGACGATCCGCCGGAAATTTCGCGAGCACACGCAATCAGATCTTCCTGCATCTTGCCGGTATCATCCTGACGGATGAGCGCCAGGTTGACGCCGTGTTTCTCCATGAGCGAGCCCTTGGTCGTGCTCGCGCCGCCGTTGGCGTAAATCATATTCATCTGGGCATTCCACTCCCAGATTTCACCACGAATCAAGGTTGCGGGCACGCTCGCGGCAGACGAGGTGGGCAGTGTGACCGGCTCCACGTTCTGCACCAGCGCATCTTTCACATCGGGCAACGCAGCCTTCTCCGGCACCAGCGCTTTCATCACGCCAGGAGTGGGAATCCAGCCAAGTTCTGCGGCCTTGCGCAGTCCAAACACAAATCCCACCACAAGCAGGATGATGAGAATAATCTTTGGCCCGGTCTTTAGATGTGCCATGTCTTGCGTTTCCTCCCGTGTACAACTCGTGCTGGTCTAACTCATGCTGGTTCAACTCTGACTGGTTAACTCAGCCTAGAAACTCCGTTACTTGAACATGTCCCCGTAATCGCCCGCGCTCTTCGCCGCCGGTGGAGAATCCGCCGCCCTGCTAGCCGGAACCGGCACTGGAGCCGCCGTCGCGCCCGGCAGCAGAAACGCCGTGTCGGTTGCGCCCGAC
>DASYOD010000076.1:0-24373 GCA_036008085.1 Terriglobales bacterium
ATCGACGCGAAGTTGCTGGTGCTGGACGAGCCGACGCTTGGCCTCGACATTCTTTATCGCAAGCAGTTCTACGATTCGCTGCTAAATGATTACTTCGATCGCACCCGCACAATTTTGGTAACGACACATCAGGTGGAAGACGTTGAGCACGTGCTCACTGATCTGATGTTCATCAACCGGGGTCGCATTGTTCTCGAATGCAGCATGGACGAATTCGAATCGCGCTATGTGGAAGTAACGGTGCGCCCCGAACACATTGCCGCAGCGCAGGCGCTTAAGCCGATTCATGAGCGCCAAGCGCTCGGTCGCACAATTTTGCTGTTTGATCGCGTCGATCGTCAACAAGTCGCGCGGCTTGGCGACGTGCGCACGCCCAGCATTTCTGACTTATTCATCGCCGTGATGGGCAATCATGCAGGTCCGGCGAAAGGAGTGGCCAAATGAATACGCAATCGAACGCACTGCCTGAGTCATTCGAGTCGCAGCGAATAGTGCCAGCGACTACGTCGGCGACTCGGCCTTTTTACTGGTCGGTCAGGCGGGAGTTGTGGGAGTACCGTTCCATCTACATCGCGCCGCTGGCCGGCGCCGCCGTCGCACTGTTCGGTTTCTTGATTGCGATCTTTGTGCTGTCAGCCGCTAACGCACCTCAGCGGCGTCCGGTACTCCAGGATCCTTACGGCCAGGCCGCGGCGCTGATCATGATGGCTGCATTTATTGTCTCGATCTTCTACTCGCTCGAGGCGTTGCACGGCGAGCGCCGCGACCGCAGCATTCTTTTCTGGAAGTCGCTGCCGGTTTCCGATCTCACTACGGTGCTGTCGAAGGCAAGCATTCCGCTGGTTGTTCTGCCCCTGCTTTCCTTCGTGATCGTGGTGGCCACGGTGGTGATCATGCTACTGCTGAGCAGTCTGATTTTGCTGGGGAGCGGTGTACCTATCGCGGCGCCAGGGACGGCGATGCTAGGGCAGATGGGGCTAATGCTGCTCTACCACCTGATCACTGTGCACGTACTGTGGTATGCGCCGTTCTACGGTTGGTTGTTGTTGGTCTCGGCCTGGGCGCGGCGCGCGGCGTTTCTATGGGCCATCTTGCCGCCGGTCGCGATTGGCGGCATCGAGAAGATTGCATTTCACACTACGTATTTCTTCGACATGTTGCGTTACCGTTTCGCGGGTGCAGGTCCGGAGGTTGCAGGATCCGATAACTTTTTCGATCCCATGACGCACTTTACTCCGGGTAGATTTCTGGCCAGTCCAGGCCTGTGGATCGGACTGCTAATCACGGCAGCATGCCTCGCCGCGGCAGTGCGGCTGCGGCGTTATCAAGGCCCGATTTAGTCTCTCGTGCATTTGGTGAAAGGCCGCATAAGGTGACAGTTAGATGACGACTCAATCGAACGCCGTACCCCAGCAACCGCTTGACGCGCAGGAAATCGTGCCCGTGGCCATTTCGCTGACGCGACCGCTCTATTGGTCGGTGCGGCGCGAATTATGGGAGAACCGTTCCATCTATATCGCGCTATTGGCCGTCGCCGCAGTCTACATGCTCGGCTTTTTAATCAGCCTGTTTTGGCTGCCTCAAAGCTTGCGTGGACTGGAGGCGCTTCACGACGGGACGCCCCAGCCTATCTCGCTGGCCATGCCCTACAGCCATGCTGCGATGTTGATTATGGTGGTCGGATTCCTTGTCGGGATCTTTTACTCACTCGACGCGCTGCACGGTGAACGCCGTGAGCGCACCATTCTGTTCTGGAAGTCGCTGCCGGTCTCAGACCTTACGACGGTGCTGGCGAAAGCAATCGTTCCGCTAGCGATTCTGCCGGTGCTCGTCTTCGCGATCACGGTTACCCTGCAACTCATCATGCTCCTGGTAAGCGCCGCAGTCGTACTGTTCAGTGGTGCAGGTGCCGCAACCCCGTGGCATCCTCCATTGTTTGAGATGGAACTGGTGCTGCTTTACAGCCTCATCGTACTCGCGCTCTGGCATGCGCCTCTGTATATGTGGCTGCTGCTGGTTTCAGGCTGGCCGCGGCGCGCCACGTTTCTGTGGGCGGTGTTGCCGCCGATGGCGCTGGCAGTGCTCGAGTTCATTGCGTTTCACACTTCGTATCTCGGCTCGCTGCTGCAAGACCGCTTGTATGGATTTGCCGCGGCTGCTTTCGACCTGAAGGATAAAACTGGCGCTTTTATCGATCCACATTTTATTCCGCTGGCGCAGCTTGCTCCCGGAAGGTTCTTCAGCAGTCCGAGTCTGTGGATCGGGCTGATAGTGGCTGCGATATTTTTTGTGGCAGCGGTGCGGCTGCGCCGCTATCAGGGAGCGCTCTGATTTTGCGTGAAGTTGATGCGCTAAGTCGCGCAAGGAGAAACGAATATGAGCACCGCCGTGATGACCAACCGATTGCAGCTGAGCTCCGTTGCCGACACTGCCCTCAAAGCAGCCGCGCGATTTTGGTTTGCCGTGACCGTCGTCGGCCAAGTGGTATTCGGGATCACCGTGGCATCGTTCTATGCTCTCACCGCGCTGCGCGGAGACTACCACAAGTGGAACTTCACGCACGGTTACGTCCCCGGCGTTTCGATGGGGAATACTGCCGTGGTCATGCATGTTGCGTCCGCCGCGGTCATCATGCTCGCCGGAGCAGTGCAGTTGGTGCCGCAAATCCGCAATCGCTTTCCAATCTTTCACCGCTGGAATGGGCGTATCTACATGCTGGCCGCCGTCACCCTCAGCGTGGCCGGCGTTTACATGACTTGGTTCCGGGGAAGCGTTGGCGATCTTTCTGTACACCTGGGTTCGACTCTGAACGCCGGCCTGATCTGGCTTTGCGGAGGCATGGCGCTGCGCTACGCGCTGGCTCGCGATTTCAAGACTCATCGCCGCTGGGCTCTTCGCTTCTTCCTGGTGGTAAGCGCATCGTGGTTTTTCCGGATCGGCTTTTTCTTTTCGTTTCTCATCTTTAAGGGTCCCTTCGGTTTCGACCCAACGACGTTTCGGGGACCGTTTCTCACATTCATGACTTTCGCACAATACATACTTCCCCTTGCCGTTCTCGAAATCTATCTGCGGGCGCAGGACCGCCCAGGCGCGCTGCGGCGCGTGGCTACGGCAGGCATGCTTTTTGTATTAACGCTCGTGATGGGCGCCGGACTTTTTGCGGTCGCCATGGCGCAATGGGTGCCCCAACTTAAAGCCGCCTACAACCCGCGCAAATCTATTGCTGAAACTCTTTCGGCCACCATCGGCTCCAGTGGCATTGACCGGGCCGTTCAGCAATACCATGAGTTGGAAACTGCCGCACCCGCCACCTACAACTTCGACGAAGACGAACTCAACGCTTTGGGCTACCAACTCATTCGCACGAAAAACTTCAAGGGAGCGGTACGCATTCTTCAGCTCAACGTTGAAGCCTATCCGCAATCCAGCAACGCTTACGACAGCCTCGGGGAAGCTTATATGGACAACGGCAACAAGCCGCTGGCCATCGCCAACTATCGAAAATCCCTTGAGCTCAACCCTAAGAACAAGAATGGTGCGGTGATGCTGCAGAAACTGAACGCCCCCTGATTTATGTGGCAGGCGAATCGGGATCGCAAGGAGAAACGAATATGAGCACAGCAGCAACGATGGAGCGGATCACAGAAACGTCACCGGCTTTCAAAGCCAGGATGGCCGGTGTTTTTCAATTTTTCGAAGGCCTGACGTCCACATCCGGCCAAGTAGTAATTCTCGGCAAGCTGGTTGTCGCGGGAGGCGCCGCGGCTACTGCGGCGAATATCCTTGCACACGAGCGATTGTACTGGCTCGGATTCGCATCCTCTATTCTCGGCGTTGTCTGCCATATCGCTTGGGCATTTCTTATGTATGAACTGCTTCGGCCTGTGAACAAAAGTGTTTCTTCACTCGCGGCCTTCGTCATTCTTGTGGGATGCGGCATTCAGGCTCTTGCCGGTTTTTTGTACCTTGCTCCTTTGCTGATCCTGCAAGGCGGCGGCTCGCTGAGTGCATTCACGCCGCAACAGTTGCAGGCACTCGCAGCCATGTTTCTCAAGCTGAACTCTTACGCCTTCGATACCTATCTGGCGTTCTTCGGGTTCTGGTGCATTCTGATCGGCTATTTGATTTTCAAGTCGAGCTTCCTACCTCGAATTTTGGGAGTACTTCTGACCATCAGCGGCTTGGGCTGGTCGATCTTTCTCCTGCCACCGGTCGCACACCGACTGTTTCCCGTTATTGCCGCCGCCTCTGCGCTCGGAGAATTGCCACTGGAGCTGTGGCTGATCGTGATGGGTGTGAACGCGCAACGATGGAAGGCGCAGGCCAGCGCGGCTGGGGAATGGCGATGGAAGCCGCTGTCTGCAGCAGCTCCAAATTATGTAACGACGAGTTTGTGAAACGGAGAAACAAAATGAAAAGTTACAGCTTACTTCGCATAGTGAAATTTCCATTGCTCGCAATGCTGTTTGTCGTGATGCTTGCTGGCTTTGGGTTCGTAGTCATGAGCTTGTGGAATTGGCTGATGCCTGCGCTCTTTGGATTGAAACTGATTGGCTACTGGCAAGCCTTAGGCCTGATCATCCTGAGCAAAATCCTGCTCGGGGGATTCCGCGGTTCCGCAGGCCGAGGCGGGCGCCGGCTTCATGGCATGCGGGACCGTTGGAGACAGCGGACGCCGAAGGAACGGGAAAAATTCCGTCAAGGCCTTCGTGATTGCTGGAGCCGGATGGCATCGCCAGATCCGAAGCCGACTGCCTGATCGCTGCGACGTTTCTTTAATTCGATTTTCAGGAGGATGTATGGAGTCGCTGGTTAATGTTAACTGCTCAACCATTGAATGTACTTCCCTGTCGCCGAATGCTCCGATTTGGCAGGACGTCCTGGCACAGGCGATGACCGGAGAACTGATCGCCGCCATGAACTACGCGTCTTTGTCGGAGATTTGCAACGATCCTGAAGAAGTCGCCGACGCATTGGAGCACGCGGCGATTGAACGAGGACACGCCGGTCGCTTCGCCGCCGAGGGCCGCAAGATCGGCGTGGAGGTCGCAAATAACGTCGCTGCAAAGCATTGGAAGCGGCTGCGTGAAGCCTTTATGAGCTGCATCGGAGAGCGCGATTTCATTGGTTGCCTGATCGTTCAGGAGATCATGCTGGAATCGTTCGCCGTCGCCAGCTATGCGCGCGTTGGGAGGGTGGCACCGGGGAGCATGGGCAAAACATTTGCCTCGATCGCAGCCGAAGAAGAGGAGCACGTCGATCACGCCATGGCAATTCTTCGAGCGGAGCGAGCATTGGATGCGCAGCGCTTCGACGATAAAGTTTACCGGCTGCATCTCGATGTGATGACCACGCTCGCGAAGATGCTGGCGAAGGAATGCAAAGACGGACACTGCGACGTGTGTCATGCGGGCTGTGTGAAGCCATCGCTGTTCGATGTCCGGTTGAGTGCGGCCGAGCTTCGCGGGGCGTCACTGCAACAGTATCTAAAGACGCTCGACATACTCGGGATACCTGGGGAAATAACCCTTGGTTGGGTGGCTCAGCTGGCGGTGTAAGTGACTGGATTTGTATCCAGGTATGTCTTCAGGCATTCGGTAGTTATCGTGCGATGGATGCGCCTTACAGACTGGGGCGTCGAAGTTTTGAAGGGGATGGTTTCTGGCGCGGAATTTCGCCGCGAGGCTCTTACGCGAGAGTGGCTATGGACAACGATTTCGCTCTTATCGGACATCAGGAAAGTTGGCGTGCCGCCGCAGACGTGCTCTCGGTCCTACGCGGACCGCAGCGTGCGCCTCTTCCCGACGATGAGATCAAGGACATACTTCCGTGGATTCCACCTAGAGCGGTCTGCCATGTCGAAGTCGGCTCGATAACGGGGGCAAAAGCCTGCGGCCTTTATATCGACTCCTTCATCCCACCCGACCGGCTCGAAGCGGCCTATGTGCACGAGAACATCGCGCGGGTTCGAGCCGCGGCGGCTTGCGCGATCAACGCCGGAGCGAAGATCGTGAGTCTCGGCGGATTCAGCTCCATTCTGATCGAGGGCAACTTCGATCAGCTACCGGCGCGAAACAATACGGTCTTCACCACAGGCAATACGTTGACCGTCGGTTTCATCGTTCAGGGAATCAAGAAGATGTGCGCGCTGGAGGGGCGCGACCTGCGCGGATCGACGTTGCTTATAGTTGGAGCGACCGGAGATGTGGGATCTGGCTGCGCGCGTTGCTTGGCGCCCGTGGTGAAACGCGTGCTCCTTAGCGCACGCAACCTGGAACGGCTGCGCAGGCTCGCGGCGGAGTTGCGAGACGACGGAGTTGAGGTTGAGATCTCGCCCCCTACGCAGCGAGTGTCCACGGTCGCCGATCTCGTAATCTGCGCGGCGAGTCTGGCGACTCCTTCGCTGCTGCCCGGCCGCATCGCGCCCGGCGCGATCGTTTGTGATGCGGGATATCCGAAAAACCTTTCGCCAACCGCGCAGATGCCTGACGCTAAAGTCTTCTTCGGAGGCTTGGGACAGA
Organism: Terriglobales bacterium; assembly: GCA_036008085.1. Classification (GTDB taxonomy): domain Bacteria; phylum Acidobacteriota; class Terriglobia; order Terriglobales; family Acidobacteriaceae; genus JABDBE01. The sequence goes on from DASYOD010000076.1 coordinate 6,522, forward strand.
TCACCGGCGGATTGGAGTTCGCACCAGATTTTCACGGAATTCTGAATCGGCACCCATTCCCTGACGTGGTCCATGGATGTCTACTCGAAGGTATGACTCTCGCTCTGGAGGGTCGCTTCGAATCGTTCTCGATGGGAAGAGGATTTATCACTCCGGAGCGGGTCGAGGAGATCGAAGCAATCGCTGCACGGCACGGCATCTACCTCGCTCCGCTTTACAACGCTCAGGGACCAGTCGAGGACGAAAATGATCATCAGGCGGAATGGTCGCCAGCAAAATCTCCGCTCAGCGAAGCTTGGACGAGGCACCTTTGAGAATAGAAGCAGGCCCCGCCGTCGCTGCCGTGACCTAATTCAGAGCGACAATGCGTCGTCGCAGTCAATACGATACTTCTCGCCGGAACAACACCAACCTACGGAATTCTGCTCATGTCGGGCAGTAAAACGTCGATCGAATGAAACCCGTTCGCGATTCTTTTTTGCGTTCGGCCTTTTTTCCCCGCCGAAATACTTACCAACGTAGTCGAGTTATGTCCCCAAACGCGCCCGTGTGATGAGGGTCACATGCACCAGTGACGCCTGACGCAGCAGGTCACGAATCGTGACCTCATAATGACTCTCGACTAACAGCGCATTAGAACCATGAATTGCGGACCGCTGGCACGCGGCGTAACTGGGTTCTGTTTTTGCCGATTTATCTGGGGTGTGGCTGACCAGCTTTCGTCAGCAGGGGCTAGTGGGGAGCAGCTAATTTCTTATCACCAGGCAATACAAAATTAGTCGGGACAACAATCAGCGCTATCTATCTTGCGGAGGCAAGTATGAAATTCTACATAACAAAGCCAGCGATATTTTTGTTTGAGATAGTTTCTATATTCTTGCTGTTTTTCGGCGGTGTAAATACGCCGAGCGCGTGGGCGGTTCCAAGCTACGCCCGGCAGACGGGCCTAGCCTGCAGTGGCTGTCACTACACGCCGCCGGAACTTAACCCTGCCGGGCGAAGGTTCAAACTGCTCGGGTACGTTGATAGGGCAGATGAGACCAAAGTCATAAAAGCGGAGGGAGGCAAATCGCGCGCGCCACTGGACATTCTCGCCTCGTTGCCTCTGTCTGTAATGCTGGAGACGTCTTTCACGTCGACTAAATCGCCCATCCCCGCAACTCAGAACGGCAATTTTGAATTTCCTCAAGATATTTCGCTGTTCCTTTCCGGTGCATGGACAAGCAAAGTCGGCAGCTTTCTGCAGGTGACTTACAACACACGAGACGACCATTTCAGCAGCGATAACACGGATATTCGATTCGTGAATACGACGAAACTGAATGGTAAGGAGCTAGTTTACGGCCTCGACCTCAACAATAATCCGACCGTAGAGGATCTTTGGAACAGCACGCCGGCATGGGGCTACCCGTGGGTGGTCAGCGATTTTGCACCAACACCCGGCGCCTCACCCATTATTAATGGTGGTTTGGCGCAAGATGTTGCCGGAATCGGGGCGTACGCCATGTGGAACAGCCATTTCTACCTTGACGCAGCCCTTTACCGCTCAGAACACGTCGGCAGTTCGCAACCCAATCCTGGAACTGGGTTCGCAAACAATATCCGTGGGGTTGCGCCATACTGGCGAGCCGCTTGGCAGCAATCAACCGCGACCACGCAGTTTGAAGTGGGTACTTACGGAATTCACATGCAGTCTACTCCCGACGCAATAGCAGGCCTTGAGGATGAGTTCACCGATTTTGGTTTCGACACCCAAATCGATCGGACTCTATTCAGAAAAGACGTGCTTTCATTTCGGGGGACGTACATCCACGAAAATTCCGATTTGCTAGCTTCCTTCGTGGCAGGTGCGGCAGCACAACGCTTGCACCATCTCAATACTGTGATGGCGAATGCTGAATACCACTTTGGCAACCGCGTTTCAGGAACATTTGGCTGGTTTAATACTAGTGGAACCCCCGACCCTTTGCTGTTCGCGCCAGGTGCAGTCAGCGGCTTTAACAATGGCAGCCCGACGAGCGCCGGGTATATCGCGAACGTCTCGTACTGGGCCTGGCAGAATCTGCAACTCGCTGCTCAATACACCGGCTACACCCGCTTCGATGGTGGAAGTACAAACTATGACGGATCGGGCCGTAATGCGAGCGCGAACAACACCATCTATTTGGACGCAAAATTCATTTTTTGAAAAAGTACGCAAGCAATTAGCAATACAAATCCATCAGGAGAAAAACGCAATGAAATTCAAGACAGTCACATTGGCAATGCTGATCGCAGGGATGTGCATGGCAGCGTCGGCCGGAGATATCGAGGGCAAAGTTAGCGGCATGAAAGGTCAATCGGTAGTTTACGTCGACGTCATCGCCGGCAAAACATTTCCCGCTCCCAAAGAACATCCCGTCATGGATCAAAAGGGACTTCTTTTCGCCCCGCACATTATGGTTGTGCAACAGGGGACAACGGTTGAATTCCTGAACAGCGACAATGTGCAACACAACGTGTTCTGGTCGTCTATCGGCGGAGACAAAAAGGCGGGACACAATCTCGGAACGTGGCCCAAGGGCGAAAAACGCCCTTATACATTCGATAAAGTGGGCTCCGTTGCTCTGTTATGCAATGTCCACCCGGAAATGGCTGGGTATATTATCGTCAGCCCAACTCCCTATTTTGCCCAGACCGACGACAGCGGCAATTACAAAATCAAAGATGTTCCCGACGGAAGCTATACCGTAACCGCTTGGCATGAAGGGGCGAAGAGCCAATCCAAACCGGTGACCGTAGCCGGTGGCGGCAAAGCGGACTTCACCATGAGCAAATAATAACTTGAAGTGCGGCAGTCACGTTTCGTGCCTGTGCGCGCAGAATACATCCATTTCAACGAATGCGCTGGGGACCGCCATCTTGCTAAAACGTTACAAGGACAAAAAAGTCGACGGGGATTGGTTGAACACGAATTTCCCTTGCATGATGGCGTGTCCTGCGCACACCAACGCGGGGCGCTACGTCGGCCTGATTGCGGAGGGCCGATTTGAAGAAGCCTATCGCATCGCGCGTGACCCCAATCCGCTAGCCAGTATCTGCGGGAGAGTGTGTGCGCATCCTTGTGAAACTGCCTGCAGGCGCGGCGAGATTGACCGCCCTATTTCCATCCGCGCTCTCAAGCGCTTTCTCACCGAACAGTTTGGGCCTGAGTCGAAACACCCTATCCGAATCAACGAAGGACGCGGTCAGGAAAAGCTTCCCTTCAAAGTTGCAGTTGTCGGCGGCGGGCCGGTGGGACTTTCGGCAGCGCACGATCTTGCGCTCATGGGATACGCGGTAACAATTTTCGAAGCCGCGCCAGTCGCAGGTGGGATGCTGTATCTCGGAATCCCCGAATATCGCCTCCCGCGCGACGTGGTCGAAGCGCAGGTGCGTGAGATTCTGGAGACTGGCGACATCACGCTAAAACTGAATCATGCGGCCGGCCGCGACTTCAAGATTTCCGATTTGCGCAGCCAAGGATTCGATGCCGTGCTTATCGCGGTCGGCGCGCACCGCAGCCGCGATCTGAGCATCCCCGGTGTTGATCTCGATGGCGTGCACAAGGGTATCGACTTTCTGCTCAACGTGAACCTGGGCTACAAGTTCACCATCGGCAAGAAGGTCATCGTAATCGGCGGCGGTAATGTAGCAATGGACGTAGCCCGCTCCGCGGCGCGCGAAGTGGTGCGCCAACATGCGGGCGGAGTGCAGGATAACGAGCCTTCCGCGGAGAACATGAGCGCGGTGGCCACCAAAGAGATGGTGGACATTTCCCTTTCTGCATTGCGCATGGGCGCGCAAGAAGTCAATCTGGTTTGCCTGGAACGGCGCAACGAAATGCCTGCGGCGCTCGAAGAAATTGAAGAAGCCGAAGAAGAAGGCATCAGAATGCATCCTGGTCTCGGGCCCAAGCGGATGGTGGGCAAAGATGGCAAGGTGGTTGCACTCGAGACCCTTAAAACCAAATGGGTATTTGATGAGAACAGACGTTTCAATCCTGCGTTTTTCGAAGGCAGCGAAAGTCTGATCGAATGCGACACGGTGATCATGGCCATCGGTCAGGCCCCGCGGCTCGACTTCCTCACGCCGGAAGATAAAGTTGAACTGTCTCCGCGTGGCCTGATCGCGGTCAATCCGCAAACGTTGATGACTTCTGCTCCGGGAATTTTTGCCGGCGGCGATTGCGTGTTCGGTCCGCGGCTGATTATCGACAGCGTAGGCGATGGCAAACGCGCGGCTGTCGGAATCGACGAATTTCTTCGCAAGAACAAACATCCCGAGCCGATTATCGAAGTCGAAATACTGAAGCGGCACAACATGCCGCTGGACTATCTCGATATCAACCGCCAACCGGTGCCCATGCTTCCGCTCGAACGCCGCACCGGAGTGACTGAAGTGGAAGTTGGCTACGACGCCTCCGAAGCGACCGCGGAAGCACAACGCTGCCTGCACTGCTGGGTTAACACGATTTTTGAGGGCACACCGGAAGACGGCAGCATGTGCATTCTGTGCGGCGGTTGCGTCGATGTTTGTCCAGAAAAATGTCTGGAGCTGGTTTCGCTCGATCGTATTAATTTCGAGCCCGAAACTGTGCAGCATATTCGTGACAACCAGGAATGTTTCGGCGTGGAATTCGATGAAGTTGCAGCCGACGAACTGGGCATTGTCACCGGCGCAGCCATGTTGAAAGATGAGACCCGCTGCATCCGCTGCGGTCTTTGCGCCATGCGCTGTCCGGTGGGCACGATCACTATGGAATCGTACAACCTGATTCCCGCAGAACCGACCGGGCTGATTTCAGTCGCGGCCATTGGAGCAGGACTGCAGAAATAGACGCGGATATTATGACCGAGGAAACCAAACCCGTAAATCCGGACAAAGCGCTCGATCGCCGCCAATTCTTCACAAAACTTGGCTTGGGATCTCTAAGCATTGCCGCCGCCGGCACGGCGGCTTTTGCCTATCAGTTTCTTGAGCCGAATGTGCTGTACGAGCCTTCGCCCGTGGTTAACGCCGGCAAGACCGACCGGTATCCGCTCGATTCCGTCACGCTCGATGTGAACTCGGGTATCTACATTATTCACTCGCAGGAAGGCTACTTCTCGCTTAGTGCAGTGTGCACGCATCTTGGTTGCCTGACCGCCTGGAAACCAGAGTTAGGCATCATCGCCTGCCCGTGCCACGGCAGCAAATTCAAGCAAAACGGGGAAAAGATCGAGGGCCCAGCACCCAAGCCGCTGCCGTGGAAGCGCATCTGGCTTAACGACGACGGAGATTTGCTGGTGGACCGCTCCACCGACGTTCCACCTTTGCAGCGGGAATCTTTCGTGAGGGTTTAGGCATGGCAACGAAGACAGTAGACCAATACTTCGACGATTTGCGCGGCACGCGGGTGTGGCGCTCGATCTTCCGCAGCGGCACCGGTTCGAGCACGCTGAAGCGGGCGCTAGCTATTCAGCAGAACGTTTTCCTGCATTTGTTTTCCACCAAAGTGCGCACGCGCATGTTGAGTTTCAGTGCGACGTGGTATTTGGGTACGCTGACGCTGGGAACATTCCTGATTCTGGTCGCAACCGGAATCCCTCTGATGCTCTACTACCATCCCTCTGCACCGCAGGCTTACGCGGACACGAAGGACTTGCAGTTTGTAGTCTCGTCGGGATTATTTCTACGCAACCTGCATCGCTGGTCAGCGCACGCCATGGTGTTCCTCGTGTTTGCCCACATGTTCAAAGTTTTTTATCGAGGCGCATACCGGCCTCCGCGTGAGTTCAACTGGGTGATCGGTATCGTTCTTTTACTGATCACGTTGTTGCTCAGTTACACCGGGTACCTGCTGCCCTGGGATCAACTCGCTTACTGGGCAATTACGGTGGGATCGAACATCGCTTCTGCCGTGCCGCTTATGGGCAGCAAGATTCACTTTCTATTACTTGGGGGAAACGCAGTGAATGCTAATGCCCTGCTGCGGTTTTATGTGCTGCACTGCATGATCCTGCCGTTGACTGCGATGTTCTTCGTGGCTATCCACTTTTGGCGTATTCGCAAAGATGGCGGCCTCTATTCTCACGGGAGCGAACCGGCGACGCTGCGCGCGAAGACTACAGTTCCCAGCATGGAGGCGCAATAGCCGTGGCTGATTCCAAAGATTTCATTGCCGGCGTCGATTCCAATGCGAAGAAGTCTCCACGCCGCATTGTATTTATCACTCGTCGCACTTCGGCTCAGGTTAAAGCGGAAACTGAAGACCAAGTACAAACTTTTCCCGAAGTGCTGTTTCGAGGAGTTGTAGCTATTCAACTTCTTGCCATCGCGCTGGTATGGATAGCGCTCATATTCAATGCGCCTCTCGAAGGACTTGCTGATCCCTCGCACACACCCAATCCCGCGAAAGCTCCCTGGTATTTTCTCGGACTGCAAGAAATGCTCCACTACTTTCCGCCAGTTGTCGCGGGTGTGCTGGTTCCCGGCCTGGTGGTGATGGCGCTGATTGTAATCCCGTATTTCAAGGTCAACATCGAAGCGGGCGGACTTTTTCTTAAGGACCGGCAGCGGCGACTGCGAGTTTTTTATTTGGTCGCAGCCGGGCTATCTCTATTTTTGCTGTTCTTCAAGGTGTACGCGGCTCTGGTTCCGACTGTAATCATGGCCGGGCTGATGCTATTAGCGGCAGAGAGTTCTCCGCAGTCCCGTTCGCGCGTTCGGCGCTATCTGGCAGGAAGGCCGCTTTCTTTTTGGGTCATGACCTGGTTTTTATTCGAACTGGTGGTGCTGACTGCCATTGGCACGTTCTTCCGTGGGCCGGGCTGGGCTTGGGTATGGCCGTGGCAAGGGACTTTTTGAACTCATGAAAGATAATCGCAAATCGCTCTGGCAGAAGTTGTTTGGTGATAGTGTTCGCGCGTTTGGCGTGGTCAGCCTGGTGTTTCTGGCTTCGCTTGCCATCGCTCCCGCGAAAAACCACTTCAGCGAATGGCGTCACTATCAGCACGGGTATCTGAAACTGATTGGTAACCGCAGCGATGCGGTTACACTGCAACGCCATTTTCAGGGAGGAATTCAGCAGATTTGGTTGCCCGATCTCGGAGTGGTCGACCGCTGCACGAGTTGTCACGTTGGTTTGAAAGAAGCGAGTCTGGCCGATGTAAACGTTCAACCGTTCCGTCCGCATCCGGCGATTCCTCATAAGCTCGACCAATTTGGATGCACCGTCTGCCATCGCGGGCAGGGCGCCGCGACCACGGTAGCCGAAGCGCACAACAGCACCCTGGCTTGGGAACAACCAATTCTGCCGGCAAAATACATCGAGTCATCATGCGGGGAGTGCCATCAGGGATCGCTGCCGGGCACGCCTCAGTTGAATCAAGGCCGTTATCTGCTTTCTCGTTACGGCTGCGTGCATTGCCATACGGTGAAGGTCTCCGGCGGAAAGACCATGAAGGCGACCGATGATCCGCCGTCGCTTTCGCACATCGCCGACAAGACCACGCGGGAGTGGATTTATGCATGGCTGAAAGATCCGCAAGCCTACGCGGGCACGGCAACCATGCCGAATTTCAAATTGAGCGACGATGATGCGCGGGACATTTCCGCGTTTCTGATTGCGAGCAGCACATCGCTCCCGGGAGATACGCTCAAGCTCTCTGCAAAGACTGCGGCTGATCCCGCGTCCGGCGCCAGTTTGTACGGAGAATCTTTCTGCTCCTCCTGCCACGCTGTGCAAAATGCCGCTGGCAATTTAGTTGGGGGCAACGTTGGTCCGGAGTTGACGCGAGTGGGCAGTAAAGTAAAACCCGAGTGGCTTCAGGCGTGGCTGCGCAATCCGCGGAATTACGACAAAGAAACCGCGATGTCGCACTACCGTTTCAACGATGCGCAAGTGGCAACGCTCTCCGGCTTCTTGATGGCGAAAACCGATTCGGATTTGCTAGCTAATGTCCATTTTGACGCCGCGACTCCCGAGGAGATCGCTCACGGCAAGCGTCTGGTTTCTGACTACGGATGCGCATCGTGTCATGAGATTGCCGGCATCAAGAAGCCGGAAAATTTCGCCCCCGAATTGAGCCGCATCGGAAGTAAGCCCGTCACGCAGTTAGTTTTTCTGACGGGCATGCAGCACACGCTGCCTGAATACATCGCGACCAAGATCAAGCAGCCGCGTGCCTTTGGACAAGGCTTGAAGATGCCGCAGTACACATTCACGCCGACGCAAATTGATTCGCTAGCCACCGCGCTGCTGGCGTTCAACGACCGCTCCGCCGGGCTATCTCCATTACTGACGGTTGCAACAAAATCGGAGTCAGACTACCAACCCGCAGGCAAAGCTGGAAAGCTGATGACGGATCTGGCGTGCTTTAGCTGCCATCGCATCAATGGCCACGGCGGCGAAATGGCTCCCGACCTCACCTGGGAAGGCAGTTCCGTACAGCGCCAGTGGCTGGTGGATTTTCTGAAAAATCCGAACACCCTGCGCCCGGCGTTGATTCGCCGTATGCCAAGGTTCAACCTCAGTGACGGCGAGGTCAACGAACTCACCGACTACATTATGACCGTATATCAGAGCCCGGCAGTCGATCGCGACTCCATGCCGCTGAGCGGCTATCCGCAAGGTCAGGTTGAACTGGGCAAGCAGCTCTTCTATGGCAAGTATGCGTGCCAGGGCTGTCACATCGTAGACACGAAAACTGACAAGGGCTACATTGGCCCAACCCTGACGCAAGTCGGATCGCGCCTCACCGCTGCATGGATCTTCGCGTGGATGAAAAATCCGCAGGCTCTGCGTGCGGGAACGACGGAACCTAACCGAGCCATGTCCGACGAAGATGCCCAGGCGCTGACCGCGTTCCTTATTTCGCAAAAAAGCGGAGGCAAAACCGAGGTGGCAAAGAAATGATGCGTCGCGCGCAAACCGTCGTCATATTATTAATTGCGCTGCTGGCCGTATCCTGCTCGCATACAACCCCGCCCGCGCCGCAGCTCAAGCCCACCGCTTTCGGTTCAGTCATTGTCGAATCCAGCGGAGGCAAACAGAATGCGCAGACAGGCGCACCTTTGCCCCAGCCTCTGGTCGTGCAGGTAAATGATGAGCAAGGCACGGCCGTCGCGGGGGCCCTCGTAGAATTCGGCGCCGCACCCGGAGTAATCTTTGATCCCGCTAACGGCCTTACCGATTCCAGCGGACAGGTTACAACCAACGTTACTCTCGGAGGCTTGGCGGGCCGGTATCACTTAACTGCATCGAGCACCAACAAAGCGGGGAAGAAATTCGCTCTTACCATCGATGAGATCGCTCTCGGTTATCAGCAGGCTCTCGGACGTCAACTCAACGACGCGTACTGCGAGCGCTGCCACAATCCGGAATCAACTTCGGAACGGGTTTCCAACTTCGACAATCTCGAAATCAAGCCGCATCCTTTTACCGAGGGCGACACCCTCAACAGACTTTCTGACGCCGATCTCACTGCAATCATCAGCCACGGTGGCCCCGCGCTCAACAAGTCAGCCCTTATGCCCGCATGGGGGAACACCCTTAGCAAATCAGACATCCAGGCCCTGGTCTCTTACATTCGCGCCATATCCGATCCTCCGTCGCGCGATGCTGGCCCAGTCTACGCGAAGAATTAATTTCTTGTGCCGCGCACAGTTCGTTTTGGCCCCTGCGGGAAATAGATGAATCTACACTGACACTAATCTTGACAGCGGTACCCGCGATGATACGGTCAGATGCACTTCTGTGTTCTTGTTGGGAGAGTTTCAGATCCGTAATCTACCTGCGTGAAAATCACAAACGTAGTGCCATTGATTCTTGTTCTGGGCTGCATTTCCTTTCAACAAATATCTGCGCAAGACAAAGCCCGGGAAGCCTCGCCGTCAACTACCCATGTGATCCTTGTTATGGAAGAAAACCACAGCTTTTCGGTGGTTTATCCCAACGGAATGCCATGGCTGAGCGACCTGGCTAATAACTATGGGATTGCGACAAGTTATTATTCCGATGAATCGGGATCGATGCTCGATTATCTGTGGCTGTCTTCGGGAAGTGGCGAGCTGAACTTTGGCTGCGGCGGATGGGGATGCGCAAAAACCATTACCGACGACAATATATTTCGCGAACTCGACAGGCGTGGTTTGTCCTGGAAAGTTTACGCTGATTCGCTACCGTATGCCGGATACATGGGCGTTGAATCGGGCAACTACGTAAAACGTCACAATCCGGCTCCCTGGTATTCGGATGTCGCGAACCACCCTTCGGAGCAAGAAAAGATGGTTCCGTTTACCCAATTTGCCAAGGATCTCGCGGACCAGAAACTACCTAGTTACTCACTCATTATTCCGAACTTGATGCACGACGCGCACAACGGCACGCTGGCCATGGCCGACGCCTGGCTTAAGCAATACATACGCCCGGTTTTGGACAGCCCCTACTTCAAGCCAGAAGGGTCCGGGGTTATGTTCGTCACCTTCGACAATGGCAATGGTGACCAGCAAGGCCAAGTGTTCACCACGGTCATCGGCCCAAATGTTATACGGGGAATAAGAGTGGATAAAGAATTCCATCACCAGAACACTTTGCGGACGATGATGGAATTGTTGGGCTTTAAAGAGTTTCCGGGAGCGGCCGCAACTGCGGTACCGATGCGTGAATTTTTTAAATAGCCAGAGCGCACGGTTGTGAGCTGTATTGTAGCGGCGTCGAGCTAGTGTGTTAGCTTCGGCTCGGGCTGGTACCACACTCGCCAGATAAGGTTTCTGCCATCATCCGAAATCAATAATGATCCGTCGGCCTGAACTGCCACCCCTACCAATCGCGCATAAACGTTCCTTCCCGCGGAGTCAGGCACAAATCCAGAAAAGAAAGGTATTGCATCTCCGGCAGGAACACCATTGCGAAAAGGTATAAAGACCACTTGATAACCGCTGCGGATGCGTCGATTCCACGAGCCGTGTTCAGCGATGAAGGCACCGTGCCAATAGGTAGAAGGAAACTGTTGTGCCTCGTAGAAGACGAATTGCAGGGGTGCAACATGCGCTCCCAGCAGCATATCCGGGACGAGCGCTTTTGCGACCAGGTCCGGTCGCGGCGCCACGCGATCATCCACATGGCTGCCAATATAAGAATAAGGATATCCGTAGAAGCCGCCGTCAATTACGTGGGTGAAATAGTCGGGTGGAAGCTCGTCGCCCAGATCATCCCGCTCATTTACTGCGGCCCACAGGTTACCTGAATCCGGATTAAAGCCGATGCCAACGGCATTGCGCATTCCGCCAGCGAAAATCCGGACATTCTTCCCATCAGGATCAGACACCAGGATCGCAGCCCGCCGAGGATCTGCCTCGATCGAAATGTTGTCGCTCGATCCGACCGATACAAACAATTTTTGCCCATCAGGACTAAAGGCCAACGACCGCGTCCAGTGCTGGTGATAACCCATCCCAGGAAGCAAGAGAATATGCTGCGCATTACCCAATCGTTTCGATGTTCTCGGATCATAGCGGAATCGCAGAACTTCATTGGTATCGGCTACATAAACGTAATCGTCATGGAAGGCGATTCCGAAAGGCAGGTTCAAATGGTCGGCGAAGTTCTCACGGGATTCAGCAATTCCCTGTCGTTGTGAGTCGCGCAAAACCACCACTTCTCCAACTGCAGAGTCGGCCACAAACACATCGCCATTGGGAGAGACAGCCAACCAGCGGGGCTCAGTGAAACCCGAAGCGAACACCGAGACCCGAAACCCCGCAGGAACCGTAGGCCGAAAATTTGCCGGTGGAGAGACCACGGTCGGCCAGTTGTCAACACGCAGCACTCGCATGAGGACTCGTGATCTCCATCCACGAATGTTCAGCAGAAAAATAATTGCCAGCGCAGCCGCTGCAATCAAACCAATTAAAACCATGCTGCGGCGCACTTTTTTACGCGGATGGAGAGAATCGATGACCGGATCAATCAATTTTTACTCGCGGGCATGAACCGTTCTTTATCGTAGCATTTTGATGCCGAGCGCAAGCTTTCCCCACGTAAGGCCAACAAGCACAAAACCCACCCTTTCCGGGGTGGGCTACTGTGAAACACCAATGCGAAGCTATTTGTAAGTTGCGTTAGTCTTGGACAAGTAATCGCGGTGTTGAGCGAAGTCCGCCATCGACTGGAATGCAGGACCACCCAGGGGACTTGCTTTTTGGGCATCGCGTACCGCCGCACCAACCTTGTCGATCCCCTCTGCGTTGGCCGCGATGTAAGAGACCCAAATTGCTCCTGGAGTTTGAGTATGAACAGCTTCGCTGTCGATCTCATACTCATGGATGGTGCCGTCGGCCAGCATTTTTTCCATGATTGGCACGAACAAACTCTTGCTCAGCGTGTCTACGGCATCGTTAGGAGCATCCGCTTTCAATTGATAAACAGAGACATGCGAGTAGACATCTTTCCAGGATCCCGAATGCCAATTGTAATAGCGGCTCACGTACATCCCGTCCCAGTGCTTAGTTGCGCTCAGCTCCACCGGGCTCGTGGCCATGCCCGTTTTGTAGAATTGGTCAAGTTGATTGAGCAGCCCGGCCATCGACATGGATGAAAACCAGGTGTCATGCGTTGCGCCATCGGGCTGATGAATTAAATTCTGATCGCTGCCATAGCCCACAATGCCGCCATCAGCCACGGACTTCTGCATCATCTTTTCTTCCGACGCGGTTTGCTTCGCCTGTTCGGCCCATTGCGCCCGCGGAATCGTCCAGAAGGCGACGTAGCTATACATCCGTGGTTTTTCCTGGATCTCCTGCGTCTGCGCCGGGGCACAGATGGAAGACATCGCCAGAGCGCATGTCACCGCAAAAATACCGCATAATTTTCGAATCATGTTTCTCCTTGTTGTTTCAGCCTGGACTTTGATCCTGCTGTCCATAGCGAGCGCCAGTGTACACCCCAGAGTCAAGATCAGCCTTGTCGAGGAGAGAACTTCGAGTACATTGGGTCTTACTTCGAGAAAAAATGGAGTCTGGAAAATGAGCAAGGGTCGGATGGAGGCTTTCAGCGACGGCGTAATCGCCGTCATCATAACCATAATGGTGTTAGAGATGAAGGCTCCGCGCGGCGCTGGAATTATGGCTTTGCGCCCGCTCGTTCCTACGTTCTTCAGCTACGTCTTAAGCTTTGTCTTTGTTGGCATCTACTGGAACAACCACCATCACCTGCTGCACGCGGCGGAGCACGTGACAGGTGGCATCCTGTGGGCGAATCTGCATTTATTGTTTTGGCTGTCGCTGACGCCATTCGCTACCGCTTGGATGGGAGGGAACGATTTCGCTCCGTGGCCGGTGGCGTTCTACGGAATGCTCTTACTGTTGGCCGCAATTGCTTACACCATTTTGACAAGGGCACTGATCGCCGGACACGGAGCCGAGTCCACGCTGGCGGAATCAATCGGCGACGACCGGAAAGGCAAGGTTTCTCTGGTAATTTACGCCGTCGCAATTCCTTTGTCCTTCCTGCATTCGTGGATCGCGTGCGGGTTATATGCCTTGGTCGCGGTCATGTGGCTGGTTCCCGATCCGCGTATCGAAAGAATGTTTGCTAAAGCGCGGTAGGGACGTGGAATGCGGAGGTAACAACGGCTATGGCGATATCGGGGTGGTAATCTCGTAACCACGCTCTGGTCTGAGGTTTAGGTGCTAAGGCCTTTTAATTGAGGGGTAACTTGGCGAGCCTGGGCTGGCGGCACATTTGGAGATGTCCTTCGGGTATCTCAGTGGTCACGGAAATGACTGCTACACTCGCGAGTTATGCCGGTAATTACTCAAGAAACCGCAGCGGTTGAATCTGATAAGGTTCATGCGCTGGTGCTGTTGCTGCGCAGCCGTTCTTATGAAGAGATTCGGCAGCGGATGTACGATAATCCGCCGGGCAGTCCGTGGTGGTCGGCTTGCAAGATTGAACTCGACATTCGCAATGGCGAACAAATAGCGGCAGCGCTTTCGGCGACCTCGAATGTACTGGAAAAATTGCGGGGCTCGACACAGCACTTTGAGCAGCTCGCTGACACCTTGCACGAAAGCACAAAGGAAGTGATGGATATGCTGGCGGGAACCAAAGAGGCTGGGCGCCGGCTGGAGATCGCCGTTTATGTGACGATTGGCATCACGCTGGTCCAATTGTTTAATTTGATTTTTGAAGTTTTCCGGAAGCGGTGAGAACGAAAAGAGAGCAAAGGATTTGGTAGTCCGTCATTTCTTGGCGTGAACTTCCACCACAAAGGTCAGCTCGCTGTCGCCCGCTTGTCCGGTGATCTGCCAACACCCTTCTGTCGGGAACGTTATGCTGCTTGCCTGAAATCCAGTGTCGTGGTAACCACGAGGTACGTTGGGCACCGCAGGGGCCGCCGGTGCATCCAGTCTGTGGCCTTCTATGGTCAAGGCGCCCTGCATGGCTCTCCACCACATGAACTTATCGGATATCGAACCGTCTGGGTCAGGCGGCATCACGATTTTTCCATCGAGCGGAAGTACGGTCCACAACTTTCCGTTTCCGTGGGCGTATGGACCGGGGAAGGTACGAGGTCCATGATGGTTTGCGGCGTACGTCATGGTTCCGCCAAAGTCTTTCACCGGTGGTTGAACCCCGTTGGGGTGGGTTACCGCGCACGCAAGAGTCCCAGTCTTGATTGTCTGTATCAGCATTGCTGAGGTCACGACCGCTAAGGACAATAGCAGAAGAAATGGATAAAGCGTACGGAGCGTCACGAAGAACCTCCCGTCCATTCGGCATCACGGAAAGCGCGTCAGCACGGAATATCAGGATGCTACTCTCATCGCTGCTAGCGAGGCAAAACAACAAAACAAAAAAAGATTCGACGCGGCTGTATCACTTGGCCATTGCGGCGAGCGCGTTTCGAAACATTGTTTCGAAAGATCCGTCCTTGCCATTCTTCGCAACTGTCGCCAAAGCGCGTTCTGCGGCTTGGCGTTGGTAGCCCAGATTCACCAGTGCGGAGAGTACATCTTCCTCGATCGCGTTCATCACTGGCACCGCTGGGGCTTCTGCTCCGCCCGCTGGCGGGAGCTTGTCGCGGAGTTCCAGCACCATGCGCTCGGCGGTTTTCTTTCCGATACCAGGGATGCGAGTGAGACGGGCAATGTCATTGCCGCGGATGGCTCCGACCATTTCATCGGCGGGCATGCCGCTTAAAATCGTAATGGCGAGCTTGGGGCCAATCCCGCTTACCGTAATTAGTTTTTCGAAGAGTTGTTTTTCGGCGGGCCTTAGAAATCCGTAGAGTGCGATTTGATCTTCGCGGACGTGAGTGTGGATGTGCAGCGCGACCTCGCTGCCGAGGCCAGGCAGGTCAGAAAATGTCGGAATGCTAATGGTGACGTCGTATCCGACGCCAGCGGTTTCAACGACCGCCTGGTTGGGATGTTTGGACAGCAATCGTCCGCGAAGGTGCGCAATCATGCGGACATTGTAGCTCTATGCGGATTGCGATGGCACAGGCGCACCCCAACGCGCCGGGACGCCCGCGCCTATACAGTGGTTCTTAAAACAGCGAGCTCTGCTTTCGATTCGGCGTGATGCCGAAATGCTCATAGGCTAGCTGGGTAGCAACTCTGCCGCGCGGCGTGCGGTTCAGGAAACCGATCTGGATCAGAAATGGTTCGTAAATTTCCTCAATAGCGTCTGGTTCTTCCGCGAGCGCCGCTGCCAGCGTATTCAAGCCAACGGGACCGCCTTGATACTTCTCGATAATAATCAGGAGCAGCTTGCGGTCTACCTCGTCGAAACCGTAGCGATCCACTTCCAGCATCTGCAGGGCGGCTTGAGCTGTGGGTAAATCGATCTTGCCGGCGCTTCGAACCTGGGCATAGTCGCGAACCCGTCGCAGCAGACGGTTGGCAATTCTTGGCGTGCCTCGGGAACGGCTGGCGATTTCAAGGGCGCCGGATCGATCGATTTCTACTCCGAGAATTTCCGCCGAGCGCTCCACGATGATTCGCAGATCCTCATGACTGTAAAACTCCAGCCGGAGCACGATGCCGAATCGCGATCGCAAGGGCGAAGAGAGCAACCCCGCTCGAGTGGTTGCGCCGATGAAGGTAAACGGCTGCACGTCCATGGTATGAGTTCGGGCCGCAGGGCCTTGGCCGATGATGATGTCGAGCTTGTAGTCTTCGAGCGCCGAATATAGCAGTTCCTCAAGCGTGGGCTGCAGCCGGTGAACTTCGTCGATAAACAAAACTTGTTTTGCGCGAACATTCGTAAGAATTGCAGTCAGGTCCCCCTTGATTTGCAGCGTCGGACCTGAAGTCTGCTGAAAGGGCACGCCCAGTTCGTTGGCGATAATTGTCGCCAAAGTCGTTTTGCCCAAGCCCGGGGGACCGTATAGCAAAACATGATCAAGGGCCTCGCCGCGAGAACGCGTGGCTTCGATTGCGACGGCCAGGTTTTCTTTGACCTTGGCCTGTCCGATGAATTCGGCCAGGCGCTGCGGGCGCAGCTTTAGCTCGAACGAAGAATCGTCCTCGACTGACGCAGCCGAGACAATGCGCTCGCGATCTTGCGGTAATTTGGGAGTGTTCCTGAGCGTGGCCACTGGCCGATGTTATCAGTTCGGGGTCAGTCTACAAAGAGGAGCATTTCGGAGGCAAGTTTGTATAATCGAGCGCACGTGGGATGACGGCATGGGGAGGCATTCCAGTGAAAAAATCAGGGAAGCTGCGAAGAAGCCTGGCGAGGTCGACGGTACAGCGACTCCCGTACAATCCTTCGACGCTTGAAAAAAGAAAGCGTGTGGCGCCGGATCCCAAAGGCAGTTGAAGAATTCCTGAAATACCGCCACCGCGAATGGGAGCAATGACGTTTGCGGCTAGTCGTGTAATACGAGCGGGGACTTTTATTCTTCTTCTTCCTTCACATCCCCGCGCGCGGCCTTCGCCTTCTCAATGATCTTTTCCTGCAGCAGGCCGGGCACAGCGTCGTAGTGATGCATTTCCATGTTGAAGCTGCCGCGGCCTTGCGTCATCGAAGTTAGATCGACGCCGTAGGTCAGCATTTCAGACATCGGGACTTCGGCTTTCACTACGGTGTTGCCACCTTTGTTGTCCATGCCCTGGATGCGGCCGCGGCGGCTGTTGAGGTCGCCCATGATGCTGCCGGCGAATTCGTCGGGAACTGTAATCTCGGCTGCCATCACCGGTTCCAGCAGCGTCGGCTTGGCCTGTTCCATAGCCTTTTTGAAGGCGATGCGGCCGGCCATTTGAAAGGACATGTCGTTTGAATCTACATCGTGATACGAGCCGTCGTAGAGAATTACTCGGAAATCGACCACGGGGAATCCGGCCAGATAGCCGCGGGCGGCGGCGTCTTTAATTCCTTTTTCGATAGCGGGGATGTAGTTCTTGGGGATTGCGCCGCCGAAAATATCGTTCACGAATTCGAACTCGCCGCCCCGGGGCAGCGGTTCCATCTTGATTTTGCAGTCGCCGTATTGGCCGTGTCCGCCGGTTTGTTTCTTGTGGCGGCCCTGAACATCGGCTTTACCGCGGATAGTCTCGCGGTACGGAACCTTCGGAGCCTTCAGAATCACTTCCGTGTGATACCGCTTCTTCATCTTCGAGACTACGACTTCGATGTGCTGCTGGCCGGTTCCGGCAATCAGGAATTCTTTGGTTTGAGGATCGCGGAAGAACCGCAGCATGGCATCTTCTTCCATGAGTTTGTGAATGCCCGGGCCTAACTTGTCTTCGTCAGCGCGGCTCTTAGGCTCAATCGCGAAAGTGATGGCGGGTTCCGGTAAATTGACTTTCGGATACTGAATGGGCGCGCTCTTGTCACCGAG
>DASYOD010000077.1:0-3574 GCA_036008085.1 Terriglobales bacterium
GCAGATCCGCCCTATACCCACCCCAAACAAACTTTCCCCCAGCGTGATTCTTGCCATGTTATTGAGAATAAGGCTTCTAGCATGCCCGTAGCAAAAGTGTAAAGCGGTCCCGGCGTATTTGTTGACGCATGGGGGCGGCCCTGTTAATTTCGCTAAGAATCGTCCCCGCACGGCCCGGTAGGGCGTGTTTGAAGGAGTCTTGGAATGCGCGCTAAATTAGCTGCTCTATGCACGATTGTCTTTGCCGGCGCCGGAATTTGCTCGGCGCAGACTTCTGTTGTTCCCCCGCAGGCGACTTTTTCTGCGATCTATTGTTCGGGCTTTGTCACTGATGAGAAGGTTCCCGATGCAACCCGGCTGATTTCCGGTGAGCAGTCGAACGATAAACTCACGTTTGCCCGCGGCGACTATGTATATATCAACCGTGGCATGGACAAAGGCGTTCGCGTGGGCGATCGATACTCCGTCGTTAGGCCAGAGAGCGATCCTCTGAAAGTGGAGTGGTTCAAGTGGCAGGACAAGCTGCTAAAGGCCATGGGGACGCACTATTTGGACGCTGGGCAGCTTAGAGTCGTTGTCGTTCAACCAAAGGTGGCGATCGCGCAAATAACACTATCTTGCGACTACATGCAGCGTGGCGATATCGTGCTGCCTTATCAAGAGAGACCAGACCCACCCTTCAAGGACGGGGGCGCCTTTGACCATTTCGCCCCCGTCAGTGGCAAGCCCGTCGCGATGATAGTTGAGTCAAAGGACTATCAGCAATCCGCCGGGCGGGGCAACACCGTCTATGTAAACCTTGGGACCAACAAAGGCGTAAAAGTCGGCGATTATTTTCGAGTATTCCGCTACCAGGGCTCGAGGGCGGAGACTGCTCCTCAGACAAGAGACTATCAGGACCGCATTTACGGCTTTGGGAGCTCGCCCGGGAAATATACGTGGAATGATTTGCCCCGCGAAGTGCTGGGCGAAGGCATCGTCATCAACGTGAGCCGCAACTCTTCGACTGTGTTGATCACGTATAGTTCGATCGCTATGTACACGGGCGATTACGTCGAAATCGAATAGGCCCCACAAGTAAAAGCAGGACAGAAACTTCCGGCCCGCTGCGAGCCACTGCTCGTGCGGGCCTTTCTTTGGCGCTGGCAATGTGCAACAGAACTGGCATGCGCTGTAGAATTCAGCCATCCGCAGATTGTTCCCCGGCACACTCACCTTCCGAAAAGACCTCACAAGTGAATCCCAGGATTTGTGTTTCCGGCTCCTGCCATGCGTTTGCGTTCAGGCCAGCTTTGCGGCAGGTCTCTTCCAAAAACTGGTCGCGGCCAAATTTGTGCTCAACCGCAACCTGAGGGAGCAGAAGCCCGCGCTTCGAGCCTTGGGAAATCAGCAAACCGTGCTTCCCGATCTCGATCTTTTCGGGAAGAATCGGTTCCAACGGCGATAGAAGAGAGAGTTCGATTTCCAGTTCCGGGAGCTCATCCGCGCGGACGGGCGAAAATCGCGGATCGTGCAGGGCCGCGTTGGCCGCGCATCGCGCGATGGATTCGCCCAGCGGCTCGAAGGCGTCCACGACGCCGATGCAGCCACGCAAACGGCCAAGCCGGTGGAGCGTCACGAACACGCCGCGTTTCTCGGCAAACACTCCACCTGGGGAAATTTCCTCGGTAGACTTCTGGAGGGAAACGGCCTCGGCAATTGCCCGGCGTGCCAATGCAAGCAGAGACCGGCGGTCGGTTTCAGAGAGGAATGGCATCCTCGGACTTTTTGTGGCTCTCCATCATGCGCAGCTTGCGCCGCTGTTTGATGCGGTCGTCAAGCTGTCCCCAAAACTTCAGAAAGTATTGCGCCGCCGATAGCAGAGCGCTGATCACCACCAGCCAGAGAAGGAATAGCCCCAGCTTGTTCAGCCAAGGGTGCTGTTCTTGTCGCGCTCCGGCAATCAGAACTGCCACCGCACACACTTGCAAAACCATTTTCGTTTTGCCTAACAAGGATGCGGCGATCGTGAATCCCTCTGCCGAGGCAATATTCCGCAAACCAAGAACGGTGAACTCACGCCCGATAATAATGACGACCATCCAAGCCGGGACGAGGTGCATATCCACAAGAGAAACGAACGCGGCCGAAATGAGCAACTTGTCCGCAATTGGGTCCAGAAGAATGCCCAGCGTGGTGATTTGAAGCCGTCGCCGCGCAAAATAACCGTCGGCCCAGTCCGTCGCTGCGGCCAGGAGCAGGATCAAGATTCCCCAGAACTCGAAATGCATTGGGAAACCAGGGAAATCGACGTTAGGGCTCTTCGTGAGCAAGACTGCAATGAGCAAGGGAACGAAAAAGATGCGGAGAACCGTCAGTGAGTTGGGGAGATTCATGGCAACTTGGCGGCGGAGAGGCCGCCCCTTAGGCTACGTCCACCGCTCGCCTGACTATAGACTCCTACTGGGCAGGCGTCAACGTCTGCCAGGGTCCGCGGATGAATCTGGGAACACCTCTGCCGGTACTGTAACGTCAACAAGTAAAATGAGTTGCCCCACGCGGAGTGCTGTACTCATCCGTACTCTCTCTGCTGCAAACCTGTGCAAATGTCCAAAACCGATAACGAAGAAGCCAACCCGCTGTTGCACCTTTTGGCAGAGCATAGAGGGCAGATAACTCTCCTGTATTCAATATGTTAGGAACCAGACATTCGAAAAGCGTCAGGATCTTAGTAGCCCTAATTTGGCGCGCCGCTATTTTGGAAGAAACAGTTTCCACAAGGTTTCCACAGCAAGGTCGGCTCAATAACCCCGTGCAAACTATTAAAGAAAGACCTATTTAGCAGCCAGAACCGCTGTTTTCAGGATGGTCGAGGCGGAGTTACTTTAGTGCAAACCGGCAGGTCGTCTGTCAGATGGCTCGCGGTCCGCGCAAGAGTCGCGCCGGAAGGAAAAAGAGGCCTCTCAAAAAGGCCAAAACGCCGTGCACGGCAATTCCTGCAATGCGAAACGGCAAAAGTATCAGCCAAACGATGGGATAAACCACCAGCGCAACCAGCGCGAGCGGCCAACAGAGGAAGAACAAGATGCACCACAGGATAAACGTAATCATGGCAACGCCCTCCCCTCCTATTACGCACGCGTCCGGCTCGAAGTTCCATCCTTTGCGAAGGTACTCAGTTTGAGTTTGCGCGCAATCGATACGGGAACTTCGGCATCCATCAGCATGTGAGAGTCTTCAACTTCGGAATGTAACACACGGCCTAGCGCATGCACTAGCGCCAGTGTACGGCCCTCGGCGAGCGGCAGCCGCAGCGAAAGCGTCACGACAGGATCGACCGGAAGAGCCGCGTCCATCCGGCGCAACAATTCTTCCACGCCTTCTCCCGTAAGGCCCGAGACGAGCACAGGTTCGCCGTTTGTGCCCGCGCCCATTGCGTAGGGATGGATCAGCGGAGCCCTTTGCTCTTGCGTAAGCTGGTCCACTTTGTTGAATACGCGCAGCCTTGGCCGGTCCGCTACGCCGAGGTCATTCAGAATTTTGTCCACTTCCTCGTCGAGTTCGGCGTGATGCGGGTTCGAGACGTCGCTCACAT
>DASYOD010000078.1:0-16318 GCA_036008085.1 Terriglobales bacterium
TAATCGCAGAGCAAACAGGTACCATGGAGCGTCTGGTATGCGGCAAATGATTCCTGCTCTTTGCGCGGTTCATTGGGCACGGTCGAGGTCGCCCAGATTTGGCCATGTGGATGAGGATTGCTGCAGCCCATCATCAATCCGCGATTCTCAAAAATCTGCACATAGTTGATCCCGGGTTGCTGTCCTAAACTTTGAAATTCGTCTGCCCAAACATCGATCAGCCCGCGGATTGCGGCTATGGGCATTTGGGAAAGCGTCAGATTATGACGCGGCGAAAAACAAACAACACGGCAGATGCCGCTCTCACTCTCCGCGACAACAATGCCTTTCTCGTCGACGTCTATTTGCGCCCATGTCGTTTCAGGTTGCAGGGCGGCGAAATCATTATTGAAAACGAACGTGTCCGGGTACGGCGGATTGCGCTGGCCTCCTGCTCGGACATTTCCAGGGCACAGATAGCAACTCGGATCATAGCCCTGGCTTGGTTCGGCCTGTTGCGGCTCAGTCTGGCCCTGCCACGGACGCTCCGCGCGATGCGGCGACACCAGCACCCACTCGCGCGTCAACGGATTAAAGCGCCGGTGCGTAGAACTCCGCAATGTTTGAGGAATGAATTCCGATCTTTCTGGAGGCTTCATTTACCGCGCCTTTTGAATGGATAAGTCGCGTCGATACGTTCCGCAATCTCAATTGTGCTCAGCTCTCAACAACAGCGCTGGCGCCGTCTGAAGCTTCGCAAACCAGAATGACGGGCTTAATTCCTGTTTTTTCCTGGTACTCTTTTTCCAGTTTTTGCCGGACTCCCTCTGTGTGGCCAGCATCGACAAGATTTATCGTGCTTCCCCCGAAACCGCCACCGGTCATACGCGCGCCATACACCCCGGCTCGGATGTGCGCCGACTCAACCATCAGATCAAGTTCGGCGATACTGACTTCGTAGTCGTCGCGCAGGCTGCGATGTGATTCGGCCATCAGCCCGCCAAACGCCTTTACATCGCCTGCTCGCAGCAGATGCGCAGCTTTTTTCACGCGCTCATTTTCGCTGACCACATGCCGCACACGCTTATAGATAACTGGATTCAAGCGCTCGTGATGCTTTTCCAATTCATCTAACGTCACATCGCGAAGCGCGCGGATTCCCGGTAGAACCTCAGCCAGCGCTCGAACGCCCTCTTCGCACTCCCGCCGCCGGGTATTGTATTCGCCGCTCGCATGCTCATGCTTCACCATCGTATTGCAAACCATGAGCCGCACATCTGACGGAATCGGTAACAGTTCGAATTCAAGAGATCTGCAATCCAGCATCAGAGCATGGCCCGCTCGTCCGTGACACGAGATGAACTGATCCATAATTCCGCATCGTGTTTCCACGTAAAGATGTTCAGACCTCTGGCACATTTGTGCGATTTCGGTGGGACTGGCACTAAGCAGTGAATTACTCAGCAGAGCCCACGCCGTGGAAACTTCAAGAGCAGCCGACGAACTCAGCCCCGCTCCCAGTGGCACGTCGCTCGAAATTGCCAGGTCAGCACCACGCAGCCTGTATCCCGCTGACTGAAGAACGCCAGCGACGCCACGAACGTAGTCACTCCAGTGACCCAAGCGTCCCGGATAAATCGAATCCAAATCGAGCTCGCACTTCTCCTTAAAATTCGCCGAGTATACACGAAGTCTTCGATCCGTCCGCGGACTCACCGCCACATAGGTGTACAAATTCAGAGCGGCTGGCATAACAAATCCATCGTTATAGTCCGTGTGCTCCCCAATCAAGTTCACTCTTCCCGGCGCCCGATAAATCGCGGGTGAACCGCCATACAGTTCCGCGAACAAAGTTTTCAACGCGTGTAACACTGGAGAGCCCGCAGACTTGCCGAGAGAAGCTTTACTCATCGCTCTATCGATTCGCGTCACAGAATGCTAAGGCGAACATGGACCCGGGCGTCCTCGTCCGGACGGGCGAGACCCGTCCCCCATCGCGACCTGATTGCTAAGGCCTAATCGTGACCATCACCACTCCATGAGACACAACCGAAGCAGAAAAGCTTCCGGTAAACCGGCCCATATCTTTTTTCTGCCACAAATCGCGGACTGCAGCCTGCAAATGATTGGGATAACCGATGTCTTCCCAGTTCACGCCGACTTCATGCTCAGCGCTTCCGCGGTTAAATAAAATTACCGCCCGGCTGCCATCTTTCATTTGCTTGGACCAAACTTCCAGGTCCCCATTTTTTTTCACCCGCTTACCTTCGCTTCCGAGTGGGTCCTGATCGACCGCAATCACTTCTTTATTCGTAAGAATGTCGCGGATCTCCGGACGCATGCTGCGCACGTCATTACCCGCGATCAGGGGCGCAGCAAGGATCGCCCACAGGCTGAAGTGCGAACGGTATTCCGTATCGGTCATGCCGCCATTGCCGACCTCGAGCATGTCGGGATCATTCCAATGGCCGGGTCCGGCAAAGCTGTCGAGTCCGACTTGCAAATCGACAATATCCACCACGCCGTTGGAACAGCAATCGCCCGCAGGCCATCTGACGCGTCCTTGCCAGCGGTCTTGGATGTCCCCCGTAGTACGCCAAAGATTGCCCCCAGCGTCTTTTCCCCAGAGCCACGGTGTATGCGAGCCCCACTCGCAAATGCTCAGCACAATTGGCCGGCCCGAAGCATCCAGAGCCTGCCGCATCAGCGAATAAACTGCGTGGCCGTCTTGAGTGATGGTGTTGCACCAGTCATATTTCAAATAATCCACAGCCCAGGCGGCATACTGCCGCGCATCCTGATACTCGTGTCCCAAACTGCCCGGTCGGCCGGCACAAGTTTTGGTTCCGACGTCTGAGTAAATCCCGAACTTCAAACCTGCAGCATGTACGTAGTCTGCCAGCACCTTGATCCCGGAAGGAAAACGCTGTGGATCCGCGATGATGTTCCCATCTTTATCGCGCCCGACCTGCCAGCAGTCATCGATGACGACGTACTGATATCCGGCGTCTTTCATGCCAGATTTCACCATTGCATCGGCTGTTTGTTTGATAAGGTCTTCGCTGACGTTGCATGCGAACTTGTTCCAACTGTTCCATCCCATCGGCGGCGTGGGGGCCAGAGCGGAATCCTGCGCAACAATTTGGGAAGCTGAAGTTAACAGAACGACGCCGAGAAAAAATAAGATGATAGTTCTCACGTGGTATGGTTCAAGCCGTCACGATAGGGCGCGATCCCCTAAAGGCGTAATAAACGATATACAAATAACAAATAACCGGGAGAATGAATGCGTGATGAATTCCCATTCGATCAGCCAGAGCGCCTTGAATCACCGGAATAATCGCACCGCCAACAATTGCCATAATTAACAACCCAGAGCCGTCGCCCGTCAGTGGACCCAGTTCGGCAATCCCCAGCGTAAAAATACTGGGAAACATTATTGAATTGAAAAAGCCCACCAGAAGAATGGTCCACATCGCAACATGGCCGAACGTTAACATGGAAATACAAACCAGCAAGCACGCCGTAGCCGCAGCGATGCCCAGGACCGTGCCGGTGCGAACTTTTTGCAGGATGGCAGAGCCGACAAATCTGCCGACCATGGCGCCCCCCCAATAATAGGAAACGTACTTCGCCGCAACCTGAACCGTAATATCTCCAATGTTTGGTTGGCTGAGATAGTTGATGAGAAAACTTCCAATGGCGACTTCTGCGCCAACATAAACGAAAATACCAACTGTTCCCAAAACCAGGTTGCGATGCTTCCACACACTCTCTTGTGGACCCGTTCCATGACGTTCCGCCTGCGGCATTGCTGGGAGTTTAAAGAGCGCAATCGCGATTCCCAGCACGAAGAGAGTAAGTCCAATCACAACATAAGGGAGCTTGACTGACGAAGCCTCATGTATTCGGTATGCTTGCAGCGCCTCAGGCGACAGTTGGCGCACGCTTTCCATGCTCAGCGGAACCGCAGTCAGAATAAGCGCGCCGCCGAGGTAAGGGCCGATTGTTGTGCCCAAGGAATTGAAAGCTTGAGCGAGATTCAACCGGCTCGAAGCTGTTTCTGCCGGACCTAATACGGCAACGTACGGATTCGCCGCCACCTGCAACGCCGTAATGCCCGCCGCCAGAATCATGAGCGCCGTCAAAAACAACGGATACGATGCAGCGCTCGCCGCAGGTATAAACAGAAACGCGCCAAGCCCCATGGTGAACAGGCCCAGTACCATGGTTTTGTGGTACCCGATCCAATCGATGAGTTTTGCCGACGGAATCGAAAAAATGAAGTATGCCGAAAAAAAAGAAAACTGGATCAGCATGACCCGGGCATAAGTCAGGTCGAAAATAGATTTGAGATGAGGCACCAGCACGTCATTCAGCACGGTGACAAAACCCCACATGAAAAACAGGGTGGTCATCACTGCCAAAGCGCCCTTGTAAGTGGAGGGCGGTGCTACTGCGGTGGTTGAAGTTTTGACGTTCGCAATTGCCATTGAATCGCTGCTCGCTCCGCTGCAGAGGCGCGCATCGCGCGAACTCCGCTTAACGTTTCAGCATCATAACATCGAGGCTTTGACCCACACCCGTTTTCTTGCGGAAAAGAAATCGTTCTTATTCCGCCGCAGCGAGGAGATTACGTAGACTGCCGCTACTGTCACGAGTATTCTATGTCGGAAATCAACTCGCTTTGAACTAGGCACCATGAATTTTAAATCAGCTGCTGTCAATATTTTCGCCCTTGCGTTAGTCATTTCGGTTCTGTATTCACATGCTCTGTCGCAAAGTGCCGAGCCGCAAACAAGTGCTAACCAAAATCCCAGCAATGTTCGCAGCGCGATCTCAATTTACGATTTAGAGAGTAAGAGTATTAAAATCGTGTACAAGGCGGACAAACTTTGGGAAGCGCCGAACTGGTCGCCCGATGGAAAGTATTTGCTCGCGAACTCAGAGGGCAAGCTTTACCGTTTTGCGATCGATGCAAATCAGAAAGTGCAGCCTGAGAAATTGCCTCTCGATGCCGCCTACGAATGTAACAACGACCACGGCCTGTCGACCGATGGCAAGCTGCTGGCATTCTCTGCGACATATGGTTCTTCGCCGGAGTCGCAAGTATTCGTCGCTTCTTCCGACGGCGCAAAACCGCGCCTGCTCACCGCGAATCATCCCAGCTATTTTCACGGCTGGTCGCCGGACGGCAAGTGGCTTGCCTTTGTCGGCAAGCGGGACGGCAGTCACTTCAATATTTTTCGTGTCGGGATAGACGGCGGCAGCGAGCAGCAACTAACTTCGAAACCGGCCAACGACGACGGCCCTGATTACTCGCCCGACGGCAGTTGGATCTACATCAACTCCAACCGCTCTGAAGGCTGGGATATCTGGCGACTTCCCGCGAACGGCGCTGGTCCCGGCGATACCAAGGCCGAGCGCATCACCAGCGATGAACTGGAAGATTGGTTTCCCCATCCTTCGCCCGATGGCAAATGGTTGGTCTTCTTATCCTTCCCAAAGGGCACGCCCGGTCACGATGTGAAAACCGATGTTCAGCTTCGCATGATGCCGATGCCTCAGAGCGTCGCGAAAGCAACACCCGGCTCTATCCAGGCGCTGACGCACTTCTTTGGCGGCCAGGGAACGATCAACGTCAACTCATGGTCGCCCGATTCCAAACGGTTCGCTTTTGTCAGCTACGAACGGTTGCCTTAGTTCCTCTGGATTTTATTTTCTGTGACTCTGTGTTTCGGTGGTGAAGGCTCTTAGAGGTACGGAATCACGCGTCGCTCATCGCTACTTTGTCGTGCCAGTTCCAGCACTCGCATCACCTTCAATGCGCCTTGCGGAGTCACTGCCAATGCCGCTTTGCCGAGAATTGCCTCGCGGACATTCGCATAATACTCGCGATAATCGCCCGGCTGCGTGGGGACGGCGCGTTCCGTAACTTTGTCTCCATCAACCAGTGAAATGGTGCCCCACGCTTCTTCAGGTTCTTTGCCCCAATCCACTCCCTCGGGAAGTTCACCACGCTTCAGCGCGTTCTCCTGAGGATCGAGCCCGTATTTCACGTAAGAGCCCTTGGTTCCATGAACCAGGAAGTGGGGCGACGGCTTAACCGCCAGCATAGTTCCGCGCAGCAAAACCCGCAGCCGCGGATACCGCAAAGTAAGATCAAACGCATCGTCGACCGCGGCACCATCGCGCTCCACACGTATATCCGCGCCAATCGCTTCAGGAGCTCCGAACAGTGTCAGCGCCTGATCGATCAAGTGCGGCCCCAGATCAAAGAACACACCGCTTCCCGGCCCTGCTTGTTCACGCCAAGCTCCCGGCCGAAGCTGCAAACGATAGCGGTCGTAGTGCGACTCGAACAGCACGACGCGCCCGAGAGTTTTCGATGCGAACAGATTGCATACAGTCTTGAAGTCACCATCGAAGCGGCGATTCTGATAAACCGAAAGCAATCGTCCGCATTTTTCGGCCAATGCAACCAACTCAGCAGCCTGGGCGTAGGTGGGGGCAAATGGCTTATCGATGACAACGTGGCGTCCGGCCAGCAAGCATTGCAGCGCCAGATCGAAGTGAGAAACGTTGGGTGTCGCGATCACCACGAGCTGAATGGAATCGGACGCAAGCAGTTCCTCAACTCTGCGCGCGACGCGAACCTCCGGATAAGCGCTCGCAGCCTCAGTTCCCTTCCGCTGCAGGATGGCAGCAAGCCGCAAGCCCTTAACCGCGCGGATAACCGGAGCATGAAAGGTGCGTCCGGCAAATCCGAAGCCAATCAGGCCAACGTTGATAAGTTGCGGTTCCGGCGTCACGCGGTTCCCTCAATCATGGCGAGGAAGAATATCACAATCAAGAATTCCATTGTGGAACTCGTGTGCGGGAGTGTGACGGGTGAACTTGTTCAAATCGAGTCGGCTCATAGGCTACGCTGGCGCTCGTGGTGTAATGGGAGCACGTTAGCCTGTCCAGCTAAAAGGTGCGGGTTCGAGTCCCGCCGGGTCCACAGCGTTCCTCGTTTGGTAGGGAAGCTGACGACGAGTCTGAGGGCAGGCAGACTCCTCAAGTAACCTTGACCTCAAACCCTCGTTTACCGATAATTGATTTGTAGCTGGACAGGTTGCGCCCCGGGCTGACAACGGCCCGGGGTTTTGCTTTTGGTACAGCATTCTTGCCTGCATGTCAGACCGGCGATTGATGAGAACAATCGGGACGTTGCGCTCGGGAGGACAGAGCGATGGCGATCACTCTCCCAGCTTCAACGTCGGCAGAAATCTTGGCGGCCTGCGGGCTTGTATCGTTTGCTCGAAGCCGTAGGTGATTTTCAGTAGCGTGGGTTCGCTCCAGGCGCGGCCGAAGAATGAGATTCCTACCGGGAGTCCGGAGACGAAGCCTGCGGGCACTGTTATATCCGGATAGCCGGCTACTGCGGCGGCATTGGAGCTGCCGCCTAAGTCATGATCGCCATCAACCAGATCAGTCAGCCATGCCGGGCCCGCCGTAGGCGCCACGATTGCGTCGAGATGAAATTGATCCATCACTGCGTCTATACCCTCCTGGCGTGACAGGCGATGATTCGCCTCTAGGGCGTCGGTGTATTCTTTATCGGTGAGCGGACCCTTGGCTTCGGCTTTGATGAAAAGATCCTGGCCAAAATATGGCATCTCTTTGTCGCGGTTGGATTCGTTGAAGTCGATGATGTCCTTCAAGGATGCGGGCGCTCCCGGACGATTCGCCAGATAGGCGTTAAGGTCAGCCTTCAGCTCATAGAGCAGGACCACGAGTTCGGTCTTATCGAATTTTCCGTGCGTGGGCAAGTCGGCGGGATCGACGATTTCCGCTCCCTGATGTTTCATAGCTTCGATCAGATTATTCATGAGCTGATCCTGAGCGTCGTTGCCGCCAAAATATTTTCGGGCTACGCCGATGCGGGCGCCGCGCAGTCCATGGGGATCGAGAAACTTCGTGTAGTCGGGCGAAGATTTGCCTTTACTCGTTGAGGTCACGCTGTCTCGGGGATCGACTCCGGCGAGCGCGCCCAATAAAATCGCGGCGTCACGCACGGTGCGGGCCATGGGGCCAGCCGTGTCCTGACTGTGAGCAATGGGAATAATGCCGGAGCGGCTGATTAAGCCGAGTGTCGGCTTGATGCCGACAAGTCCGTTGGCGGAAGCTGGACAGACGACCGAGCCGTCGGTTTCGCTGCCCACCGCGACCGCGCAAAGACTGGCTGCGGTTGCGGCGCCTGAACCGGAACTTGATCCGCAGGGATTGCGGTCGAGCACGTATGGGTTCAGAGTTTGTCCGCCGCGCGCGCTCCATCCACTGCTGGAATGGCTGGAACGAATGTTCGCCCACTCGCTCAAATTTGTCTTGCCCAGGATCACCGCCCCGGCCTCGCGCAGTTTTTGCGCGACGAAGGAGTCGCGTGTCGGCTTCGATCCCACCAGAGCTAAAGAGCCAGCCGTGGTCTGCATGCGGTCGGCGGTATCGATGTTGTCTTTGATCAGAACGGGGATGCCGTGCATGGGCCCGCGCAGGTGCTGGCCTTGGCGTTCTTTGTCAAGCGTGTCAGCGATGGCCAGAGCGTCGGGATTGACCTCGATCACGCTGTTGATCGTGGGACCATGCTTGTCTATTTCCTCGATCCTCGCAAGGTATTTCTCGGTAATCGAACGGGCGCTGAATTTTCCTGAAGCCATTGCGGCTTGCAGATCGGCGATGGTAACTTCATCCAAATCAAATGGTTTGATTTCAAGCGCGGGAGAGTCGGTAAATTCGCTAGCTCTGGCGACAGCTGGCAACATTGCCGCGCCTACTCCGGCCAAGACGCTTCTTTGCAAGAAGGTCCTTCGCCATGGCGAATCACAACTTGGGAATCCATCTTCTTCGTTTGGCAAACCGGCATCTCCCGTGAAGCGACATTGACATCAATGAAAACGGAATTATAGGGTAGCAGCCGGTTGCGCTTGTCAAATGAGATTACGAGGGCAATTCAGGACGGTGCAGGCGCGATTACAGACGAAATCGAAGGTAACGCCGACAGGCCAACAGGGCGGCGCATGACTTTGCGCCGGAGCAACGTCTCTAAACTTCTCCCTGCTTATACTTTTTGCTTAGTTTCCATATTCTTGCGTATGCGCCGCAGTTCCATGAAACAGAGTCCGGAAGTGGTGCAAAGAACACAGCCCATCATTATGATCACCTTAATATCCATTCGCGCGGGCTCCTGTCCCCGTCTTTGACCTGTGTAAGTGCTGCTGATTTAAACACCCGGTGTAGACTACGCCATCCAAAAGATACAGCAAAAACAGAGACGTTGCTGTTACCATTCTAGTTTCGCAGCCCGCCCACCTGGGTGGCGGTAAAAAAGTTCAAATTCACGCGGCGCACGCTATAATAAGCTTTCATGCCAAGATATTCCATCGTTGTGCCCCTGCACAATGAGCAGGAGAACGTCACCGATCTTTACGATCGGCTCAAAGCGGTCATGGAAGTTCATGGCGAGAGCTTTGAGATTGTGCTGGTGGACGATGGTTCGCGTGATCGGACATTCCCTCTTCTGCGCGAGATTGCAGCCATCGACAGCCGGGTAACAGTGGTGAAGTTGCGGCGGAACTTTGGACAGACTTCCGCGCTAGCCGCCGGTTTCGACCACTCGCGCGGCGATTACATTATCGCCATGGATGGCGACTTGCAGCACGATCCTGCCGACATTCCGATATTCCTGGAGAAGATTGCCGAGGGATATGACATCGTCAGCGGATGGCGTAAACAACGCATCGACAATCTGTGGCTGAGGCGCATTCCTTCACGCTGCGCCAACTGGCTAATGGCGAAGCTGAGCGGCGTGAGTATTCACGATTTCGGAACCACTTTCAAAGCGTATCGTCGCGAGGTTCTCGAGCAGGTTCCACTCTACGGTGAGTTGCACCGGTTCATTCCGGCGCTGGCTTCGTGGTACGGGGCTTCGATCATTGAAGTTCCCATCCGTAATGTAAACCGGGAACGCGGGGCTTCACATTACGGCATCTCGCGGACCTTCCGTGTGTTCTTCGATCTGATTACGATTCGATTTTTGCTGCGATATCTGGCGCGACCGCTGCACTTTTTCGGTACCCTCGGGATGCTGAGCATGTTGGGCGGAAGCGGGGTTGCAAGCTGGCTGCTAGTTGATAAGTTTCTGAATCATTCCGACACCATGACTGAGCATGGTCCGCTCATGATTTTTGCCGCGGTCTTACTGCTCGCGGGATTGAATCTCCTAGCGGTTGGCTTACTCGGCGAGATGCAGGTGCGGCACTACCACGAACCGACTCGCCGCGCTCCGTATTCTGTCGATCGCGTTCTTCGCGCCCAGAGCAGTGAGGAACATACCATCTCCGACTGATCCATAACGATTAATGGAGAACGGGCGTCTGGCCCGTTTATTCGACTTCCCGAAAAGCTAGACGGGCGCGACGCCCGTCCTCCATCGCGCAGCTACTTGCCGAAGGCCTCTTTATTTACTACATACGGCATTTTGGTGATGTCTCCGCCGTAGTTTTTCTCTAAGACATCGATGAGTCCTTGCGCGCAGCGGCCCGCCATCCCTTTGTTCGGATCGGTCGACAGGCGAGTGATCCGTGCGGCGCTGGCGAAATGCGGATACAGCCGGCACCGGTCGGCAATAGCGGGATCGCGCAACTCTGAATCCGCAGGCAACGGTTCTTTTTCGTAAACATCGAGCGCTGCGCCTGCAATCCATCTTTCACGAAGCGCTTTTACCAATGCTTTTTCTTCAACCACTGGCCCGCGTGAATTATTTACCAGATAAGCCGTCGGCTTCATCATGCGCAACGTGCGTTCATTGAAAAGATGGTAGGTGGGCGTCGAACTCTCGCCCTCGCGCAGCAGGGGCACGTGAACGCTGACGAAGTCGGCGTCGCGCAGTGCTTCCTCGAACTCTGCATATTTGATCCAGGTTTTATCGCGGGATATTCCGCGCGCGTGGCGAAGGTCCATAGTTTCCTGAATGGCTTTGACGTATTCGCGATTCTGGTAGGCCATGTCATAGCACAGAATGTTCATATCGAATCCGACGCACTTTTTGATCAGCGCCAGACCAATGCGCCCGGTGCCGATGACCGCGATGGTCTTGCCGGTAACTTCATCGCCGAGAAACGGCAGGTAGGGATGCCAATATCCCCACTGGTTTTCACGGGTGAGGTGCTCGGCCGGCCACATTTTTCGCGCCAGCACGCCCAGCATGAAAAACGCAAATTCGGCGGTAGCCTCAGTGAGCACGTCGGCGGTGTGGGTGAAGGGGATTTTGTAGCGGTTGGCGTCGGCGCGATTGATGTTGTCGAAACCCACCGCGATTTGCGCGACTACTTTCAAACTTCCCTTCCCCGCCTCGAATATTTCAGCGTCAATAGGATCACGCAAAGTTGTGATCAGGCCGTCGATGCCGGATTTCACTTTCTCGATGATCAAATTCTTCGGCGGCGCCTTGGGATCCGGATAGACCTCAACGTCGTATCCCCGTTCGCGCAGGAGGTTGATGGATTCGCCAATGTCACAGGTAGCAAAAACACGGAATTTTGCGGTCATGGTTGTCTGTTGGCTCTCTGGTTGGAAGTCTTGCAGACATGCTGTCTTCGCGATGCAAAGTTCAGCCGGACATCATATTACTCTATGGATTGCGTTGGCGGCGGGAACCCGCTGCAAACCACGATTATTACGGGCTCGAAATATTTTAGTAGTTGCGCGGTGGGGCTTCAGCCAGGAGATCTAAAAGGCTCCAGCGGCATTGTTGTATTTGTGGCAACACTCAGGGCGCGATGGTTATCTTTACCCGCCGTCGGAACTTTGCTATAAAGCGGACATCGAACCGAGAAGCCTTTTGCCTGCCATCAAAACATCCGCTTGCTTCCCCGTTCCGGCCTATGGCCAGCAGGACGCGGTTTTCGCGCGTGCTTATGAGTTAGTACGAGGAGCGATTGCGGATCACATTTTCCCTACGGCGTCGATCGCCATCACCCACCGGGGCAATCTGGTCGGCTTAAAGTCGTTTGGCCATTTCACCTACGAAGCTGATTCCCCCGAAACCACCACTACCACCGTTTTCGACCTCGCTTCGCTTACAAAAGTGGTCGCTACAACGAGCATGGCAATGATTCTCTACGAACGCGGCCTGCTTGATGTAGACCTGCCTGTAACTGCGGTTGTGGGGGAGTTCGGCGGCGAAGATCCACGACGCGATGCGGTCACGCTGCGCATGTTGCTGGCTCACTCTTCAGGATTGCCGGCGTATGAAAAACTTTTTCTGCGGGCTCGCACACGAGATGAACTTCTTGCCGCGGCCTTTGCAACTCCGCTGACTGCTGATCCCGGTGCCAGAGCGGAATACAGCGATATAGGTTTTATCGTCCTCTCGGTGGGGCTTGAACGCATCGCTGATGAATCGCTCGACCGCTTCTGTCAGCGCGAAGTTTTCGGGCCTTTAGCGATGGCTCACACTACCTTCAATCCTCCAGCGGCGTGGCGAGCAGCGATTGCGCCGACTGCGGATGATCAGTCTTTCCGACGCCGTGTGATTCAAGGAGAAGTGCAGGACGAAAATGCCAGCGTGCTGGGCGGAGTTGCCGGTCATGCAGGACTCTTTGCCAGCGCCGAAGACCTCGCAATTTTTTCCTATGCCCTGCTGGCGGGCGGACGCTCCCTATTGCGTCGTGAAACAGTGGCGCTGTTCACCGCCCGCCAATCGTCGCCGTTGAGTAATCCCCGCTCGCTGGGTTGGGATGCACCTTCGTCCCCTTCACAATCGGGAAAATATTTTTCGCCTAATTCATTCGGTCATCTTGGGTACACGGGAACTTCGCTGTGGATCGATCCGGAACGTCAGCTTTCCGTAATATTGCTCACCAACCGCACGTGGCCTGATTGCAGCAATCAGGCCATCAAGCAATTTCGCCCGAAGTTCCACGACGCGGTGGTCGAATCAATCGCAGCTATTCGAAACTGATTTTCAGGATTTTGCCGCCATTACCTACGAACCACCCCGAGTGCGGGTCGGCAAAAGCGACGGCCCAGTAGCCACTCACTTCTTTGGGCAATTTGAACCAGGTGTCGCCTTCATCCGGGGACCACGCTCCTGCACCTGAGGTAAAGTTTGGCGCCGTCTCAGCGGTGATTACGACTGTTCGGTCCCCGTGGTGGCCGTGGTCTTCGTCATCGCCATTCGTGTAACTCAGGCAGAAGATGGCTCCTTTCACTGGAGGCTTCCTGGTCAACTTCCAAGTCTTACCGCCGTCGTGCGAGGCTGCCGTCTCGGCGTGATTGGGATCCTTCGTTGCCAAGTCACCGCCGCCGACAATCCCATTCATGGAATCGCGGAAGGCCACGCTGAATCCGCCTGCAGTCGGTGAACTGATGAGCGGCGTGTCATATGCATTCCACGAGTCTCCGCCATCCGTCGTGGCCAGGATTCGCGCGATTTTTGAGCCGCCAGTGGCAATCCAGGCATTGTTGTCACCCTCGGTCGTAACGCAGGTGCCGCTCGAGGAGAACGATGCTTCGCCTTTAAGCGCTGGCGGCATATTCTTGGCGATGCTCTTCCAGGTCGTTCCATCAGTCGTGCGGATATCCGGGAATACTCCATTTACCGAGTCGCTCTGTGCGATGCCGCGATCCGGAGTCCAGAAGGCGAAACAATCGTAGAATGCCTTCTTGATTTGGTTCTTGAATTCAATGGTCCACGTGCCGCCGCCATCCGTAGTTTTGTAGATGCGAAAATCCCCAGGGTTATTTCCGATCGACAATAAATACGCGACTTTGTCGCTCACGCCCTGCACATCGCGGAATTGCAGGTTTTCCGCACCCGGCACCACCGCAGATTTCCAGGTCTCTCCGCCATCTGTCGTCATGACATAAGTGCCGCCGGTGCCGGCCGCCCAAACTATTTGCGAGTTCACCGGACTGACCGCGATGAGCAATTGTGTGGTGTTGCTGGTTTGCGAAGTGAGCTTGGGTTGTTTCCAATGATCTTGTGCAAAGCCCAGTGTTGTCGAAGCGGCAATCAGGAAAAAAAACAGGGAACGTTTCAACATAGAAGTCCTCTTCAGACGGGGATTCGCGGCGCGGAGCAAGTATAGGAGCGGCCGCAAAACAGTGTCAAACGAAGCCGTTGGATAGGAAATGAATTAGTTTCCCCATGCTGTTCGCGAATCCAAACAACAGCTCCCTCACTCCGCGTTGCGATTGATAAGGCCAATCGCAATGCTCCGGTCGGGACGACAGATTTATTTGCTCTTACTGCCGAATCCGCGGATTCGCTACCGAGTACAACACATCAGTCAAAAAATTTACCGCGATGTAGGTTAGGCCGATCGCGAGGATGCATCCTTGCACCAGATAGTAGTCGCGGTTGCCGATGGCTTGGATAGTCAGGCGTCCGATGCCGGGCCAAGAGAAGATGGTTTCGGTGACGATGGCCCCGGCTAGCAGCGCACCGAATTGTAATCCCAGGACTGTGATTACGGGAATCATGGCATTGCGCAGGGCGTGTCGATAAACCACCGTGCGCTCCGGCAGGCCTTTCGCTCGGGCAGTACGGATGTAGTCTTGACTTAATTCTTCCAGCATTGAGGTGCGCACCATGCGGGTGAGAATAGCAGCGAGCGCTCCGCCCATGGTGATGGCTGGCAGCACCAGGTGCGCCAGTGTCCCTGACCCTGATACCGGCAACAAGCCCAGCTTGATGGCAAAAAACAAAATCAGAATAGGTCCGAGGGCGAAGTTGGGAAACGATAATCCAAACAGGCTGACTACGCTGAGCAGGCGATCATCCCAGCGATTGCGCCTCTGCGCGGAGCGGACTCCGGCAGGAATAGACAGCAACACAGCTACCACCAAAGCCGCGAGAGTTAGCTGCAGCGTATACGGATATCGCTGCGCAATGAGCGTCCCGACATTCTGATTGAAACGTAGCGACGGACCGAGATCACCGTGCAGCACACCTTTCCAGTAATGCAGATACTGCTGGCCTAGCGGGACATCGAGGCCGTAGGCGTGCCGCGTGGCTTGGATGTCGGTCGCGGGCGCGCCTTCGCCCAACATCTGCAAAACTGGATCGCCAGGAACCAGATGAATGAGAACAAAGACCAGCGAGACTACCAGCCAGACTACCGGGAGCGTGTACAGCACGCGATGGAAAAGATATCGGAGCATCAGTAATTGTGAGCGGCGAAGTCGATACGCTACCTGACTCCGTTTGCCGAATCAAGCAAATCGCTGTCTCAGGATTTCATGCCGACCCAAGAAGGCGCAGTCCAGTTAACTCGCGATCCTGTTGCATTTCTCAACACAACTGGATGCGTGGGATTAAACTTTACTGCGTAATTTCACCGATACGTTATCGGTCTGTGGCTCTTTTCCCGCAGGGGGAGCCAGCATCTATTATGGAACTTCTACCTGACGTATTTCAGCTATCCGACTAAGCCACAGCCACTTAACCGCTAATATCCACGCTGCGGTTAGCGCCTGTGGCCTTGGGTAGGCCACTTGCATTAACCCGTGCAGGGGGCGGCTGTAAGTAAGTTGCAGCCCAGGGCCTAAGCCTCCGAGAGTTGTAACAAATTGCAACTAAAACTGGAGGTTTTAATTTCATGAAAAAAGTAATGTTACTAGTTATTTTCGTATTTGCGGTTACAGGATTGATGATGGCGCAAAATTGGTCGTCATCGGTCGACGTACTCGGAGCTCATAACAACCAAGGCCGCGGCTGCGCAGGCTGCCATGCTCCTCATAGCGGCTCGTTCGGTTCCGGTCACGGCGGTGTAGCCGATGCCGGAAGCTATGCATTGTGGGGCCAGGATGCTAGCCCACTGTATGGCAAGACCATTGCGTTTGGTGATGCCGGAAGATACACAGAGGTACTGCCCAACAGCATCACCAGCGGCAGCACAGAAGTTGGCGGCATTCTCCTATGCCTCAGCTGCCACGACGGGAACCTTACCGCCTCTAACATGATGACCGGCAAATCGTACGAGCAAGCGATCGGCCTGTTAACCAACACAACGTACGGCGGCCAGCCAATTCCAACCCTGCTCGGCAATGATGGAACCACGGCCGGCAACTACACCAACGATCACCCCGTGGGCGTAAATGCCACTATCAGCACGACTCAGCCAGGCTTGGTATGGAGCGGCACCACCTTCTCAGTTACACCCGGAAGCCAATATGCTCAGTTCGTAGCCAACTACGGATGGCCGGCTCTTGCTCCCGGAAAATATTCCAATCCCTACGGCGTGAACAGCGCGGGCAAGCCGTACGTGGTTTGCACCACCTGCCACAACCAGCA
>DASYOD010000079.1:0-40178 GCA_036008085.1 Terriglobales bacterium
TTCGCGCGAAGGGGTAGGCTTCGACTCCGATCGCAATGCGGTCACCATTATCACCCAGCACGAAGTCGTGGAAGTCCCCGAAACCACGAAGTGGGAAGTGGCGCAACGCGTGCTTGATCAAGTTGTCCGGCTGAAAAATCCGCGAAACGCTCCCGCGAAGATTGGTAAATGACAAATGGCTGGCGTGCTCGATCCGCAATTGAAGCGCGCTTTGGCTGACCGTATCCGCTTTTACAATGAATTAGGCATCTACGATTTTTACCGCCGCGAACCAGCGGAATCTAACCTCAATATACAAGATGCGGAAATACAACTAGAACAGCGAGAGGAAATGACACCCAGAACTAACGCTGCGGCCCGAGTCGTGCGACAAGAAGATTCGTTCGAGTTAGCGAAGCCAGAATTGAATGTGATCGATCCGGTGCAAGCGCTGCGCCTGATCCGAGAAGATCTCGGCGATTGCACGCGTTGCGTGCTGCATAAACAGGGCCGCAAGCAGATCGTCTTCGGCGTGGGAAATCCTAAAGCTGATCTCATGTTTATCGGCGAAGCCCCGGGCGCGGATGAAGATCAGCAGGGAGAACCGTTCGTCGGCCGCGCCGGACAGTTGCTCAACAACATGATCAAAGCTATGGGCCTGCAGCGGGAAGATGTTTACATTGCGAACATCATCAAGTGCCGTCCACCAGGAAATCGGACGCCGGAGCGCGAGGAGTGCGAGACTTGCTCTCCATTTCTGATGCGGCAGATCGCCGCCATCAATCCGAAAGCCATCGTCGCGCTGGGAGCAGTGGCGGCAAAAACGTTGCTGGCAATCAACGCGCCGATGTCTGAGTTTCGCGGACGCTGGTTTGATTTCCGCGGCACCAAGCTGGCTGTGACTTATCATCCGGCATTTCTACTGCGCGATCCTCGGCAGAAGAAAGAAACCTGGAAAGATTTGCAGATGGTCATGAAGGAATTGGGCTTGGCAATTCCCGCAAAGGGCGTGGAGTAATTTTCTAAGATGCACGGGCGATGACGCCCGCGCCTACACTCTCAGCCGGAACGGCGCAGTCAAAAGTCTTGCCGGCAACATCACAGCGGCCCACAGCAACTCCAACACACCATGCACGGCAATGCCAACTATTCGAAATGGCAGAAGTAGCAGCCACACGAACGGATAGATCACCAGCGCGAACAGCGCCAACGGCCAGCACAACACAAATAACAGACACCAGAGGAGGAAAGTGAACATGACGAACTCTCCTTGTTTTCTAGTGTAATTTACGAAGATTATGGGCGAAAAGTTCCCTCATGATAAAGATTCAGTCTCAGCGCGATTTTCTGCGGTCAGATGCCTATTAAGGAAAGCCAGAGTGCGTTGTCCCGCGTCGCGCCAGACTTCCCCGCTGAAACCGTGTCCGACTCCAGGATAGATTTGCATCTCGTAAGCGATTCGTTTCTTTTGAAGTAATTGCTGCAGCTGATAGGCCTCTTCGACCGGAACCGTGTTGTCTTGCTCTCCGTGCAGGATCAGTACTGGACACAAGCGGCGGGCGAACAATTTCATTTCTTTTGGCATACCGCCAAAGTACTCGACCACCGCCTGAATACGCGAATCGATGGCCGCAGCCGACAGAGCGAGATATGCGCCGAGAGAGAATCCCAACAATCCGATGTGTTGCGCATCGACCTGCGGCTGGCGCGCGACGAAGCTGACCGCATCCCATAAAGTTTTCATCCACGCGGGGAAGTGGCGAAAGATGGTTTGCAGGCCATCGATTTCAGTGGTGCCGGTGCGGTCGAAGTAATGCAGCACGTAGACCGCGAAACCTTGTTCAGCGAGGAGGCTTGCCGGCGCGGCCATCGATGCGTGTCCGCCTCCGGAACCGTGGAGCGCAATTACCCCAGGGACGGTTGTCTCGCCCGCCCAGCCGGGCGAGGACGCCCGGCCTCCATTTCCTGAAAGCGCGCCCGGCAGAAAGCAATCCAGACGAATGTCTTTGCCGCCGCTCTCGAAGGAAACCTGGGTTTGGGTGACGGAATACATGAATGACGCTAGCAATCAGGACTTTGCTGCGGCCCGCTCGGCCCCGGCCAACTTCGCCAGCGAAGTATCGTATGGTGCTCGCGCGATTCCGCGCTCGGTCACAATCGCAGTGACATATTTTGCGGGCGTAACATCGAATGCGGGATTCTCGATTTGCACTCCATCGGGCGTCATCTGTTTGCCCGCGATGTGCGTCACTTCTTTTTCGTTGCGCTGTTCGATGGGAATTTTGCTGCCGTCCGAGGCGGCGAAATCAATTGTCGACAGCGGCGCAGCTACATAAAACGGTATGCCGTGCTCCTTCGCCAGCACGGCCACAGAATAAGTCCCAATTTTGTTGGCCACGTCGCCGTTGGCCGCTACACGATCGGCGCCCACCACGACGGCTCCAATTTTGCCTTGCTGCATGATCGCCCCGGCCATGTTATCGGAGATCACCGTCGTGGGAATGCCGTCTTTCATCAACTCCCATGCGGTAAGCCGCGAACCCTGGAGAAACGGGCGAGTTTCGTCAGCGTAGACGTGGATTCGACTTCCTTGTTCGACGGCCGCGCGAATTACACCGAGTGCTGTACCGTAGCCGCAAGTGGCCAGCGCCCCGGCGTTGCAGTGGGTGAGCACGCCGCCACTCGCGGGCATGAGCGTCGCGCCATAGCGGCCCATGGCCTGGTTGGCGGCGATGTCTTCGGCATGCATGCGCTGGGCTTCCTCGATCAAAGCTTGTTTGATCTGTGGCAGCGGACGCACTCGCAGCATCTCGAATTTGTCTCGCATGCGGCGGATGGCCCAGAAAAGATTTACCGCGGTAGGACGCGTTTTGCCGATCACTTCACATATCTGGTCAAAGTCGCGCTTCAGTTCGCCTCCACTTTCGGCTTTCGAGTTCTTGATGCCGAGAGCGATGCCCATGGCCGCGGCCACGCCAATGGCGGGCGCACCGCGCACAATCATATTGCGGATGGCGTCGGCGACCTGCTCGTAGTTCCTGCAGGTGACGTAGGTTTCTTCGGTGGGCAGCTTCGTCTGGTCGATGAAGCGTACGCCTTTGTCAGTCCATTCCAGGGTTTGAATCATTTATTAGTCGTTGGTCTTTCGTCGTCGTTGGCCTTGAGTCAACCTTATTCATCATGTCTTATGCACTTCGCAACGGTTGCGCGGTACATTTGTGACGGCGGGCCTTCCACACAGTTCGCAAGTCGCAGCGACCGCGAATAACGGCGGCGCGTCTTTCATTCCCAAATATTCGCGGCGCACGTCCGCGGCGGTGAATATCGATACGAAAGGCGCGGGCACAGCTGCTCTTTCTACCGCAGGACGTCCGTTGGCTTCTTCGCGCTCAACCAGGCACATGGCACCCACGATTTCAAATCCGAATTCGCGGGCAGTTTCGATTGCCTGGACCGTGGAAGCGCCCGTCGTGCATACATCGTCGACGATCACCACGCGCGCGCCTTTGCCGCGAAAGCCTTCGATGCGCTGTCCTGTCCCGTGCTGTTTGTCTGCTTTGCGGACAAGAAAACCGTGAATCTCGCCGCTGGTGACGGCAACCGCCACCACTACGGGATCGGCACCCATGGTCAATCCGCCAATGGCCTGGGGCCGCCATCCGCGCTGTTGAATCTCGTCGAGGAAGACTCGCCCGGTGAGTTGAGACCCGCGCGCATCCAAAGTTGTGGTGCGGCAATCCACGTAGTAATCGCTGGTTCCACCGGACGAAAGTTTGAACTCTCCCAGACGAAAAGACTTGGTTGCCAGCAAATGCAAAAGTTCCTGACGGGCAGAAGACATGGAAAATCTAAGATAGCATGAGGGCGGACTGAAGTGCTGCGGCCGCCAGACCTCATCGGACGGGCGGCGGGGACGCCGGCCATCCACGAACGATCATTGGTTCATCCGCTCCAGGTGCCGGAATCCGTCGGTTCCTATAAAAAGCAAAACTGAAAGTGTGCCGTTGTATGCGATGTGCATCAGCACGCCGGCTGCGACTGATTTGGTGATGGCGCGGGCGAGGGTTAATGCCAGCCCGACCATGAAAATCACCAGCACCGGGCCCCATGCTCGTCCGAGTTGTGGGGCGTGGATCAGGCTAAAGGCGGCGGCTGTCGTCAGTACGGCGATTACGATACCTAAACGGCGAAGCAGTACTGGATAAAGAAATCCGCGGAAGAAAAGTTCTTCAAGCAGAGGTGCGAAGGAAATGCTGAACAGCGAAAGCACCCAGGCTTCACCGGCTGTCCGGAAGAAGCGGTCCATGGGCAGTTCTTTCGGCATGGGAAGGAAGTGCGCGATCCCTTGGAGGGCAACTGCCAGCAACACGCCTCCGAGCAAATAGGATGGCCAATTTTTCGGCCAGTTCCAACTGATCGCCTCCCAGAAGTTTTGGTTGGGCGCTCGTTTCACAATTGAAATCATGAAAACCAGAATCAGTAGATATGCCAGGCCTTGCGCCAATACCGTCACTAGCGGATACGTAACAACCTGTACGAGGGGAACGCCGGGATATAGAAGGCGCTGCGCGACAAACCCAACCAGCGGAAGGAAAACAGCAACGGAGGCAATGGTTAGAAAAATAATCTGCAACACATCCCATCCAGTCCACGACGGATTCTCGGAAGTTGTTGGGATGGGCTGTTGAGCGAGCGGATCGAGCTCGGACCACGGATTTTGAGATGAGGACACGCGATTCTTGAATTTACACGAAAAATCGACTAAGCCAATAATTCCGCGGTTGATGTTTTTTTGGTTTTCCCGTTGAAAACCTCCGCCAGCGCCTGCCCGGTATACGACTTCTTATTTCGGGCAACCTGCTCCGGCGTACCCTGAGCGACAACGCGTCCGCCTTCTTCTCCGCCCTCAGGGCCGAGATCGATGATCCAATCGGCATTGCGAATGACATCCAGATTGTGCTCGATGATGAGAACCGTATTGCCCAGGTCGGTCAGTCGATGCAGCACGTCGAGCAACT
This sequence comes from Terriglobales bacterium, assembly GCA_036008085.1. Classification (GTDB taxonomy): domain Bacteria; phylum Acidobacteriota; class Terriglobia; order Terriglobales; family Acidobacteriaceae; genus JABDBE01. The sequence goes on from DASYOD010000079.1 coordinate 4,998, forward strand.
TCTTGACGTCATCGAAATGCAGGCCGGTCGTGGGCTCATCCAGCAGGTATAAAGTTTTTCCGGTTTGCCGCTTACTCAACTCGCGCGCGAGTTTAATGCGTTGTGCTTCACCGCCGGAGAGCGTGACCGCCGATTGGCCGAGATGAATGTATCCCAGCCCCACATCGACCAGCGTTTGCAGTTTCTGTTTCACCTGAGGGATGTTTTCGAGAATTGGCAACGCGTCTGAAGCCGGCATTTCGAGCAGGTCAGCGATGGAGTATCCCTTGTATTTCACGGCCAAAGTTTCACGGTTGTAGCGGCGGCCTCCGCAGACTTCACAAAGCACATAGACATCTGGTAGAAAACTCATTTCAATGCGACGCTGGCCCTCACCCTGGCAGGCCTCGCACCGCCCGCCGGTAACGTTGAATGAGAAGCGGCCCGGTTTGTAGCCCCGCTCGCGTGATTCGGGCAACATGGCGTAGAGATCACGAATCTGCGCAAACACTCCGGTGTAGGTTGCGGGATTCGAGCGCGGCGTACGCCCGATCGGCGATTGATCGATACGAATGACCTTGTCGATGTTCTCCGCGCCTGAAATCGCTTTGTGAGACCCGGGTTCTTCACGCGAGCGATACAGGGTCTTGGCCAATGCGCGATAAAGAATGTCATTCACCAAAGTGGATTTGCCCGAGCCCGAGACTCCAGTCACTACTGTCATCACTCCCAAGGGAAAGGTGACGTCCAGATTCTTCAAATTGTTTTCGCGTGCGCCCAGAATCGTGATGCCCGCGCCGTTCGTCTGGCGCCGCTCGGGCAGCATCTCGATCTGCGTTCTGCCCGAGATGTAAGCTCCGGTGAGCGATCCCGGCGCTTCCATGATTTCTTCCGGTGTCCCATGCGCAACAAGTTCGCCGCCGTGCCGTCCCGCGCCCGGGCCCAGATCGATCACATAATCTGCTCGCCGGATGGTCTCTTCATCATGCTCAACCACCAGCACCGTATTGCCCAGGGCGCGCAATTCTTCGAGCGCTTGCAGCAAGCGTGCGTTATCGCGATGGTGCAGACCGATCGATGGTTCGTCGAGCACGTACAATACGCCTCTCAGCTTCGATCCGATCTGTGTGGCCAGGCGAATGCGCTGTCCTTCTCCGCCGGAAAGTGTCGCCGCTGAACGATCGAGCGAGATGTAGCCTAAGCCAACCGCATCAAGAAACTGCAGACGTTCCACAATTTCATGCATGACGCGGCTTGCGATAGCGGCTTCGCGTCCCGTGAGGTGAATCTTTCTCGCCAGTTCCAGAGAACGCGAAACCGGCAGTTCGGTGAAATCCGCGATCGACATGCCGTTCACTTTTACCGCGAGACTTTCGGGCCGCAGACGCTGGCCGTGACAGGCCGGGCATTCAGTTGCGGACATGTAATCAAGAAGGAAATCCCGATAGCCGTCGGAGGTTGACTCCTCGAGCACCTGTTTGAGATACGCTAGAATTCCGCGAAAGCCCGACTTGCCCGATTTTCCGTTTTCCCCGAACAACAGCAGATTTTGCACTTTCTCAGGAAACTTCTCGAAAGGCGTACTCAGGTCCAAGCCATGAGCAGTAGCTGCGATTTGCAGCATGTGGATTAGATTTTGCGATGCTGAGCCTGGTCCCAATCCGCCTTCGAGCAATGGTTTTGACCAATCGACAATCACTTTCGCGGGATCAAAATCGTAACGGCTGCCCAATCCGTGGCACTCCGGGCAAGCTCCGTAGGAACTGTTGAAAGAAAACGAACGCGGCTCGAGCTGAGGAACGCTGATGCCGCAATCCGGACACGCCAACCGCTCTGAATAAAGCTGTTCGTCACCACCCACTACAGCGACCTGAACCAATCCTCCAGCCAACTTCATCGCCAATCCCACTGAAAGCTCGAGGCGATGCTCGATCCCCGGTTTCACCAACAACCGATCTATGACGACTTCAATCGTATGGTTCTTTCGCTTGTCCAGAGGGATGTCATCGTCAAGATTGACGAGTTCGCCGTCCACCCTCGCGCGCGTGAAGCCGTGCTGCACTAGCTTCTCCATCTCTTTTTTGAACTCACCTTTGCGTCCGCGCACAATCGGCGCCAAAATCATGACCCGATCTTCGGGAGTGAGAGCCATCACCCGCTGCACAATCTGGTCTGCAGTCTGACGGCTGATCGCTCGGCCGCACTTTGGGCAATGCGGTATACCGATCGAAGAGAATAAAAGTCGAAGATAGTCGTAGATTTCGGTGATGGTTCCAACGGTTGACCGCGGGCTGCGGCTGGTGGTCTTTTGCTCAATCGAAATCGCGGGACTGAGCCCATCGATGGCATCCACATCCGGACGTTCCATCTGGTCAAGGAACTGGCGGGCGTAGGCCGAGAGCGTCTCCACGTAACGCCGCTGACCCTCGGCGTAAATGGTGTCGAATGCAAGCGAAGACTTGCCCGACCCGCTCAAGCCAGTGATTACCGTCAGGCTATTACGAGGAATCTCGACGTTAATGTTCTTCAGGTTGTGTTGGCGCGCCCCGCGCACCGAAATCTTGGTAATAGCCATAAGACAGCGAGAGAGAGAGGCCCTTCATTGACCTTCCGTAATATGGACGGGTCCACAGAGATGTTGGAAAGTGGAGGTGCGCAGCTCTACTTACGTATCTTATTTGCTAACACTGGCAAGCGTCAACGCAGGTAAATTCATGGAGCGCGGCAACTTCTAAGAAAGCGAAATTTGCAAGAGGGGCAGCAACCTTGGGCAGTTTATTGAGTGTTGGCATTCTCTGTTTCACTGTTATCACAGTGTTGGCGATTGGAATTGTATCTGCCTACGGCGTCGTCATAGGAATTCTCCGTGCCCTCGCGAGCCAATCACGGCCGCGCCCGACTGAAAAACCCATACTTACCCCGACTCGAACCCAAGCTGCCCACGCAGGCGGAAATTAGCGAGTCTTGATGCTAACCGTCGCTGCGATAATCTTGGCTGTAGCTAGTTGTGCGGTGGATTTGCGTTAGGCGCGTCACCCGGCCCGGCTGCCCCAGGATTCGGGAAATTGTTTTGCAGTCCCGGAGGAACTCCAGGCTGGATGCCTTGCTGTATCTGCTGCTGACGCTGTTGCAGTTCCTGCAAAAGTTGTTCAGGCGTCTTGACATTCTGCTGGCCGTTTTGCGGTTGCTGGTCGTCAGTGGCGGCCTGGTCATCCGCTTGATTCTGGTCGGTCTGATCGTCGGCCTGCGCGTCATCTGTTGCGTCGGTAGTATCGTCCGTTGCGTCGTCTTGCGCGTCCTGACCTTCAACAACAACCGTGTTTCCACCAGGCGCAGGTTGCGGCGGGGCGGCCATTGGAGCAGTCGGACGAGCGAAGTTCTGGTTGAACGCTGTGGTCTGCTCTTGCGGCGGTGGCGAACTGCTCTCAACCGAACCGCCGGATTTGGCCATCAGGATCACACGATCCAACGCGCCAGGGTCAGTCGACGAGCCCAGCAGAACATAATTGAAGTGCGATCCATTCAGCAGTGCGGTCAGCACATCGCGGGCTGGGCCGGGTCCGAATTGTCCAATCACGCGGTCTGATGCCGTGCCAGGAACGTCAATGGTGGCGCCGGTTTGCGCTTTGACTGCTTTTAAAATGTCGCCCAAAGTCGCATTCTGCGCAGATATCGTCAATTGACCGCCCTGAAAAGAAACCTGCGGAGGCGTAGCTGGCTGCTGTGCTAAGGTCGGCGGAGGAAGCGCGGGAGTGGGCTGGTCGTCCGTCACGGGCTGGCTGGTGGTGGAGTGGCGTCGTTCGCCGTAACATGGACTTGCCACGAGCAAAGCCAGACTTACGATGACGAGAAATTTCGAGTTCAATGGCCCACCTGACATGAGAACGCCTGCCGCCACCGGTCTTGCAGAGATTCGCAAAGCACGGTCCACTCAACAGAATTGTAACATTGGCAAAGTCTTAAAGGCAGAACAAAACGTTGTGGACTAACGCCGACGTATCGGACTGGAAATAAAGCTTTTAAGGTTCTTTATCGGCGAATGAGATTTACTGCCTCGGCGCGTAGTAACCCTTGCGCGACCGCACCTGAAGATCCTTCTTCAGAGCAGTGATTTCAATCGGGCGATAACGACCGTCGGCCTCGAAATTCGCGGGATGGTATGAAACGATGTACTGGCTGCGCAACTCGTCCCCGATAGCCGCAAACGCGTTCTTCATATCTTTTTGTTTATACGGGTAGAATGCGCGTCCGCCGGTGGCTTCAGCAATGCGCTGCAGAACTTTATCGCCCCGGAGGACCAATCCGCTGTCATCCGTCGAGATGGCATAAATGATGACTTCCGCGCGTTGCGCCATTTCAATTGCCTGCGCCTCGCTCAACTCACTCTGATTATCTTCGCCGTCACTGACCACGACGATCGCGCGTCGCGACGGACGGTCTTCGTGATCCTTCATCAGGTTGTCGCGGCAGGCACGATAAATGGCGTCGTACAGAGCCGTTCCACCGCCATCGTGCATGCGATGAACAGCGGCCGAGAGCAGCGCACCATTGTCGGTGAAACCCTGCATCATCTGGCTATGGCCGTTGAAGGCAACCACAAAAGCCTTGTCGAAATTAGGACGAATAGTGTTCTGCAGGAAACTAACCGCCGCATCCTGTTCGAAGTCGAAACGCGCCCGCACCGATCCGCTGGTATCGATCAAGAGGCCAAGCTGAATCGGAAGGTCAGTCTCGCGGCGGAAATTAACAATCGATTGCGGCGGCTGATGGTCGTCAAGAATCGCGAAGTCTTTCTCATCAAGGTTGCGCACAAACTTGCCATGTTTGTCGGTGGCAATGAACAACACATTGACTTCATTTACCCGGGTTTTGATAGTGATTATGGATTCGTCGGGATCAAAATTCGCAGCGGGAGTCGAGACAAGATTATTGCTGGGGACGAGATTCGTGACCTGCGCGCGCGAGGGCATGCCTGCCATGGCCACAAGTACGCCGAGCAAAAAATACTTTGCTATGTACTTCATTCCACATCCCATCCCGACCTACGGCGTTTGTTCTCCGCGCGCCACAATCCTCGCACCTCATTAGATGCACGCCGTGGGCCGAAGTACCCGCCAGATGCCGCTTTTACTGATAGGACTTTAGGAGACACTTGCACAAATGCCAAGTTACAAAAGGAGCACTCAACGGGTCATGCTCAAAAGATCATCGGCCGCATCAACACAGCCAACAACCCTGGACTGCTGGTTCGCCAATGCACAAGCCCACAAGGTTAAAATAGCCGCACCAAGCCACAATCAGGAGACTGAATGAAAACGCCGTTAATCCTATTCTTAGTGTGCGCCCTTACCCTGCCCGCCCTCGCCACCAGCGGCCACGAGCAAGATCGCGTCGAAAACGCCGGCCATGTGCTTAAGGAAATTCTCAATATCCCCGACGACATCCCCCAGGATCTGCTGGATAAGGCCGAGTGCATTATCGTTTTACCGTCGGTAAAAAAGGCCGCCTTCGGCGTCGGCGGGAGTTACGGCCGCGGGGTAATGATTTGCCGCAGCGGCATTTCCTATACCGGTCTCTGGGGACCGCCAGCGATGTATGCGCTGGAAGGCGCCAGCATCGGCTTTCAACTCGGCGGCCAGGCTACCGACTTCGTGTTGCTGGTAATGAATCCCGCTGGAGCGCGCTCTCTGCTGAGCAGCAAAGTGAAGCTGGGCGCTGATGCCTCCGCTGCCGCAGGCCCTAAGGGACGCACGGCCGAGGGAGCCACCGACATCGTAATGACCGCCGAGATCCTCTCCTACTCGCGCAACAAAGGATTGTTCGCCGGGATCTCGCTGGAAGGTTCCACCCTGCGCTCAGACGGCAGCGCCAATGAGAAGCTCTACGGGAAGAAAGTGAGTGCCCGGGACATAATCCGCGACGGAAAGGTAAGAACTCCGGCGTGTGCGTCAGCGCTGGTAGCGTTACTGGATCAGAAGTCTCCGAAGAACCGCTCCGACCCAAAATCACTGAAGTTAGTGGAGGACGGGCGGCACGCCCGTCTATGTGCGGCGAAGCTCGACTACTACGATGAACTCAACCCCAACCCGCTGCCCGTGGGCCACCAACGATCTCTCCATCCGCTACCACGATGAAGAATGGGGCTCACCGGTTCACGACGACCGCACGCTCTTCGAATTCCTAATCCTGGAAGGCGCCCAAGCTGGCCTGAGCTGGGACACCATCCTGAAGAAGCGAGAAAACTACCGCACCGCCTTTGACAATTTCGATCCCAAAAAGATCGCCCGCTACGACCGCCGCAAAGTCCAAAGCCTGATGAAGAACGCCGGCATAATCCGCAACCGCCTGAAGATTGCCTCCGCCATAAAAAACGCAAGAGCGTTCCTAAAAGTGCAAGAAGAGTTCGGATCATTCGACGCCTACATCTGGCAATTCATCGGAGGCGCGCCGATGGTGAACGCCCGGCGCTCAATGAAAGAAGTCCCAGCCCGCACCCCAGAATCAGACGCCATGAGCAAAGAGCTAAAGAAGCGCGGATTTTCGTTCGTCGGCACTACCATCTGCTACGCCTTCATGCAGGCCGTAGGCATGGTGAACGACCATCTGACGAGTTGTTTCCGTTACGCGCAACTTCAGCCCACAAAGCGCAAGGGCGCTTGAGCGGGGCCAGCCCCATTAGCGCTAACTTAAGGGAAGAAGGTACGCGGACACACCTCATGTTCGTCGTTGCTGTAGTCGGTGATGATGACTCCGGGTTATTCCCCCCGGCAACGTAAACATTCTGTGTAACTCATTTCGGATCATTGAACACCGCAATGCCCGATTTTGAAGGCATAGTATTGTTGGCAGCTATCGAAGGGGGAACGTTCAAGTGGGGCGAGCCGGGAAATGGTTTTTCACTGCGTTAGGTTCGTTGGCCGTTTTGTTGGCTATCGGCATTACGTCGACCATCGGGTGGAGTCCGTTTCTCGGCCCGAAGGCGCGTGCTCTCACGAACCGCACATTCGAACGTACGCAGCAACGCCTCGAGCGAGGCCGCTACATCGTGACGGGGTTGAGCGGCTGCGTCTATTGCCATAGCCCGCATGACTGGATCGCCCCGAGCACGCCCATAATGGCGGGCAAAGAAGCTTCCGGAGAGGTTCTGCCCCACGCTGGTCTGCCCGGCCGCATCGTAGCACCGAACCTTACCCCCGATCAGGAAACCGGAGCAGGCAGTTGGACTGATGATCAACTGGCCCGCGCTATACGCGAAGGTGTCGGCCACAATGGCTGCGCCCTTTTTCCCATGATGCCGTACCAACACTACCGCAATATGTCGGATGAGGACGTGGCGTCCGTTGTGGTCTACCTGCGGTCCCTGCCTGCTGTCCACAACCAGCTTCCGGCCACCGAAATCATTTTCCCCGTAAAGTACCTGATCCGCAGCGCTCCCGAGCCGATTGCCGCGCCGGTCGCCGGCGTTGCCTCCCTCGACCAGTTCAAATACGGAGCCTATCTTGTCGACCAGGCCGGGTGCATCGACTGCCACACAGCTCAAGTGCGGGGACAAAACGTCTCCGGTATGGACTTCGCCGGAGGCTTTCCCTTCACAGGTCCCTGGGGCACGGTCGCGAGCGCGAATATCACGCCCGATCCATCTGGAATCTCGTATTACGACGAGGCTCTTTTCTTGAACGTGATGCGCACCGGACTGGTCAGAGGCCGCAAGCTAAGCCCGATCATGCCGGTGATGGTTTACAAGAACCTAACCGATGACGACCTCAAGGCGATCTTTGCCTTTCTTCGGACAACAAAACCTGTGAAGCATCGCGTAGACAACTCAGAGGCGCCGACCGAGTGCAAGCTCTGCAAACAGAAACACGGTGGCGGCAGCGAAAACTAGTATTGCGACCGCGAGCGCCAGAAAACCCGGACTGGATCCATGAACACTAAAACCTGTTCCTTAAGTTGGCGCTAATGGGAGCCAGCCCCCGATGACGCTGGCTGGTGGCCCAGGCAACCTGGATATTTGAATCCGCGGTTTTTGTGCTTTTCAAAAGATGGACGGCTGCTAGGCGGCGTTTCCCGGAAGTCTCCAATAAATTCGCGAGGCTCTGATGTCCGGACGGACTTGCTTCTCGAACATGATCCCGATCTTCGCGGCGGCTCGCTTCACGACATTGGGGCCGATCCCGTGAACGCGGCCACAGGACAGTAAGTCCTCCTGCGCCTCGCTCATATCGGGCGCTGCAGTCAGCTCGCATAGCAGCAGCTCAACCGCTTCTTCGAGATGTTTGGTCCACGGCCCTGATCTCATGGAAGTCGCCGCGAATTGCAAGCTCAATCGAGCACAGATTGAGCGTGATTAACACCGGGTCTGTAATGGTGAGGACCCTCAAAAGCTAGCGCACGGATCGGCACGACGGCAATACGGTCAACACCGTAGGCACGTTTAGTGACAGACTCGTCCTATTGCCCAAAATGATTCCACTGCTTGCCCGGTGCCCCAGGGTCCCCGCCCGTTTTTTGGGCGGTAACCTGGGAGCCGCGTCGGTATTGTGCTGACCCAGGTTAGTGTCAAAAAACCGACGCGAATCTGGAGCACCAGGCTATTTGGTTTTCTTAGCGTCTTTCACCATTGCGTTTCCTGTCGAGGCTCGTGGCCCGGGCGTTGCTTCGGGAGGCCGTGGTGTTTCGTCGCCGGAGGTTGAGGTGTCAGAGAATTGGCCAGCCAGATGGCATCGTCACCTCGCCGCCTTGCAATTACTGTCCGTTGTCGGGTAAGACGTGCCCAGGCTGTGAGCGGAAGTAGCAAAGCGGCGGGCAGGAGTGCCCGATCTGCCCGGATAATTTCGCTGGCATCCCGCTCGCCGACTGAAAGCGTTGTCAGCGACTTTATATGCCTTGACAAGTATATGCTTTGTAGAGTATATAAAAAGAGTGGAATCTGTTTTCGAAATCATTGCGGAGCCGAACCGCCGCGCGATCTTGAGTCTGCTGGTCTCGTCTCAACAGTCGGTGGGAGAGATCGAGCGCCAACTTCATATGTCGCAGCCGGCCGTGTCCAAACATTTGCGCGTACTGCGCGATGCCGGATTCGTGGAGTCCACGGTGGACGCACAGCGCCGTCTCTACCGGCTGAAACCTGAACCACTTAAAGAGATGGATGCCTGGCTGGCGCAGTTCCGCCGCTTCTGGTCCGCGCACGTGGATGCTCTCGAACGCCACCTTGATCGCATGGGTCGGGACATGGATCAGAAAACACCAGCAAAACCGAAAACCAAGGAAAAGACGACGCGGCCCAAACCGCGAGCGTGAAACAGGAGAATCGAAATGAAAATCAAACTTACCAGCGTATACGTGGACGATCAGGAAAAGGCCCTGCGCTTCTATACGGAAGTACTGGGCTTTGCCAAGAAGGCCGATTTCAGTCAGGGCCCGTATCGCTGGCTGACGGTGGTCTCGCCTGAGCAAGCGGATGGCGCTGAGTTGCAGTTGGCGCTGAACAATAATCCCGCGGCCAAAGCGTATCAGCAGGCGATCTTTCAACAACGCCAGCCCGCGACGATGTTTTTCACCGACGACATCAAGGGCGACTACGAGCGCATCAAGGCTCGCGGCGCCGAGTTCACCATGCCGCCCACCGACGTTACCGGCTCGACCATTGCGATGCTGAACGACACCTGCGGCAACCTCATTCAGCTCACCCAGTTGGCACAGTGGTCACGCTAAGGAGTAAGAAATGCTCGATCGCGAGCAATACACGCCGGGTCCGGCCAGCGGGGCGCGGATTCAAAAGGACCGGGGGCAAAGCGGGGAAGAAAAGTGGACGCTCGTCCTCGTCCGCGAACTGCGGCACTCGCCGGAGAAAGTTTGGCAGGCGCTTATCGACCCGGCCCATCTTCGCGAGTGGGCTCCGTTTGTGGCCGATGGGAGCCTGGGTACGGTTGGAACCACGGTGCAGCTCACCACGGTGGCAGCGCCCAAGGCGACGGTTTCCGAAACAACCGTGACGCGAGCCGACTCTCCCAAGCTGCTTGAGTACAACTGGGGGGACCACGATATGCGGTGGGAACTCGAAGCCTTTGGCGGCGGCACGCGCCTGACGCTGTGGACCAACATCGGTCACCGCTTCATCGCAATGGGCGCTGCCGGGTGGCATATTTGTTTCGATGTTCTCGATCACCTGCTGAGCGGAACTCCCATCGGACGGATCGTCGGCCCTGACGCGATGAAGTTCGGCTGGCAGCGGCTGCACGCGGAGTACGCCAAGCAGTTCGGTATCGAAACGCTCAACTGGCCGCCTCAGGCGGCTCAAAAGTCGTGAATCGAGGTGGATCGCAAGACCATGCACCAACCGCTTAAGAGGAATAAAAAGGAGTTGTCACCAGAACAACGTGAAGATCTGCTCAGGGCATTGAAGGTCCGCTTTGAGAAAAACATGAACCGCCACAAGGGTCTTGAATGGGCTAATGCGCAGGCAAAGCTGGAAGCAGATGCTGAAAAACTGTGGTCACTCAACGAAATGGAACGAACTGGCGGCGAACCGGATGTTGTTGGCCACGATAAAAAGACGGGCGAATACATTTTTTATGACTGTTCACCGGAAAGCCCGAAACAGCGCAGAAGTCTTTGCTACGACCGTGAAGCGCTGGAGTCAAGGAAAGAAAATAAACCAAAAGGCAGTGTTCTCGATATGACAGATGCCATGGGTGTTGAGCTTCTAACCGAAGAACAATATCGGGAGCTGCAGAGACTTGGAACTTTCGATGCGAAAACGTCGAGCTGGGTGAAAACGCCTTCTGCAATCAGAAAACTTGGCGGAGCCCTTTTTTGTGATCGCCGCTTCGATACTGTTTTCGTCTATCACAACGGCGCGGAATCTTACTATGCCGCCAGGGCGTTCCGTGGCTCGCTAAGGGTTTAGCGCGAACAATTTCACTTAATATGCCGATGGTCCCGAGAGTGTTATCTCTTGCACGCTCGCCCATTCGAGCACGCCGATAGCGGGAGAACAAATTCGTCATGAAAGAAGGCACCAAACGGTCGATTTTTCGCTGGATTCACATCATCTTTGCCATTCCGATATTCGGCTACATCTACAGTCCGTTTGAAAAACTTCCCGACTACGCTCCGGCAACTCGGTTTGTCTTCCTTCCAGTAATGGTCGTTTCGGGATTGTGGATGTGGAAAGGCCACGTCGTTCGGCGGCTTATTTCGAAAAGACCGGCCGAGTAATTTGCATGGACTGTCGCGCCGGGAAGGCGGGCGAGCACCCGGTCCGCGCCCTTTAGGTCGGGTCTCAGGCGCTCTTCCAAGATCGACGATCATCTTCTCGAATTCCGCGTTGTGTACAGTCCAGAGAGTAGCGTTTTTGGGTGCGATAACCGAGACAAGGTTACAGGTTCGCGCCGAAAGCAAGCAGTCGTCCGTCGCGATCCTTCACCACAAACTCACGCGAGTGCCAGGGCATGTTGGCAAGTCCCCGCGCGAATTCCACGCCTCGAGCTGCGAACTCGGCGTAAAGCGCGTCTGCATCTTCGATGAGTAGGTACGCGTCGAGCAGTTCGTGCGAATACTTGTTGGGATTGGCTGTGGGAGGTTCGGCACAGCGGAAATGAATCGCCTGCTCATCGCGTGCGACGATGGCGTAAACCGGCGGGTCCTGCCACGTGCCCAAGCGTTTGAAGCCAAGCTTAGCTTCGTAATAGGCAAGGGTGCCGGGGATGTCCAGGGTGAAGAACTGAGGCGCGATCCGGCGAATCATAGCGCCAAGTCTACTACGGAAATACCGGGGAGGATGGCCATCCCGCCCCTTGTAAAGATCGAGTCGAAATTGGGACAAATACGCCGACGGTCAGAAGTCGAAATCCCCACGTTAACGTCGTAAAACCAGAGTCAGGTTGAAAGCGGACTATTTCCGCGACGTTAGGATTGCGCACCCGCCTCGCAGAAGTGCCAGGGTCCCCTGTGCTAACGTGCTGTCTGTACGCCAACGGGAACAAGATTTGAGGACAGGTCTGTGTTACGCAAACTAGGCCTCACAATTTCATATTTCATTGCCATCGTTTACCTCTTGTCGATTCTGCTGCCTTCCGTTTACTGCCTCCAACACGGATGCACGGGACCGGCTGAGCTCGATGCTTTTTTGCCGGCCTTCGGTCTTATCCCGTTTGGCTCAATCGCTACGGTTTTCTCACTGCGCAACGCCATGCAGCAGATCAGAAAAAGACAATCATGGTCTTGGGTTTTCTGGCTGCTGGCAATTATTTTCGCGATTGTTCTTCTCGGTACAATTGCTTTCATCGCGTGGGTAATTTATGAGACGGCATTTCATCGTAGCTTCCCCCATTAGAGAAGGGCACGACCTCAGTCTCACCCCTGACGTCGCAAAACCAGAGTGAGGTTGGAATCGGACTGTTTCCGGAATGTTAGGATGGCGCACCAGCTTCGCAGGACGACAACGCCCCTTGTGCTAACGTGGCTGTCGGCACGCCAACTAAACCAAGTTTTGTGGATATAGGTCTATGTTAGTCAAGCTAGGCCTCGGACTTTTGTATTTCGTTGCCATCGTTTACATCTTGTCGATTCTGTTGCCTTCTGTTTACTGTCTCCGGCATGGATGCAGGGGACCGGAGGGCGACGCTTTTATGCCCGCCTTCTTTCTTACTCCGTTGGGCGCAATCGCTACGGCTATCTGCCTGTTCCATGCCATACACCAGATCAGAAAACGACAATCATGGTCTTGGGTTTTCTGGCCGCTGGCAATCATTTTTGCAATTGTTCTGCTCGGCGCCATTACTTTTATCGCGCTCTTGATTTATCACCTGACATTTCATCGTCGTTAAGAGGAGGTTGATCAAAATTGGCTCCCCACCCGTTCGATTTCAGAGGGTGGAACGGTTGAAGCCTGCGTCCATTTGCTTTGCACCGGACGCCAAGATAAAGTCAAAATCTTAAAAGGTTGAGAGGTCCGGCAATTAAATAAAGTGCGAGAGTTGGAGGTGCACATGAAAAAGCCCGTCCCGCTGGAATCTGCCTCTGCATTAATCGACGAGATGATCGCAGAACTCACAGACTGGCGTGGCAAAACGCTCGCCACCATCCGTAAGAGCATCCTTGAGGCCGATCCGGAGATCATCGAGGAATGGAAGTGGATGGGGAGCCCCATGTGGTCTCGCGACGGAATGATCGCGGTCGGCAACGCCCACAAAGATAAGGTGAAGCTTACCTTTGCCCACGGGGCAAACCTTCCAGATCCTGACAAGCTCTTCAACGCCGGCCTCGGAGGCAACGCGTGGCGAGCGATCGATTTGTTCGAGGGCGATAAGATCAACGAGCGCGCTCTAAAAAATCTCATCCTTGCCGCCATTGAATACAATCAGACCAAATTGAAGAAGAAAGCGCCCGCGGGTACGCGAGCGAAAGCACATAAACGTAAGAAGCGATGAAACTACAGAAGTTGGACCAACGTTCGTTACGCCCACCCTCCTGACGCAGGGTAAGGCGGCGGGCATGAGTGCCCACTCTACACGCAGACTATTTCCTCTTCTCGATCCTGGCCCAGGTATCTTTCAGCGCGACCGTGCGATTGAAGACCGGCTTTCCTGGCGCTGAATCGGGATCGACACAAAAATATCCCAGACGTTCGAACTGGTATCGGCTGCCGGGTGCGGCGTTGGCGAGTGATGGCTCGAGCTTGGCATCGGTCAGAAGCTCGAGCGAATTAGGATTGAGATTCGCGGTGAAATCCTCACCCTCGACGGTTTGATTGGGGTCTTCCTTGTTGAAAAGGTTCTCGTAAATCCGCACTTCAGCGTCGACGGCATGCGCTGCCGAGACCCAGTGAATGGTGGATCTCACCTTACGGCCATCAGGAGGAGAATTTCCTCCGCGAGTTTCAGGATCATAAGTGCAGTGAACCTCAACCACCTCGCCTTTGTCGTTCTTTACCACGCTCGTGCAGGTAATGAAGTAGCCGTAACGCAAGCGAACCTCGCGACCCGGAGAAAGGCGAAAATATTTCGGCGGAGGAACCTCGCGGAAGTCGTCCTGTTCGATGTGGAGCACGCGGGAAAACGGAACTTTGCGTGAGCCCGCGCTCGCATCTTCGGGATTATTCACCGCATCCATTTCTTCGGTTTGATTCTCAGGATAATTGTCGATCACAACTTTCAACGGGTGTAGCACGGCCATGGCACGCGCCGCGCGTTTGTTCAAGTCTTCGCGAACGAAGTGCTCCAGCATCGCAAGTTCGATCGAGCCGGTCGTCTTGGAAACACCAATCGCGCTGCAGAAATTGCGAACGGCTTCGGGAGTATATCCGCGGCGGCGAATGCCGGACAGCGTGGGCATGCGGGGATCGTCCCATCCACTGACGCGGCCTTCGCGCACCAACTGCAGCAATTTGCGCTTGCTCAATATTGTGTAAGTCAGGTTGAGCCGGTCGAACTCGATCTGCTGCGAAGGGAAGATGCCCAGCTCGTTGATAAACCAGTTGTAAAGCGGACGGTGATCCTCAAACTCAAGCGTGCACATGGAGTGCGTGACCCGCTCCAGCGAATCCGACTGTCCGTGAGCAAAATCATACATGGGGTAGATGCACCATGTATTGCCAGTGCGATGGTGATCGGCGTGAAGAATGCGATACATCACGGGGTCGCGCAAGTTAAAGTTCGGCGAGGTCATGTCGATTTTCGCGCGCAGGGTCCGCGAGCCGTCGGGGAATTCGCCGGCACGCATGCGTTCGAAGAGAGCGAGATTTTCTTCCACCGAACGATTGCGATAGGGGCTGTCTTTGCCGGGCTCGGTCAAGGTCCCGCGGTACTGGCGGATTTCGTCTGCGCTTAAATCATCGACATAGGCCTTGCCTGCCTTGATGAGCTGTACCGCCCACGCGTAGAGCTGATCGAAATAGTCCGAGGCGTAGAAAAGAGCGTCCCACTGGAAGCCCAGCCACTTCACGTCTTCCATGATCGAATCGACGTATTCCGTTTCTTCTTTCTCAGGATTGGTGTCGTCGAAACGCAGATTGGTATGCCCGCCGAACTCGGCAGCTAAACCGAAATCCAGGCAAATCGCCTTGGCATGGCCGATGTGGAGATGTCCATTGGGCTCGGGCGGGAAGCGGGTTTGGACGCGGCCGCCATATTTATTGTTCTTCAGATCGTCCAGAATAATGTCGCGAATAAAGTTCGAAGGGCGAGCCTCGGCCGGCGCGTTGGCTGCGGCTTCGGTATGGGCATTCGAGGTACTCATAGCGTCTTTTGAGACCGGCTCAACTTTCAGCGGTCAGAATATAGCGGAACCAACAATATAACTCATCTGAGAAAGAGCCCGCAGGAACCGGAAACCACGGCAACGGCGTCAAGTACCACAAGTAACCACCGGTTGGTTACTTTAAGGTGATTCAAATAGCCGCCGCCTCATCTAAAGACTATTGTCTTTGTGAAGGATCGTATGAAAATATTGGTAGCTCGTCGAGCTTGCTTGTAGATGTATTGAAAGCTCTCCTCCAACATGGACACTATTCCAATCAGCGTAGTGATGGGGCCGGGATTGGTGGCCGTGCTGCTCCTTCTGCTTTTTACCTACCTCTACGAGCAGAGCCGTCATCAATACTTCCGCGCATGGCAGCTCGGATGGGCTGCTTACACTCTGCACTACGCTGCCGACTCCTGGGTTCTCTTCCGAGCACCTTCGGCGTCGGTTTCATTCCTCAGTTCGTTGCTGCTGACGGCCATGGCGCTGTGCATCTTCGTTTCGACCCGGCTAATGGGACGGAAGAGATTCAGCCTGCGGTGGTACGACGTCGCGCTTGGCGTAGGGGGCATAGGGCTGGCTATATGGAATCTGAGAGCCCAGACTGTCGGCGGGGTGTTTCATCCCGAGAGCCCTTCTAATCCGCACTTGCCGTTGGATATCGGTCTCGGCGTTGTCCTTCTGTACTGCTCTTTTTATTTCTACCGTTACGCCCATCGCAAGAATTCGCTGGCTTTCACATTTCTCGCGGTTTCACTGGCATTGTGGGCTGTGCTGATGGTTTTCGGGGATCTGCACAATCCATTTCTCGCTATGTTCGGACTCGCCGGCCATTTCCTCGGACCGATCCCGCAGATGTTGTTGGGCATTGCGATGGTGATGGTGTTGTTTGAGAACGAGCGCAATGCGGTGCAGGAAAACGCGCTGGCTTTCTCCACCCTGGGCGTCGATCCCATGCGGCTGCTTTCGGCGGAAGATCTGGTGCCCAGCCTGCAAAATATTCTTGACCGGCTGGTGGCTCCATTGCCGACCGGACGGGCCATGATCTATATCACCGAGCGCTGGCGTGCCGTTTTACCTTCCGTGCAGCGTGGATTTTCGCCCGAGTTGGTCAGCAAGATGGAAAAACGAGGGGCCGGAGAGTACATGGCCGAACTGGCCTACCGGCGCGGTGGATTCGTAACCTTCCATAACTTCGCTGAAATGTCCGAGCCGTTGCCGGCTTTTCCGGGCGCGCGGTTCGAACAGTTTCGTCAGGTGGTGTCCGAAGAACACATAAAAAACATTACCGCCGTCAGCCTGCAGACCCGCGAGCACAACTTCGGGGTAATCATTTTTCCCCACGCCGAGCGGCGTGTATTCGGATCCTCAAACCTGCGCCTGCTGATTGGTCTGGCCTTGCAGATTGGGCTTACCCTGGAAAATTATGTGGTGATGCACGACGCCCAGCGCCGCACCAAGGAGTACGAACTCCTTACCCAGATTGGGCAAGCTATCAGCTCGCGGCTTGACCAGGATGAAATCCTGCGCACGGTCTACAAAGAGCTGTCGCAAATCTTTGACACCGCTGATTTTTACGTGGCTTTTCAGGAAGGCGAACAGATCCGTTTTGAGTTCGAAGTGGACCAGCGTCAGGTTAAGCCCAAGCGCTCTCGCAAGGTCGACAACGGTCTGACCGAATACATTATTCGGACTGGCCAGCCATTGCTGATCCGCGCCGATCTGGAGAATGCCCGCGAACGTCTGGGAACCACTTACATTCCGCCACGACACTCCAAATGTTTCTGCGGCGCGCCCATTTTTCAAGGGGGTAAGCCAGCCGGCGTCATGGCGGTAATGAGCGTGGACCGCGAATATGTTTACGAGCAACGCGACCTCGAAGTAATGCAAACAGCTGCAGGCCAAGTATCTGTTGCGGTCGAAAATGCGCGGCTGTTTGCCGAAGAGCAGCGCCGTGCGCGGCAGTTCGCTTTTCTCAATAGCATTTCCAAGACCGCCATCTCCAGTGAAGACGCGGAGCAGATGCTGCTCGAAATTGTCGGTCATATCCAGAAAAACTTCCGCTTCGATCACATCGGCATCGGCATTTTTGACTACATCCGCAAAGATATCGAAATCAAAGCGGAAGCTGGGAGTACGGCGAAGGCGTCGGGGATGCGCATTCCGCTTGGTGTGGGAATTCTCGGCCGCGTGGCCCGAAGCGGCGAGAGTGCGCTGGTACAGACTACCGGAGAGGCAAACATACAAGGCGTGCTGCCCGATTCGCGGGCAGTGCTATGCATTCCCATTACGTATGGGGAAACTTTACTGGGCGTGCTCAACGTGGAAAGCCGTAATGAGGACGCGTTCTCGCCCGAAGATGTCTTGATTATGAATACGCTGGCCGACCTGCTGGCCACGGCCCTGCACAATTCGTTCGTATTCCAAAAACTGCAACAGCAATCTATTACGGACGGCCTTACCGGAATCAAGACGCGCCGCTTCTTCTGGGAAGCCCTCAGTTCGGAGTGGAAACGCGCTTCCCGCTCCGGCAGGCCGTTCTCGGTAGTGCTGGTTGATCTGGACAAATTCAAGGAAGTGAATGACACGCTAGGGCATCTTGAAGGCGACCTGGTGCTGGCGCGGGTGGGACGCTTGCTGGAACAAAAATGTCGGCAGTCGAATGTCGTCGCACGCTACGGCGGCGACGAATTTATCATTCTCATGCCCGAAACCGGAGTGGAACAGGCGCAGGTATTAGCTGAGCGTTTGCGTCTCTGGCTATCGACCGATCCCATGCTGCAAGAGCATCTCATCACTGGAAGTTTTGGTGTAGCCAGTTTTCCCGTGCACGGTTTTACTGCGGAAGAAATCATTCGCGTGGCTGACGCTGGCATGTACGTCTCGAAGCGTGCCGGCGGAGATCGCGTTTCAACCGCCAATGAATCTGAAGACAGCGAGAGCGCGGCGGTACAGAGGCAGCTTATCTCCGGTTACATTGAAGGTTTTCTGCACCGCCAGCACACCGGGCCCGAGCACCTTGAGGAACTGCTCGCCACGCTGCGAAAACTGATTCAGGAGAGCCAGGACGAGGCAGGCAGTATTCAGATACTGCGAGAAGCGATCGAAGCGCTGTCACGTGCCGCTGAGTCGCGAGAATTGAACGCTGCCGGACATGGCGAATCGGTGGCTCGCTACTCCGAGCTGATCGGGAAGGCACTGGGATTACCTTTGCAGGAAATCGACGATCTTATATATATCGCCCGTGTGCATGACGTCGGAAAGATCTTTATATCCGAACGCATTCTCGACAAGGCCGGTCCGCTCAGCGATGAAGAATTTACTCTTGTAAAAGCGCATGCCCAAGTCGGAGGCGAGATTGTCGGCACCCAACCGGCTAGCGAAGTGATGCAGAAAGCGGTTCAGCATCACCACGAGTCTTTTGATGGAACCGGTTATCCTGCAGGCCTTCAGGGGGAGCAAATCCCTTTGTGGTCGCGAATTTTGGCGGTTGCCGACGCCTACGTCAATATGACAACGGAACGCTCGTTTGCTCCGGCCAAAAGCAGTCCGCAGGCTTTGGCTGAACTGGAGCGGTTGAGCGGCGTCCGCTACGACGGCATGCTGGTGCGCGTCTTCTTGCGCCAACTGAAAACTGAGCGGAGTTCCTCGACCTTTTCAGACTAAGCAAGTCCAGTACGCTTGGTTGTGATTTCAACTCACTGAAGGTCGATCCGTCAGTTCCCGCGAGTTTCCTCGCTCCGCTGGCGAAGGACGCCGGAATTGGGAATGAACACAAAACAAGAGGAATCTGGCTCACTCGTCGCCTCGTTCTCGCTTGCAAGCCGGAACCCTAAGCTTCACACTATCTGACATGCGCCTTTCGCTATCTGGCAAGGTTGCTCTTATCACCGGGGGCTCGCGTGGCATTGGTGCGGCCACGGTGCGAATGTTTGTGGATGCGGGCGCTCGGGTATTTTTCAGCTATGAGAAGTCCAAGCAACAGGCAGAGCAACTGGTCAAAGAGATCGGCGCGGAAAACTGTGCGGCCGCTGCGTGCAACCTTTCCGGTACAGAGACGGCTCGCGATCTGGTAGCCAGGGCCGTCGCCTGCTTCGGACGGGTTGATATTCTTGTCGCTAATCACGGCGTGTGGCCAGCCGCGAACGCTCCCGTCGAGCAGATGGACGATGCGCAGTGGCGGTCCACGGTGGCAATCAACCTCGACAGTGTATTCGCGCTTATCAAGCATTCCGTTGGTCAGATGAAGCAGCAGAAGAAATCAGGAGACGCCGCGGGTCACATCGTGCTGGTGAGTTCCACCGCGGGGCAGCGCGGCGAAGCTTTTCATTGCGACTATGCCGCGACCAAGGGCGCGCTCATCAGCATGGTTAAAGGGCTTTCCAGCGAACTGGCGCGCGATGGAATTTATGTGAATTCCGTTGCGCCTGGCTGGGTTGATACCGATATGTCCGCAGCGGCGTTGAATGATCCCAAGAGCCGGGCCGCGATTTTTGCGACTATTCCTTTGGGACGCGTCGCCAAGCCGGAAGAAATCGCGGCGCCGATCTTGTTTCTATGTACGTCTGAGGCTGGCTTTATCACCGGGGAAGTTTTCAACGTGAACGGCGGCGCTGTGTTGGTGGGGTAGCTACGTTGTTGTGTAGAGCGGACACGGTCCGCTGCCTTTGACGTCGATTGTTAATTCGGCGGTATAGGAACAGTATCAAAAGCTGCGGACAAGCATGTCCACCCTACCCCAGATTGCGGGCAGCTACAATAGTGGTCGCAGCGTCTAATCAATCAGACCTATGAAGTATTTTCTATTAATGATTATTTTCGCCGGCCTGGCCTTTGGGCAAACGAAAACTCCTGCCCCAACCCAGCAATCTGTCCCAATTGATCAGGAAAATGCGCACAAGGCCAAAGCTCTGATCGATCAGATGATTGATGCCCTGGGCGGAAATGCTTACCTGAATGTTGAAGACGTCAGCCAGGAAGGCCGGACTTACAGTTTTCATCTGGGACAATCGGAAGGCGTTGGAGTTTTGTTCTGGAGATTTTATAAGTTCCCGGATAAGGATCGCGTCGAACTCACGAAAAAACGTGACGTGGTTTATGTTTACCGCGGCGATCAAGGTTTCGAAATCACTTACAAAGGAACGCGCGCGGATGATCCCAAGGCGGTCAGCGATTATCTGCGGCGCCGCGAATTTTCGCTGGATTGGGTGCTGCGTAGATGGCTGACGAAGCCCGGCATTGCCTTATTCTACGAGGGGCATACCGTTGCCGCGCAGAAAGACGCCGAGCAAGTCACGATTATGGACTCGAATAATCAGAGCGTGACTCTGTACATCGACAGCAATACGCATTTGCCAGTGAAGAAAACCTATTCATGGCGGGATCCGACTGACAAGCAGCGCAATATCGAAGACGAGGTCTATGACAATTACCGCCCGGTGCAAGGCGTGATGACTCCGCTTAGCGTTACGCGCTTTTATAACGGCGACATGTCGAATCAGCGGTTCCTGAATTCGGTGAGCTACAACAAGGGGCTGAACGATTCGATGTTTTCCGCTGACGTGACCTACGATCCTTTCAAGGGCGCACCTAAATAGTCATCGGGCTGGCGGGCATTGTTTTCTGTGTCACTAGGCAAATACCCCACGAAGTGTGGCTAAATTGACACAGCCAAGTTGTATGCCGCAAGCCGTAATATCTTCATCAAACAATAGATAGAGATTTCATAGGCTGAGACACGAACAGACAATTCGTGGGGCAGTGGAGTGCGCCGGAGTCGGCTTGCACAGTGGCGCTCCTGTCCATTTGCGAATCCTGCCTGCGCCTGCGGGTTCTGGCATCGTATTCCATCGGGTTGACCTCGACGGCTTTGCGGTTGAGGCCGTCAGCCGCAACGTGGCCCGCGTCAGCTACGCCACCAGCTTGATGAAAAAAGGCGTGCTCATTTCGACTACTGAGCACTTGCTGTCGGCGTTCATCGGAACCGGCATTGATAATGCCATCGTCGAACTGGACAACCTTGAATTGCCCATCCTGGATGGCAGCGCCCGTCCTTTTGTGGAATTGATTCAGCAGGCGGGAATTCGAAAGCAGCGCCGTCCGCGAACCTATCTTCGCATTCGCCATGCGCTGGAATTGCACGAGGGCAACAAATTTATCGCGGTGTATCCTTCGGAAACCTATTCGGTTTCGTACACCATTGATTTTCCGCATCGGCTTATCGGCAAGGAAACGTTCAGCGTGGAGCTGGCTAACGGCAATTATTTTCGCGAGATCGCGTCGGCTCGCACCTTCGGCTCGCGACAGGATGAGCAGAAGATGCGCAATATGGGATTGATCCGCGGGGCTTCGCGAGAGAACTGTGTCGTGCTTACCAAAGATGGCGTGGAGAATCCTCCGCTGCGATTTGATGATGAGTTTGTGCGGCACAAGGTGCTGGATCTCATCGGAGACCTCGCGCTTCTCGGGAAACAGATTCTGGGCAACGTGGTTGCGGACCGCGCGGGCCATGCCATGCACACAGCGTTAGTCTCGCGCCTGCTGCGTGATCGCACGCTGTGGGAGGAGACTACGGTCGAGGATCAGCGCGATACTATCGTGCCATCCGTCCAGGCTATGGCCGGGCAGATGGCCTGAGCGAGTCAGTCAGCGGCTTGCGGAGTCGGGTCGTTGGAATCCCATAACAATCCTTCTTCGATTAGCTTTTCGAGTTCGGCGCGGGCGTGCGCGGTTAGCTGCGCCGCATAGTCTTTCGCGGATTGCTGGCGCTCCGCGGTTAAGGGCGCGACACGGACAGCAAGCAGTGGAGCATCTTCTTCGAGCATGCGGAGTAGACGCTGGGTGCGGTCGATTTTGGCATGAAGCGGAAGCATCGAAGCTTTCCCCCTTGTCGGCGCGGGCGTCCCGCCCGTGCTTAGTCAGTAAAAACTCGACTGGCAGTACTGCCTAAATCGTCGCGGGGGCAGCTGTCTGCCGCAAGTCTTTATCTGGATACCCGGGGATCAGTCGAGATCCTTCGCAGGTGCGGACAAAGTGCGAGGGCAAGATGCCCTCGCGACAGCCGGCAAGATGCCGGCGCTACTATGATTGAGTCCGATGTCCAACCTGGTCTATCTCTCGCTTGGTTCTAATGTTGGGGATCGTGTGGGAAATTTGGACGCGGCGATTGATCAATTGCGCGCTCTGGGCGAAGTTGCGGCCGTTTCGTCTTTCTACGAGACTGAACCCGTGGAATTCACTGCGCAGGCTTGGTTTCTGAATTGCGCGGTCGTGCTGGATACGAAGAGGAAACCCCGAGACCTGCTGGATGGCGTTCTTGGGATCGAGCGACAGATGGGGCGCCGGCGAACGCAGAAAAAAGGACCTCGTGTTATCGATATTGATATTTTGCTGTTTGGAAACTTAATCGTCGACGATTTGGGCCTGACCATCCCACATCCCGCCATGCACGAACGACGTTTTGTGCTGGAGCCGCTGGCGGAGATCGCACCGGAAGTGCGACATCCCATACTGAAGCGAAGCATTCAAGAATTGCGCGATGCCTTGCCTCCGGGACAAACAGTGCGCAAGACCAGCAGAAGCTAGCCGGATTACACAGATGAGATTGCTATGTGAGAATCTGTGTAGATTCCGCGGCAAGTTTTACTACGGAATAATTATCCGGCTGGCAGATTCTTCTGGCGCTGCTATGGCCGAATGTTTTTCGAGTCGGAATTGCGACAAAACGAAATCCACGAAGGCTCGCGATTTCGGCCGTCCGTTAGTACGGGCGTGACCCATGCGCAAAAGGAAGACGAGCGCGCCAAGCAAATCAGAATCGCGCAGCCTGCTGTATCCGAGTTGCTTTTGTTCTACTTCTCGATAGCCTTTCAGTAGATCGTGAATCTGTGCGATCACTGCTTGCTGGCTCAGACTAGCGATCGGACTCTCGTAGTGCAAACCTGAGTTCACCAGCGTTTCTTGTTTCCTGGTCATCGATGTGAGCGCGGCAATCAGATCGGCATCGGTAATTTCGCGATCCGCTAGCACGCTCTTGGCCAGCGCGTAGCTCAACCCCATAATCAAGTGTTCATGGTCGTAGAGGAATTGTTGGCCGATTTCTATCTGTGGGAAAAGTGCTGCCTGGTCAAGATCCTGTAATGGGCGCGGTCTTTCATGCTCCCGTGCCTGTTGTAGGTAGACACAGCTGCTGGGACAATCAAGCGTCACTTCTCGTTGCTCGCCACAACACTGCGGACAGATGCGTCCATGGATCGCCGGACAAAAGCGTTTCTCCTTACGCTTTTCGCAGATGGCACAACTCACGATATGTCTCCTCAATCATTATCCCATGCGGAATGCGCTCGCCTGGAACGCGGTCGTGACGACTTCCGAATCGGTTGTGTAGAGGCTTTTCGAGCGCCGCAAGTCTAAAAAGCGCGATATTTGTGGGCTTTTCGGGTTCATAATTGAAAAAAACCGCATAAAATGCGGCTCAAACGCTATATTTCCACAGGAACGTGATATAAAATGGCGTCATCGCAGGCAAATCCAAACGTTTCACCTAGAGGAGGTTTCATGGCTTCAGGCATGACTAAGACCCAGCTCGTCCGGCATCTTGCTGAGAAACTGGAAAGCAATAACAAGACCGCTGCCGCATTTCTTGAGCACCTAACCGATGTCGCCGTAAAAGAGACCAAGAAGAATGGTGTATTTGTTGTCCCCGGATTGGGTCGGCTGGTGAAGGCTCATCGCAAGGCCCGCATGGGACGCAATCCGCAAACCGGCGAACCCATCCAGATCAAGGCCAAGACAGTAGTAAAGTTCCGCGTGGCAAAAGCTACGAAAGACGCCATCGCGCCTCCGGCCAAAAAGTAGTTAGAGAATTTCCTGGTTGTGAAGGCCGGCTGAAAAAGTCGGCCTTTTTCTCTTTCATTCTCCAGTTGTTCTGCCTTTGCCGTAGATCAAGCCGGGAAATCCTGCACGCTTTTCAAATCTCCGACTGGAAGAAGATTTTGACGAACGTGAAGGGGCAGTGTCCCATTGCACGGACGAAAAGACACCATCGTGCCGAGCTTTATAGACCAACTCGCGTTACCTTACTGGAGAACTCGAGTTCACGCCACGGACACGAGAAGCGCACTTCGTCAGAAGGGATCCCCATGCGCGCGCAAAACCTGCCTGACTTACGTCGTAGTTCGCGACTTCCGATCACCCTGCCGATACTTGTTACCAGCCTGGAGCCGGACTCCGGTTTCTCTGAAGTATGTGAGACTTTGGTCGTCAGCGCCCACGGTTGCGCGATGCGTTCTTCCATGAAGCTGGACGCTGGCGTTCCGGTGCAATTTCAAAGCAAAGATGGTCGTTGGACGATGGCTCACATTGTCGACTGCCAGCCGATGGATTCGGATCAGGACGGCTGGAAGCTGGGCGCAAAGCTGGATGAGCCGGATAACTTCTGGGGCCTCGAAACTTTGCCTGACGATTGGGCACAACTGTCCGAGGTGCCGGTGCGCGCGGAGCAAACGCCGCGGGGAAAGCGTGTGCCCGAGTATGCTCGCTTTCGAGCCGTGATTGCCGAATTCGTTGAACCGTTGCAAGCGGAGATTAAGGAACTGCGGGAAAAGCTGGCGCAAGCACCGCCGCGGCGCAGCCAATTTGACATATCGCTCTCGCACATTCCCCCAGAGGTAGAAGAAAAACTTTTGCTGCGGCTCCGCGAGGAACTCGGGGTGCAAGTTCTGCGCCAGACACGCCAACAGTCGGAAGAGGTGTTGGAGGCGGCTAAGGAAGCGATTGGGAAGAAGATCACGGCTGCCCACAACGAGTTTCGTGAGCAAGTCGGACAAGATCTACAGGCGGTTGAGCAACGCGCTCAGGGCTTGTCGGAGGAAATCATCGACACGGTGCAGAAGCATCTTGTTTCTGGAGCGGAGCGGTTTCAGCAACAAGTGTTGGAAGCCGGCATCAGGCTGGAGCGACGCAGCGAGGAGTTCTTACGAGGTCTGCAACAGCGCCTGAGTGAAGAGCATGCCAGATACCGCGAGGAAATGCGAAAAATCCAGGCAGCGGTGGGAACAGAATCGTTGCGCTTGCAGGCAGAGAACGCCGATCTTGCCGCTCGCATGGCCAAGCTGGAGGAATCGGCACGTGGGCTTGAGTCGGATCTGGATAGCCGCCTGGTGCAAATGGGCAGCGACATTATCTCCGGTGCGCGTACGCAGTTGGAAAGGGCTCTGGACGTGGTTCTCAAAGAGCTAAGCACACGTAACTCGCAGGAACTGGGTAAACAACTCGACGATGCGTGTGAACACTTGCAGAGCGTCCAGAAAGGAATTGAAGGCTCAATCTCTCAGTTGCTGAAGACCCAGGTTGCGGGGACGTTGCTCTCCTTTGGACAGACCATGGAAGAACTGGCGCAGGATTCCGTGGGACGCTGGCGCCACGCACTCGCTAAAGATTTGAGTTCAGTGGCAAACACTCTTGGTGGGCAATTTCGCTTGGACGACGCATCCGCTAGCCAGGGGACCGAATATGCGTCAGGCGAATAACCGGCCACATTCTACTTCATTTATACAGGGGACCAGAACAGCATGACTCCACCATTGTTTAAGCGACTCTCGGAAATATTCTGCCGTCATAATTTTTCGTGGCCACATAGTGGAGCCCAAGGACAGGATTATCAGGTCTGTCTGGTTTGCGGAGCGGCTTACGGATTTGACTGCGCAACCATGCGCCGAACCGGTCGGCTGCTCACAACCGACGGTGCTCGGTCGGGGCCCTCAAACAATAATCTTTCGGTGAATAGAAAAGTCGCCGGTTGAGCGGTGGTGCTCGTCAGACGCGTGGGACGTGCGAATCCGTTGTGCGCGGGGGAGAAGACGCGACCTGAGTCGCGGCCTCTCGTCCCGCCGGCTTCGAGGTTTATGGTACGGTGCAGTAAACCGTCTGCTTCCACTTCTGTCCCGCTGTATTCACGATGTAATAAGTTAATTTATGGGTTCCTGAACCAAGCGAGATGTTCGTTTTCAGGGTGTTCTTCCCGTACGTCGTGTACTTCTTCACGCCGTCCACCCATACTTCCATACGGGCGACGGTTCCGGTCACGGTGCCACTGGCCCATGCGAGTACGGGAGAGTCAACAGTCGCATGATTCAGCGGACTGCAAACATTGACTCCGGGCGCCGATGGAGAAGCGCAGATTGTACTCCCCACCGTTAACGGAAAAGTGAACTCCTGCAACAAATTGTCCCAGCCGGCGGAGAACACAGTGACTGTGTGTTTTCCGTTCGATAGCTGATAGGTGGCATCCAGGAAACTGTAGTAAGAGAACGCGCCTTTCAACTGCTGGCTCATCTTTTTGCCGTCGACCCAGACTTCTACCTTGCGGCCGGGCGTCTGGTTAGCCGCGCCGATGCTGAATTGAACCGGTGATGAGCCGACCACCGTGGTAGTAGGGGCGCAGAGAGTGATTCCCGTATATCCGGTCGGCGCGTCGCAAGCTGGGAAGCTGCCAATCGTGGTGTTTTGAAATAACAGATTCGACCCATCCCCGTAGTCTTCAGACAGGACTAGATCGGGTTTACTGTCCCGGTTGGCGCGCACGATGGAAGTGCCAATTAGTAGCTCGGTGCCGCTGCCGGTGTAGACAACTTGCTCGTGCTGATATGTGCCATTGCCATTGCCCAGCAGCACATTGAAAGTATCAGGCCCGTCTCCCTTGCAGTCGGAAGCTTCGACTGCGGCAATATCGTTGATCCCATCGCCGTTGAGATCTGCAACGGCAGGCGGGAAGCCCCAAGCATCGCAGTTGGCAGTGGTGAGCTCCCTTTCGCGAAAGGTCCGATTCGCATTGCCGTAAAGGACTCTTATCTTGTTGTAGTAGGTGTTGCCATTAATCGAGAAGTCGAACGGTTGCCCGACGAGGTCCGACCTCCCATCACCGTTCAAATCATAGACCGCATAATCCACGTCATCGACCCAAAGTTTGGACGCTTGGAAGTGACCGGTTCCATCGCCGTAGAAAACTTGATAAAACGTGCCGCCTTCGTCGCCGTATATGCTGAGAATGTCGGCTTTGCCGTCGCCGTCAAAGTCGCCCACCGCGAGATAGCCCCCGGCACTCATGGCCGTAGCGGGGCCCGGCGTGAAGGTGCCATCTGCGTTGCCGAACCAGACCCAAAGGTTGTTATCCCCGCCCCAGAACAGCAGATCAATCTTGCCGTCATGATTCACGTCGGCGGCCGCGAGTGTAAGCACGCCGGTCGGCGCCGTAAAACTCCTGTAGAACCGCAGCGCGCCAGACCCGCTCCCCAGATACTCATAAAATGTATTTGTTTGGTTACTGACGATCAGATCGGCATTGCCGTCCCCATTGAAGTCACCGATAGCAAAATAGTCTGGGGTTCCATTGGGCAGCGTGTAGCACACCGGGGGAGCATAAGTGCCGTCCCCTGTGGACAGTGCAAGGCCGAAACTTGAGCTGGAACAGCCCGCGGAATTGATGAAGTCCTCGCGGCCATCGGAATTGAAATCAGCGTGGATGGAATCGAAATAGGGACTCGAGAAGGTGGTAAAACTGACTGCTTGGGAGAAAACGGCGGGCACGGCGAGCGCCATGCAGGTAAGGACCAGAGCCAACCCAGAGGTGTGACGAAGCATAAGCACTCCTAAGGCGAAGTTTCACAAGCCGTGGGCTTAGATGCCGAAGATTCGGCCTCGGACAATACCCGGATGTCTGTAGTGTGGACGAATTGCGCCTGTAGTTTTTGGCGCGTCGCGCCGTCCGGCTTCTATTGACGGGGATAGCTATCGAGGCCGGGAAAATCCAACCACTCCGGCGGCGTTGATTCTGAGCCGAAGGGCAACTTTGTGTCCTTATCTACGTCACCCCGCCGCGTAGTGGAGACTCCAGATCTTTCAGGCGCGTAGTTAACCGCCCCGACCTTCTAATCTCCGCCGGGGGCGTCGTTGCTGACGTACTGTTCGAGCGATCCTACCGCGCGGTTCAAATCATCAATCCGCCATTCCAGTACGTTGCGAATTGAGAGCATGCCCAGGAGTCTGCCATTGTTGTCGACGATAGGAAGATGGCGGAAATGGCGTTCGACCATCGTGACCAACGCTTCATCCGGACTGGTCTGCAAAGTGGCTAGCTCAACCGGAGTGGTCATCAGCTCAAGAACTGGCGTCTCGGCGGGATCGCGTCCGCTCAAAGAGAACTTGCGCAACACGTCGCGTTCGGTGAAGATTCCGGCCACTCGCCGCTCACTGTCAACGATTGCAACGGCTCCTACGTGGAAGTCAAGCATCTTACGGATCGCATCCGCCACTGTCGCTTCAACTGGAACCGCCGCTGCTTCCGGATCACATAGATTCAGTACATTCATACCCACCTCTGCCGTAAACCACAAATTCGCACCCCGCTTCCTGAATGCAGGGGCGGACGAAAGGATTGGGGCATTATGACGTATGCGAGGCGGCTGTCAAGTGTATTAATTACCCAAAAATTGGCAGGCCCCGATTACTTAATTTCATTACGGAAAATCTTGCCATCTTTCATGACGAACTGGACGTTCTGCAGCGATTTGATGTCACGCACGGGATCTTCCATCACACCGATGATGTCCGCATAGGCTCCGGGAGCGACAACGCCGATTTGGCCTTGCATGTCGAGCATCTCAGCAGCACGCGAAGTCGCGCTTTTGATGGCATCCATAGGAGACATGCCGAGGTCGACCATGTGAGGAAATTCCTGGGCGATGGGCTCGCTCCACGGAATGCCGCCGATATCGGTACCGAACACAATCTTCACGCCCGCATGCAAAGCTTTCGGGAATGAGACTTCATGCACCGCTGCGCGTTTTCGATCACGCTCACCTTCGGGAGTATCCGCCGGAGCCCAGTCGTGGTAATAGGCGCTCAGCGTGGGACAGTACCATGTACCCTGCTTGAGCATCTGCGCAATCGCAGCGTCGTCGAGATCGAGCCCATGCTCAATGGAGTCGCAACCACCGTCGAGGGCGCGATGCAATCCAATTCCGCCATAGGCGTGGCAAGCGACTTTTTTCCCCCAGCCATGAGTTTCGTCGACGATGGCTTTCAGTTCTTCGACCGTCAGGGTCGGCTGCGAAACCAGTTCGCCATTTTTTCCCACCCACGAACGGTGGGTCATGTAAACCTTGATCCAGTCGGCGCCGTGTGACAGTTGCTCACGAGCCGCTTTACGAGCCTCGACCGGACCGTCGATTAACTGCGCACCGGTGGGCATGTCGAGTTCGGGCGCGTAGCCTTCGAGTGGATAACCTCCGGTTGTGGAAATTGCGCGAGTTGAAATGAATAACCGGGGGCCGGGAATGTATCCGCCCTCGATGGCCGCTTTGATACCGACGTCGCCATAACCCGCGCCTTCGGTCTCGAGATCGCGCAACGTGGTGAAACCTTGCTCCAGCGCGCGGCGCACGGAAACTGTTGCGCGCGCCGCACGCAATGCCAGCGGATACTTGAGAATGTTCACGTCGTATCCGCCCTGCGCGGGCTCCTCGCCTTGCAGAAAGATGTGAGTATGCGCATCGATCAATCCGGGTAGCACGGTGGCGTGGGAGAGATCGATAACAGTTGCGACGGCGGGAATTTTCGCGGAGGCAGCGTCCGAAACGCTTTCGACGCGGTTGCCGCGGAGAATGATGACCTGGTTGTGGCGGGCAACGTCGGACTTGCCGTCAATGAGTGTGCCGGCGCGAATGATGGTAAAAGCGTGTAATACCGGGCTGGAATTGTTTTCCTGGGCGTTGCAACAAATCACAATCGCGAAAACGATCCACCAACAGTTTTTCATTCGCATGCTCCACCGATTTTGAAATGAACCGTTACAGGTCCAGCGCATTCTACGCCTGCGAGTCGCCGATCATAGCATCTGCTTCGATCTCCACCAGCATCTCAGGGGAAATCAGGGCGCTTACCTGCACCATGGACGTCGCCGGACGAATATCGCGAAAGAATTCGCCGTGTGCTTTACCGATCTTTTCCCAATCAGCAATGTTGATCACGAATATGCGCGTGCGCACTACATGCTTCAATGTAGCCCCAGCTTTCTGCAAGGCTGTTTCAATGTTCCTCAGAGTCTGTACCGCTTGGGCATAAGGGTCGCCGACGCCCACGATCTTGCCGTTCGCGTCGGTCGCAGTGGTCCCAGAGACATGCACGTAAGACCCTATTTTGACTGCTCGGGAGTAACCCACGATTGGTTCCCATGGAGTGCCGCTGGAAATGTTCTGGCGTCGCATAGAGTCGAATGCCTCTCTCGCCGATATTGTAATCGCAGGGCTGCGCCGATTAGCAGCGGAGTCTCGAGTGTGCCAACAAGTCGTAAGGAGAAACCTTTGCACAGCGACGCGTACTCTAATTAAGAGGAAGACGACGATGACTTACAAAAGTTACTTGCGTTTTCAAAGCAGACGCGATAAAAATCGCGCAGCAGAAGAACCCGCTGCGGTAGCGGGTTTCGAGGGGGCTAGCGAATGATTCCGGAGACGCATCCGCTGCAACAACTGTTCATCGAGCTCGTGGGCCGACACTATGCCGAGGAAATTGGGATTCGCGATCCGCAAATCGTCAACTACGTCGCGCATCTGATGGCCGAGTTCTGCGAAGTAGAACAGTTGTTCAAGATTCGCAACGGCGAAGACCAGCCCATTACCGATGTGGGTGAGATGCTGATCGAATCGAACCCCGTGTATGGACCAGCGCCCTCTTTTGATCGCGAGCGCCAGGTGCGCAAGCATATCGGAGACTACACGCTTTTCTTTGCCGGCATGTTTCCGGAAAGCATCAACCATCACCGCTTGCGCCGCAACCGCACGGAAAACTTTTTGGATTGGATCAAAGCCGGAAAAGAGAGTTATTACATCGTCTCCAAGTTCGAGCACTTTGAATACGAGAAGGTTGCCCCGTTGTTCGCCAGCTTGTCGAGCCATTTCGAGCAGTGTGTTTACGGCCTGAACCAGGTAAAGAATGATCTGCAGGAGATGCAGCATCCGATTGTGAGACACACTAAAGAAATCTTGATGTGATGCTCTTACCGCAGAGCTCAAGGTCGCCGGTACACCACTTCGCCCGGGATGACATCAAGTGGGTTCAAGTTAAAGCGAGCCGATAGAAACTGAGAACCGCATCACCTTGCACTAACTTCCGATATCGACGCAGCGGTCCAAAAGCCTCTCCTGGGTCAAACTTTTTCTGATGTTCGGCGATGACGATACTTTCATTTCTTAGCAAGCCCGATGTGGAGAGCTTTTCCAGCGCCCGCTGATAGGCTTCTTCCATCTCGTAGGGAGGATCAAGAAAAATAAAATCTGCGTTAGACGCCAGTGCTCGGAGGGCACGAAGCGAATCCTGCTTGATGATTTCAAACCCTGTTCCTATTCCCAATGATGCCAGGTTGTTTCTAATGAGGCGTACTGCGCCTTCAGAGGATTCCACAAAATGAACCATGCTTGCGCCACGGCTGATGGCTTCAATTCCGACTGCACCGGTCCCCGCGTATAGGTCGACCCAAACCGTTCCCTCTAGGGCCATTGGATTTCCCGCTGCAAGCACGTTAAATAAGGTTTCGCGCAAGCGATCTGCGGTGGGACGAAGTTCCAGCCCAGGCAATGACTGCAACCGTCGGCTCCGATATTTTCCTGCGATCACTCTCATCACTGATCACGCGACAGGCGCTCGGGCTATCCAGCCATTACAGTACTTTCGATTACTGGCCTCGCATCTCGCGCACCCGCTGCGGCGTCTAACTATATAGAATAAGAGAGGAGGGTGTTGAGGTCGCATGAGGAATTGGTCCATTCCGGCGGGTCGGATATTCGGAGTCGAACTTCGGATCCATCTGACGTTCTTCTTTCTACTCATTTTCGTTTGGCTCACTGAGTCAACTACGCATGGGCCCGCCAATCCTGGACGTGGCCTGGCCCTGGTGGGAATTATTCTCGCCAGTGTTGTATTGCATGCCTTGGCGCAAGCGCTGGTCGGCATGCGCGCCGGAGTTCCTGCCAAAGCTATTATCCTGCTGCCCATCGGTGAAGTTACCCTGCTCGACGAAACGCAGCGTCCTTTGGAGCCCGGCGTTCTCACCTGGAAGCGGGATATCCGAATCGCTATGGCCGGACCTTTGGTCAATATTCTTATTGCTGCAATCGCAGCGGGCATTTTGCTTGCTTTCGCTCCTCAGGTTCATCTTTTCGCGACGCCGTACGTTTATTCCGGGAACCTGGGTCGCAGCCTTGTGTGGTCGAACGTGGGGTTGGCTCTTCTCAACCTGCTTCCCGCATATCCGATGGACGGAGGCCGGGTGCTGCGAGCCGTCTTCAGTCGCACCATGGATCCAGTTCGAGCCACGCGGCGCGCGGTTTCCATTGGCCAGGCCTTTGCAACTATGTTCATGCTGGTGGGCATTGTTTGGCCGTCTTATGTCGGGCTTACCATGATTGGGTTCTTCCTTTTCATTGCGGCGCAACTAGAGGAGCGCTCGGCCGTATTTCAGTCGGTGCTCGAAACCGTGCGGCTGGAAGATATCATGCTGACCGACTTCGCAACCCTGTCTCCCGCTGATACTTTGGAAGATGCATTAGAGAAAGCTGTGCATTCACTTCAGGATGATTTCCCCGTCATTCGCGGCAGCGACATGGTGGGCGTTATCTCGAAACAGAAAATCCTGCAGGCGTTGCGCGCGGAAGGAAACGGCTACGTACAGGCGGTGATGAACCGCATCTTTGAAGTGGCGCAAAAGAAGGAGTCTTTGGCCTCTGCATTCCGGAAATTGACTGCCCGCAATCTCAGCATTATTCCGGTGGTCGAAGACGAACATCTGATTGGTATTGTCACCTTGCAAAATCTGATGCATTCTATGGCCTTGCTGGCGGAAAGCCGTAAACTACGCAAGGCGGCCCTGAATTCCTAAAGAGCAGCCACGGATTACAGGGATATCGTCATCCGTGTAAATCCGCAAAGATCCGTGACTTTTCAGAACTTGAAAACCAGCCCGATCGAAGGCTCGGACATGTAGCCTTTGCTTCCTGTGGACAGATTTACGGACCCTTGGGTGAGAGCAGCATTCACGTTAAAACTTGGGGCGTTGTAGATCAAGCCGCGATACTGCACCCGCAAGGCGAATTTCCAGGGCAGGCGATAATCGAATCCGCCCCCGTATAGATACATCAGTTGTGTCTGTTTGCTGGTATTCAGCACCGCCTGCACACGATTGGGGACGCCGGGAACAAAATCTGGCAGAAACAACCATGTACTCTGCGGATTGAAACTAAGCGCGCCGGCACCTATGAGCACGAACGGCTGGAATTTGCGCTTGTCAAACAAGGTGTACATATACGCGCCGCTGTACTCGGTCGTTTTCGTCAACACGTGAAAGTCAAAGTTTGTTTGATAAATCTGAGAGTTCCTGGCGCTGCCAATGTTGAAGAGGAGCGAGTGTTTAGGCTTGAACTTGAAGCGGAAAGTTCCGAAATAATTCGAGCCAACCGTCGCGCTTTGTTGAATCCCGTTTCCGCTCGAAGAACGAGTGAGAACAAGCGCGCCGTTAAAACTCGCGTCGAAATGGCCTTTGTCCTGGCCGAGGGCCGCCAAAGTAAAGAGAAAGAAAGCTGCAGTTACGAATCCTGCTTTTTTGAGCATCCAGTACCCTTTCATATTGTTTGATGCCGAGTCGAGCCACAGAAAGCGGGTGGTTCGGGAAGTGTCTGATTGTTCTGGCTTGTAATCTGCAATTGTATCGTGAGAAAACGTTGGAGGCCGGAGATCACGTGGAATTCGTGGAGCAGGGAAAAGGTCAATTGCCATCGTTGCCGCCACCCGCTCGGTG
This sequence comes from Terriglobales bacterium, assembly GCA_036008085.1. Lineage (GTDB taxonomy): Bacteria > Acidobacteriota > Terriglobia > Terriglobales > Acidobacteriaceae > JABDBE01. The sequence continues at coordinate 39,067 of DASYOD010000079.1, forward strand.
CGGGAACTGAAAGGGCTGTTCCAAGGCAAGCGAAGCAAGCCAGTATCGATTGAAGAGATGAACGCCGCCATCGCCAGGCGCGCATCTGGGTCGCGGTGATCGGCCTGAAGATGATCGGCCTCGACACTAATGTTATTGTCCGCTATCTTACTCATGACGACCCGCCCAGATGGCCGCAGCGGTGAGGGTTATGGATTCGCTCTCCGCGGATGCACCCGGATTTCTTTCCCTGATCGTCCTTGTGGAATTGGTTTGGGTGTTGGAGGTTTCTTACCGTTTCAGGAAGAACGAAATCGAACAGGTCCTAGAGAATTTACTGCGAAGCAAAGAACTGGTGATTGAGCGAGCTGAAGTCGTCTTTCAAGCATTGCGGAAATTCAGCGCCAGTCGCGCCGACTTTGCCGATTGCCTGATTGAGCGGTGCGGCCACGCGGCTGAATGCCAATACACCGTTACCTTCGACCGGAATGCCGCCGGCGCTGCCGGGATGAAACTCTTTGGCTGAGTCACGTCGCTATTCGAGGAGGGCGCTGTCGCCAAAAAGACGTCTGGGTCTCCGTTGCCGACTGATCACATGTTCCCTAAATCTTTTGCGCTGCGCCGAACCACTCCGCAACCGCTGCCAAGTCCGTGGTCTTGCGATAATTCGGCAAGCTTTCAACAAACACCCGTCCGTATTGCTTTTTCAAGATCCGGTTATCCAGGAGCGCGAGCAGGCCGCGATCGTGTAGCGAGCGAATGAGTCGTCCGAAGCCCTGTTTCAAGGTGATTACCGCCGCCGGTACCTGATACTGGAAGAAGGCGTTGCCGCCCTCGGCATCGATGGACTTCACTCGGGCCGCAACCACGGGATCGCTAGGAACTGCGAAGGGCAGACGGTCGATGATCACGCAACTAAGCTGCTCTCCCTGCACATCGACGCCCTGCCAGAACGATGAAGTTGCGAACAGGACGGCATTTGGAGTCAGGCGAAACTCCTCGAGCAGCGCGCCTTTCGGCGCGTCGCCTTGCAGCAGCATAGGGAAATCGAGTTCGCCAAGCAAGCGCTGGTAGACATCGTTCATCTGCGCATAACTGGTGAACAACACGAATGCACGGCCACGCGTGATTTC
>DASYOD010000080.1:0-3592 GCA_036008085.1 Terriglobales bacterium
GGCGCTCGCGCCAAATCGAAAACCACTCCAGAAGATTGCGCGCGTATTGTTCTGCAGGCGATAGAAGCGCCGAATCCGAAAATTCGTTACCTCGTCACCGGGTTAGCGGTCGTCGCGAAATGGTGCAAGCGGCTGTTGTCAGACAGGATGGTGGACGCCGTCTTCCGGCGCAGGTTCGGAATTGTCCGCCAAGCATGACCCGCGTCGCCCCCTAGCCTCGAACGCGGTTGGCGGAACCTTATGGATTCGAAATCTGGAACGAGAGGCTGTTCTCTCGCAACTCCTGCCATTTTTTGGACCATGCTTCGTGAATCGGGCTCTCGGCATAATCGGCGGCAGCTTCTGCGCTCGTGAATTCGATGGCGTAGATGCCGCTGAAATCCTTAATTTGGTTGCGTTCCGTCTTCAGCCACACATTTTTGATGCCGGGAATCTTGCCGGCCATCTCTTTGATTCCATTGATGGCATTCTCGCGATCGTTATTCGAGGTGGCGTCCTTAAACTTGTAAATCACGACATGCAGCACGGTTTTCGGCTGGCCGAACCGGTTTTGCCCCGCCACACTCCTGGCATGCAGCGAACCCGCTGCGATTCCTGCAATAAACAATCCTGCGCCAAAAGCAATCTGCATCATGCGCTTCTTTGTTGATGTCACGTCATCCTCCCGTCGTAGCTACCTAGCCAGTCTATGAAATGCGTCAGGCGCGAGGCAACCTGCCGCGATAGTTTCTAGATTTCGCGCCCGCAAACTGTTTGACGCACCTGCGATGCGACCGTTACGCTGGCAAAGCGCGTTTTTCGCAAGGAGCTATGAATGCCTAAAAGGAATAACCGGATGATGCTGCTCGGCATGCTCTTGAGTCTTGCGCCGTTCAGTTTCGCGCAAGGGCAGGAGGATACCAGACAGCAATCGCGCGAGATCTTCAAGCAGCTGATCGAAATCAATACGACGGATTCCGTTGGCAACGTGACCACCGCCGCTGAGGCTCTGGCCAAGCGCCTGCACGATGCCGGCTTTTCGGAGCAAGATGTCATCGTGGCCGGGCCCAATGACCGCAAGAAAAATCTAGTAGCGCGCTTGCATGGAACCGGCCAACAGAAACCAATCTTGTTCCTGGCCCATTTGGACGTCGTCGAAGCGCGCCGCGAAGACTGGACCACCGATCCCTTTCAATTTGTCGAAAAGGACGGCTATTTCTATGGCCGTGGAACCGTGGACATCAAAGACGGCGCAGCTATCCTCGTGACAAATTTTATCCGCATGAAAAAAACGGGCCTCGCACCCAATCGCGATCTGATCCTTGCGCTTACGGCTGACGAGGAGGGCGGCAACTCTAATGGTGTGGAATGGCTGCTCAAGCATCATCGCGATTGGATTGAGGCGGAGTACTGCGTAAATCTCGATGGTGGCGATTTTATGAGCGACAAGGGCAAGAAAATATACGGCGCTGTGCAGGCCAGTGAAAAAGTGTACGTCGACTTTCAGTTGGAGGTGAAAAATCCCGGAGGGCACAGTTCCCGCCCAACGCGCGACAATGCCATATATCATTTGTCTGAAGGACTCACGCGACTGTCAAAATTCAATTTTCCCGTGGAGTTGAATGAAATTACCCGTTCTATGCTGGAAAAAAGCGCCGCCATCGAAGGCGGTCCGCTAGCAAAGGATATGAAAGCCGCGGCGAACCCTTCCCCAGATGTCGCAGTGCTGGTGCGGCTCTCAGAAAACGAATTTTATAACGCGATTCTTCGCACCACTTGCGTGGCCACCATGCTTTCCGGCGGCCACGCTCCGAACGCATTGCCCCAAACTGCCCGCGCCAATGTAAATTGCCGCATCCTGCCGGGCGAAGATCCGAACAAAATCAAAGAAACTTTGATCAAGGTCGTGGACGACCCCCAGATCAGGGTGAACTTCGTCGAGCAGCGCGATGCGGACGGCAATCTTGTCCCGCCGGAACTGGTGCCGCCATCTCCGCTTCGGCCGGACCTCATGAAAGCCGTCGAAAATGCATCTGCCAGCATCTGGGGCCAGCTCCCCATCATGCCTGTGATGGACACCGGCGCCTCAGACGGCCGATTTTTGCGCATGGCGGGGATTCCCACCTACGGCATCGCCGGCGTGTTCCTGGACATCGACAATCGCCGGGCGCACGGCCAGGACGAGCGCGTAAGAGTCCAGGATTTTTACGATGGTTTGGAATTCAACTACAAGCTGATGCAGAACCTCGCACCCGAAAAGTAGTCCCTATTCAAAGAAAAAACGGCCCGGTGAAGGTATCTTCACCGGACCGAATTTTTCCAGTTTTAAGATTTACTGGTTTGGTTTGTTTGGCGCGTCGCCGGCTTTCGGATCACCTTGCGTGACAGCGCTGGCTGCGATCGGTTTGCCTGAGTCGCTGCCAAAACGCGTCAGGTAAGGCATGAAGGGCGTCACTTCGAACGGCATTTTCTCGCGCTCGGCGACAGTGCCCACTGGTTTGCTCTTGATTAACGAGAGATTGTCGTTCCAGGGGTCCAGCTTTACGCGGCCGCCAATCGGCAATGCCGCGATCATCTGCGGATTCTGCTTCGGGTCCACCGGAGTCGATGACTTAAGATCGCCGATCACCGGCACGCGGTTACCCAAGTGTGCGCTGACCAGGTTTGGAATTTCCTTCTGGCGCGCCGCGAGTGCCGAAAGGAATAGGCCCGCGTTCCCAAGCTGATTCTTGTACGGAGAATTGTTCAGCAGCTTGATGGCTTCTGCGTTGGCGGCGTTTTCTTCGTCCGGCGTCCGCGCAAAACCAAAGTGGCGGAAGGTTTCCTTGTCGTCGACCAACAACTGGTCAAAGAAGGCGAAGTTCGAGTCCATCCGGTGGCCAAGAATAACGTGGCTCAACTCGTGAGCAATAATTGTTGCGAGGCTGGCCTCATCCGGCAGCACGTCGATCAATCCGCGGCTGATCACGATGGTGTGGCCGAGGGTGTAAGATTCCAGCGTTGAAGTCATCATCACGCGGCAGCGCACTTCCGGTTCGACGTCCACATTGTTCGTCACCTCGAGGTTGTTCACGACGGTCTCTAGGACCTTGTCGACTTCGCCCTTTGGCGCAATCAATCCGATGCGCTCAAGACGGTCGATCACGTTGTCTTCGGCCTGGTGGTCCCATGAGCGCTGTGCCTGGATAGGCGTCAAGTCATTGGATGTCTTCGTATCGTCCTGCACTGGCGTCTCGACTAGAATCTTGCTGAGCTCTTGCTCTTGCTGCGCATGGCCGAGGTTATATCCCCACAGCCGCGTCTGCGCCTTGAAGTCCAGTTTCTTGCTCATTGCATAGTGCAGATCTTTTTCTTCGCTGTAGATAAACGATGGCATCCACATGCCCGGCTGCACGTTGGTTCGCCAGCTATCGAAGTGGAAGTACCAGCTCGAGTGTCCCCCGCCGCTGTACGCGCCGTTGAAACGCACGATGTTGTAGTCTTGATCCTCGACCCAGATGCGCCCGAGGAACCGCCCCTTGCCCGACTTTTCCTGAGGGGAGACGTCGAACACCAGGCAGCGCACTTCGCCAAGGAACTCGCGCCGCACATAGTCAAACTTGTAGTGCTGTTT
>DASYOD010000081.1:0-17322 GCA_036008085.1 Terriglobales bacterium
GAGCACGTCAGCGGCCTGCGAGTGACCTCTCTCAGTGCCGATCTCCAAACTTTCCACACGATACGTAAGCAGCCGAAACATTCAGTCGAGACTTTTGCTAACAAAATTCTCAGCGCGGAAGACTATATTGAAACCGCCGTCGATACAGAAGACTTCGGAGCAGTTCTGTTCCGCATGGGCGAGCGCACGCGAGGCAGCGTCACCGCCAGTCAGGTTTCCGCCGGGCGTAAGAACCGGCTCAGCATTGAGGTCTACGGCACAAAATGTTCGGTCGCATGGAACCAGGAGCGCCCCGACGAACTTTGGGTGGGTCATCGCGACACTGGAAATGAGATCTTGATTAAGGATCCATCCTTGCTCAGGTCTGGGGCACGCAGCTACGCCGATCTTCCCGGCGGACACAGCGAAGGCTACGACGACACATTCAAGCAACTCTTCCGCCGCTTCTACGCCTCGATCGCCTCACCGCGGACTGAGCCCGAATATCCGCAGTTTGCCGATGGGCTGTGGCAAATCGCTATCCTCGACGCTACACTTCAGAGTCATCGGAGCAGAGGCTGGGTCAATGTTCCCACACATGACACTGCCCACTGAAAGGAACCCTGCCGCGTGTTGATGCTCGCTGCTATTGTCGCCATCTTTATTTACGGAATGATCGCTGCCATGTTGGGAACCATCCTGCCCGATCTGTCTGATCGTTTTCACCTCTCGCCCAGTCAGAACGGGACCATTGCCTTTGCGCAAGCGCTGGGGCTAATCGTTGCCTCGCTCGGCGTCGGCCCGTTGCTCGACAATGAAGGCAAAAAGCTTGGCCTGCTACTCGGCCTCGCACTTATTGCGATCGCGCTTTTCGCTCTCCCGCGCTCGCCGGGGTATCGCAGCATTCTGCTCCTGTTATTTCTGCTCGGAGTGGGCGGCGGCATCGTGGTAACTGCCGCGAATTCTCTGGTTAGCGATGTGAGCCAGGCGCATCGTGGCACCGCGCTAAACCTGGTCAATCTTTTCTTCGGACTGGGTGCGCTGGCCACGCCGTTCATCGCCGCGAATTTTTTCGGCCGCAACTGGGTCCGCCTCTGCTACACCATCACGGCGCTCACCGTCGTCACGCTCGTCCTTCAAGCTTTTGTCAAAATGCCCGGGCCCAACGGCAACGGGTTTGTTCTCGCGGATGCGGCTCCTTTACTCGGACGTCCGTTGCTCTTTCTGATCGGACTCTTCCTCTTTCTTTACATCAGCTGCGAGGTTGGCATCTGGAACTGGTTGCCTCGCCACCTCATTGCGCAAGGAGTTCCCGAGTCGCAAGCGCTCAACATTCTTTCGTTAGGATTCGCGCTCGGCCTGCTGACAGGCCGCGCCGCTGTATTGCCAATTCTCAGCCAGGTGCCCGCCATCACCGTCACCCTGGCCGGATCTCTAGCGATGGCGGTCACGACTTTTCTTATGCTCCAGACCAGCCGCCCAGCCGCCGCTTTCGTGCTGGTTTTTCTGGCCGGTCTCTCGATGGCGCCGGTCTTCCCGACTACGATCGCTATCGTCGGTGATGCCTTCCCCCGCATGACCGGTACTGCGATCGGTTTCGTTATTACTTGTGGATGGATTGGCCTCGCCGTCAGTTCGCGAATTATCGGAGTCATCGCCGGTGGCGACCCGCGGCGGTTGAAGAAAGCTCTGCTGGTGATCCCCGCATCAGCCGTCCTGATGGTGGGTTTGGACTTCACGATCAGGAGTATGCTGCGTTAGGAAACCCACTTAATAACACAGAGACACAGAGACACAGAGACACAGAGAAGACTTGTGAGACAGAAAACCTAAGGATTTCTGTGTGACTCTGTGGTAAGCAGCAAACGCCGCGGCTCGCGACGCGACAATTCGCGCACCTACACTTTCAGGGCATGCATATAATCCACGTCGACTTTCAGCGCTTCCATCAGCGGCATATCAAACTCTTCCTGCTCCACAAAGGCGTGCTCGATGTTAGCCTTCTTTGCCGCTTCGAAAATCGGACGATAATCGATGTTGCCTCGTCCCAGTTCCGTCGAAGGCGGAGGCGTTGATCCCGGCGTAAATCCTGTCAGCTTGAAATCCTTCACGTGCAGCAGGGAAAAACGAGAGGGATAACGTGTCAAATAATCCGCCGGTTTCTTGCCTCCGAGCACCATCCAGCCGCAATCCAGTTCCAGCGTCACTTTCTTGGGATCGGTCAGGCGCAACAGTTCGTCGTAGAACATCACGCCGTTTTCGGTGCGGAATTCGGTCATGTGATTGTGGTATGCGAAGCGGATGCCTGCCGTGTTCATGCGCTCTCCAATGTGATTGAATTGCTCGGCATTCCATCGCCAATCGTCGAGCGTCATTGCTTCTCTCGCCGCCCGAGACGAGGCGTCCTTCATGCGCGACGGATCCTTTAACATCGGTGACGCGCAGACAATGTACTTGAGTCCCAAATCTTTTCCGAACTGAATTGTTTCGTCCAGCTTCGGCTGCAGGTCCTTCATGGCATAGTGGGCGCTCACACAGCGCAGACCCGCGTGATCCATGGCCTGCTTTACCTGGCTCGGAGAGTGATCGAAGAAGCCCGCGGCCTCCACTTCGCGATAGCCTATCGCACCCAACTTCCGCAGCGTTCCTTCATAGTCTTTAGGCAGCAAGTCTCGCACCGCGTACAGTTGCAATCCGAGTGGTAGGCCGAGAGGATAGGCCATGAGCTGAGGTATGGCATTCCATAATGCGGCGCATGCGGCCGATGCCGAGGCGCTCTTCAAAAAAGCTCTTCTCGAAATTCCATGCATAATATCCCTCGATTTATCCACCCTCTGGTGCGCTTAGCCGCGAATTGTCTTCGCCGTAGCGTCCCAGATCGCAATCGTGTTCTTGAAATACGCGTAATTGGCCAAGTGACAGCCGATCGCCGCATGATTGCCGAATTCCTCGTTCTCGACGGTTGGCTTTCGGGTTCGAACTGCGTTGAAGAAATTCGCTTCGTGAGCCGAAACATCGCTGTACCCAGCTGGCGCTGAGAACGTTTCCGCTTCCTCCACCTGGTAATCGAGCGGCCCCGGTTGCGGATGTTCCACTGCCCACTGCGCCAGATATTCCTTGCGCAACCGTTCTGGCCAGCCCTTGGTTGAATAGGTTTCGGGCTTCGGACTTATATCCTGCGGAGTGAAGGTCAGCGTTTGCCCGATGATTTCCATTGTGCCTTTGGTTCCGTGGAATTTAATCGGCTCACCGCCAGCATTGTTCAGATTGCAGCGCAGCAGCACACGAAACTTCGGATAGTCGTAGAGAGTTTCGATCACATCTGGAAAGTCGCGTCCGTCCTTCCAGCGAAATAGTCCGCCGCTCGACTGCGCCCGCTTCGGCGCCTCATTGATACCGGTGATGAAATAAATTCCCGACAGCAGATGCACGAACAGATCGCCTGCCAATCCTTCACCGTAGTCGGAGAAGCAGCGCCAGCGGAAGAATCGCGCAGCGTCAAACGGCCGCTTAGGCGCGCCCACCAAAAACTCATTCCAGTCGATGGTCTGCTCGCTTGCGTCCGGGGGAATCGGATATACCCAAGCGCCACTCGGAGAATTGCGATCCGATGAGCCTTCGATGAAGAACACGTCGCCGAGCGCCCCAGATGCGTAGAGTTCGCGCGCCTTCTCATAGACGATAGAACTCACGCGCTGGCTGCCAACCTGCAAAATGCGATTACCTTTGCGCACTGCGTCCACCATGGCGAAGCCGTCTTCGACGGTGTGCGACATCGGTTTTTCAATGTACACGTCCTTGCCGGCGGCGCAGGCGTCGACGACAATTCGGCGATGCTGATGGTCAGGAACGGCCACAATCACGGCATCAACATCTTTGCGGTCGAGAATTTCTTTGTAATTGCGCGTCGCCGGTACTTGCTGCTGTACCGCCTCCTGAGCCGCTTCGTGCCGGCTGTCGTAAAGGTCACATACCGCGACGCACTCGACGCCCGGCACCGCGAGCGAGGCTGCCAGCAATTCACATCCGCGCGTACCCGTTCCGATCGAAGCAAAACGTATCCGATCGCTCGCAGGCACTCCTTGTTCTTCGCCCCACAGCGCCGCCGGTTCGAGCAGCGTGATCTTCGCCGCCGCTCCAGCAGCCATGGAGCCTGCGCCAATCCGCATGAAATTGCGACGTGTTAAGAAATGCATATAGCGTTGGTTCTCCTGAATATTTCTTATCTCCGCATGGCACGCGAAGTGACCATGGCTTAGAACTTCGAAGCATACGCCACACTCCGCTGGTTTGTAATCCTCCGCTTTGAAAGTTTCGCAGTCAGGATTGCTTTTCGGAGATGCATGCGTTTACGCTGCAGTACGTCGCCCGCTTCTTTACGCCTCTCGAAAGAAGGAAACATGAAATTGATTCTTGTGATGCTCACCTTCCTCGCTGTTCACACGACTGCGGTTGTTGGTGCAACTCCCGATGCCCCGATGAGAGTTGGCATTGTCGGCCTGGTTCACGGACATGTCGAAGGCTTTTTGAAGGGCGGCGCACTTACGCCAGCCGGAGGAATTCTAAATCGTCCTGACGTTCAGCTCGTCGGGATTGTTGAACCCGACCAGAAGCTCTTCGATTCATACGCGCAGCGCTTTCATCTTTCGGCGAGCTTACACTTCAACAGTATTCAAGAAATGGTTTCGCAAGCGCATCCCCGGGCAGTGCTCGTTTTCACCGCCCCGAGTGAGCACCGGCGAGTGGTTGAGGAGTGCGCCGCATTGGGCATTCACGTAATGGTGGAAAAGCCGCTGAGCATCAGCTACAACGATGCGCTGGCCATTCAGAACACTGCCGAACGTGGCAAGATTCACGTGCTCGTCAACCTGGAGACGTCCTGGTACACAAGCAATACGGCAGCCTTCCATTTGCTGAAGCAGAATGCGCTGGGGCCGATGGTAAAAGCAGTTTTTCGCGACGGCCATCAGGGTCCCAAGTTAATTGGAGTCTCACCTGAGTTCTTGTCGTTCTTGATTGATCCCAAGCAGAATGGCGCGGGAGCGCTTTTCGATTTCGGCTGCTATGGACCGAACCTCATGACCTGGCTGATGGATGGTGAGACTCCGATGTCCGTGAGTGCAGTAACCAAACAATTGCAGCCGAGCTTGTATCCGAAGGTCGACGATGAGGCGGAAATCATTCTCAACTATAAAAATACCGTCGCGATCGTGCAGGCGTCCTGGAACTGGCCTTTCGCACTGAAGCAGATGGATGTTTACGGGCGCACTGGCTATGCAAAGGCCATCGATTCGGAGAGAATCGAAGTACGAAAGGCAAACGATTCCGAAGGACAGATGCTGAACGGAGTGAGCCTCGCCCCTCCATACGACGATCCGCTGCATTACATGGCTGCGGTGCTAAACGGAGAGATTGCGGAAGGGAACAGCCTTTCGTCTCTAAAGACCAACGTGGCCGTGTCGGAGATTCTGGAGGCGGCTCGCCAGTCCGCTCAAACCGGCAAGACAGTCAGCCTGCCGCTCACGAAGTGAAGCTGTTCGAATTTCATTAGCGAGGCCCCGGCAGAGGAAGTAGACGAACCGGCGATTCCGTTTCTATTTCAAAACAATGCCGTGCTCATCGAGGTAGGATGCGATTGTCGTGGCCTTGCCTTGTGGATCCGCCAGCGCGATATAGCCATCGGGCCGCACAAGGTAGAGAGCGTCGCGCTGCAAGCCCGCCGTCTTCATCTGCAATTGCCAGGGAAAGGCATGAACCGGTAGTTTTCGTTTCGAGCACAAAGCCCTTACCTCCGCTGTGGCCTCGCCGTATACGTGGATCTGCCAATCCAGCGAAGCCAGCGGTGCGAAGTTGTCCGGGCAGTCGGCATCACCATCCACCTTCACCCACGATAAACGGTCACCGCCATGGACGGCGCCAGCGCGACCCTGACTCAGGCGGCTTCCTCGATAATTCACAGCTATCTGCGAAATAGTGCGGAACAAACGCCGCCGCGTCGCTCGAAACGAAAGCATCAAAACCGCCAGAATAGGGGCAATTCGCAACCGGATCATCCGCGCGAGCGGGCTAGAGCTCGTAACCGCCGTGAACGCCCGATCGGTCGTCGCCACCAACTTCCGCGCGAAGGCGATGCGCTCGGGTTCATAGCTATCGAGTAGGTAGGAATTGGCTCGCCCGCGTATTACAGCAGCGAGTTTCCACGCCAGATTTACGGCATCACCAATGCCCGTATTCATTCCCTGACCTCCGACAGGGCTATGAATATGGGCTGCATCGCCGAGTAGAAACGCTCGGCCTTTGCAAAAATGGTCGGCTACGCGATGATGCACGTGATAGGTCGAAAACCAATTTACGCTGCGCACTGAAGTGCGCAAATGTTCAATGACATTCTTATTCACGTCATCCCATGTGAGTTTTTCGTCAGGCTGTTTGGAGGCGCGCACCGTGCCTATGAAGCGTGCTCGACCCTCATCTTTCATCCGAAAAACCACGAGGAAATCGGACCGCTCGAGAGCGATGTTCAGGTCGCCGTTCAGCACCGGTCCGCTAGCCTCCACATCAGCCACGTAAAACAGATGCTCATAGGTCCCGCCGGGGAACCCGATGTCCAGCATCTCGCGCACCCGTGAGCGAGCGCCATCACATCCAGCCACATACACTGCTGTGCAGGTTTCCTCAGTGCCGTCGGGCTTTTTGATCTTGGCTTTTATGTGGTCTTCAGCCTCATCAAAACTCAACATCTCCGTATTTCGCTCGACCGCGACGCCGACGTCTTTCAAACGCTCAACCAGCAAGCGTTCGTGCTCGTCCTGAGGATAAATCAGAGGATAGGGATACGGACTGAGTCCTGTGCCCATGCCCGTAAAGTCAACGCGGGCTGCCGGTTTACCATTGACCCAAATATTCGCCTTAGAGGCCCAGCGTCCTTGTTCCACAAGCATATTCGCGAAACCTAGTTGGCCGTAAAACTCCAGAGTCCGAGCCTGAACAGCCAAGGCGCGTGATGTCGTTCCAGGCTCCGCGGTCTTGTCCAGAATTCGCACTCTGATGCCCAGGCGCGTCAGCCACAGAGCTAATACCAACCCGGTTGGGCCAGCGCCGACGATTAAGACATCGGTATCGTTTGCTGACGACGGATTTACCATTGCAATCCATCCTATGGACTTCATCTGATGCTATTCAAATTGCCATTGAACCTGCTTAGGTCAAAGAATGAGATTCACATCACCGAAAAAAAGAAATCATCTACAGACTTTTACTGATTTTGCTGCCGCCGAAAACAAAAGACGATGTTGGATTGACGACAGAAAACACAGTAAGTTCCAGGAAACGGCACCAGCAGGGGTCTGTGCGATCTCTCGAATGGCTGAACTTTTTCCTTGCCGATGTGCAAACCGGTCTTGGGCCATTTTTGGCCGCGTATCTCGCTTCTAGTGGATGGAATCCGGGTCGTGTGGGTTATGTCCTGACCTTCGGCGGGTTGGTCGGTGTCGCTATGCAAACCCCCGCAGGTGCGGTTATCGACGCTGCTCGTCGCAAGCGTGCTTTGCTCGCGCTAAACCTCGGAGCATTGGTGACCGGCGCGTTTCTGCTGATGGGGCACCTGAGCGCCATAACCGTATTTTCCGCTCAATTCCTTATCGGCAGCGCTGGAGCTTTTCTTGCGCCGACCGTTGCAGCGGTCACTCTCGGTATTGTCGGAGCGAGCGCTTTCGACAAACAGTTCGGCAGGAATCAATCGTTCAATGCCGCAGGAAACGTTTTCACTGCGCTACTGATTGCCTACGTAAGCTACAAATTCGGGTATCGCGCGATGTTTGTGATCGCCGCGGTGCTGGCGATTCCTACTGCCATCTCGCTCTTCGCCATCGATCCTAAGCAAATCAACTATGCGCAAGCGCGTGGCGCAAGTGATAACGCCTGTGACTCCGAGACGAAGGGATTGTCGTCGCTACTCACAGATCGAATTTTGCTTTGCTTCCTGGTCACAGCTTTTCTTTTTCATTTAGCCAACGCAGCCATGTTGCCGGAATTGGGGGAAATGCTCTCGAAGGACAGCCCGAAAGCCGCAGCCCCGTTCATGTCCGCCTGCATAATTGTGACGCAGGTGGTCATCACCCTAACCGCGGCCTGGATTGGAAAGCGAGCTGCCGCGAAAGGAAGGAAACCGCTTTTGCTGCTCGGGTTCGGAGTCCTACCAGTTCGCGGAGTACTCTATACTCTCACCCATGCTGCGGGATTGCTGATTGCGATACAGACGCTCGACGGCATTGCGAACGCCATATTCGGCATTGTTTCGATTTTGGTTATCAAAGACAGAACGCACGGGACAGGCCGATTCAATATTGCCGCGGGAGTACTTACAACCATGGTCGGCATCGGGGCTGCTACAAGCAACGCGATCGGCGGGACATTAATACAGCACCTCGGATATCATGCGTCCTTTCTAGGTTTGGCAGCTATTGCCTTGATCGCTTTTACATTCCTGTGGTTCACCGTTCCCGAGACCCTTACGAACAATTCTGGAAATCAATCATCTGAGACTGGAACCAAAACCGCGAGAGAAAAGGAATCGTTTGCGTGATGGTGCCCCTACGATCCACGAAAAAGAGTGGGAGAAAGTCGTAGACGATGATTTCGCCGCGTGCTTGAGCATCTCTCATAGCCATCATCGTCGGTATCAGCATCGTGCTGATGCCGCGCCCCGCAATATTGCGGAAGTTTACTGGATTGGCGCCGGACTTTCTTGTCACGCACTAAGAACAAGCGAACTGTGCGATCCCTAATCCGAAGCTGCCGACCCGTTCCCGCCGACGATTCGTTCCTGGCACTGAATGACCAGGACGTCGCCAACCGGGCGGCTGTCCAGATGCAACTGCATCATATCCTCCTCATATTTACAGTTGAGACTGATCATCGCTCGGCCTTTGGATTACGGCGGTGTCCGCTCCGAACCGAGTTTGGCCGAATTGTACTATCAGGAAGCGTGATTTGTAGCGGGACGGAGCGCATCGACCATGATGAAGGCCAGACTCCAGAAAAATATACACAGGTAATAACCGACCGCGAAGAGCCAATCTTCAAAAGCAGCATGGACCAATCCAGCTGCGAGCACACCTGCCAACGCAAGCACAGGTGAGGAAGCGTTACCCGTCCGTCGCGTGCGGAACAAACCCCGTCCAACATTTACAGCGATCAAAATAACTAACGTGAAAAACGGAATGTCTCCAACCATTCCCACCCACTCCGTAATTGCCAAATAGCTGTTGCCATGTTCTCGCGTGGCCTCGCGCAGCGATTCGAAGCTTCCGGGTTGCCGTACCAGGTCGCTGCTCGTTGGACTCGTCCCAAAGCCGCTGCCCAGCCACGGGTGGCTCTTGATGGCGGAAACTGTATCGTCCCAGATGGATCTCCGGGAGGCGAGAAGACCACCTTCACTATGGCCTTTGTACACAAATACAGATGTCAACGAATCAGAGGGTTGCTGATGCAAGGGAACGATGAGAGCGACAAGCCCCGCAAGCAGCAGAGCAATGCATGTTCCAGCCAGCAATAGCCAATAGCGCCGCAAACAAAGACAAAGCAACATACACGAGATTGCCGCCGCAGCGATGCCCGCCCGCGCATAACTGCTGAAGAGTAAAATTGACCCGAGCACCAACGCCAGGGTACGGCGCCAGCGAGTGGTTGGCCGTTCGCTCACAAGGATTCCCCACAACAACAGCGGGATGACTGCCACGCCCATCACAGCGCCCATGGAGTTTGGATTGCCGAAGATCTCGGAGCGAACGATGAAATATAAAATTGCTGAAACGTATACCAGCAGCTCACAGCCCATTAATAATGACGAGAAGAAAACCGGCGTCCTATCCAGAGTTGCGAGGCGCGCTCCTGTCGAGCCATAAAGAAAAAGAAGCAGCAGGCTCGTCCCCTTGAGAAACGCCAGGCTCGGGTAAGCAGAGACGGCAGCGGATACCATGGCCGCTATCACGCAAAACAATGCCACCAGATGAAATGTCCCGAATGAGTAGCGCTGATCGCGCGCATAAATGATCAGTCCCGCCAGCGCACCTACAGCCAGAACCACCCATCGCCCGGTGGTCCATGCCTCGCTCAACGGCAGAACCATGCCAGCCCAGAGAAACACAGCCAGTAAAAGCGGAAAGAATCGAGCGCGGTAATTCCAAATCGCGGCCACCAGCACTTCTATGAACAGTAGAGTCGCAAGCCCATCGGAATTGCTGAAGTACGCCGGCCGCAGAACCATGGCGTACAAAGCGCACAAGCAGGAAATAAGAACTACGAGTGGAAACAAGAATGCCGAAATACGATCGCTCACGCTGCTTCACTCCTTTGTGCCACCGCATTGGCCATGCCAGCTGCCCACGCCTCGGGAGAATATTGCTCAATCCGGTCCCTGCTGCGCCGCCCCATGAGCGCACGCAGGTCGGCATCATGAGCAAGGTCTTCCATGGCGCAAGCCAATTGTTGGACGCTTCCAACAGGGACCACGCGGCCGTTCCATCCGTCATCAGCCAGGTCGGCCACGCAGCCTGCGGCGTGGGACGCAATAACTGGTAAACCGCATGCCATCGCTTCGTTGACAACCAATCCCCACGGGTCCGTGTGCGTGGGAAATACAAATACGTCTGCGAGCCCATAATAAGCCGCTAATTCTTCTCGTTGGGCAAAGCCGACGAGGCGAACAGACCCGGGATTCGTTGCCACAGCCTGCTGAAGAAGTGCGGAGCGTTCGGGACCGTCTCCTACAAACACCAGACCGACATTTTTTCTGAGCTCGGGCTGCAGTGCACGATAGGCGTGGAGCAGATCGAAGATCCCCTTTTCCCCCACCAGACGGCCCACATAGAGAAAAAAACGCGGAGGTAAACCCAATGCCTCGCGATGTGCGGTAGCGTCCCGGCGGATGACTTCGGCCCGGGTTTTGAAGAATTGCGTGTCGACGGCATTTGGCGCCGTAAATATCAATTCCTCCGAAACACCGGAATCTCTCAAATACTCGAACGACGATTTCCCGGGAACGACGAACGCATCACAATGCCGCAAGAATTGTTTTTTACAAAACTCTACAAACGGATACGCTCGTCGAAGATCTTTGCTCGTACTCTCGCACCATAAACTGAAAGCCACTCCATTTCGCCGCGCCCATGACATCGACTGCCATGAAGCAACATAGTTATAGCCGCCACAGACAATAGAATCGGGACGCGCTCGCCGCAACGCATTTTCCGCGCCCCAATTAAGCAAAACGCTCTGCCTGCCCAGTCTTCGCCGCCACGAAGAAAGTACCTCGTAGGAAAACCGGATTTCGTCTCTGTGAACGTGCCACGGCCACTGTCTGTAATCGTCTTGTGAGAGAAAGATTACGTGCAGATCAATTCCGTTGTGCCGAGCCAGCGCGTTGAAAACCGGAATTCGGTAGGGTGCAATGAGCTCGGTGACAATCACAAGCCGACGGTTCATGCCACGCACTCTAGATAGACCGCGGCAAGTTCACTCGCCTGATGGCTCAAGGTAAAGCGATCGAGAACGGTTCGCCTGGCATCTTCACCGATCTCACGGCGAAGCTGGATATTATCCAACAGGGTAGTCAGAGCTGCGATCAGTTCTGGCAGGCTATCCGGATCAATCAGCCAGCCATTGCGACCGTGCCGGATGATTTCATCGATCCCTTGTCCGCGGCAAGCGATGGCAGGTTTTCCCGTCGCCATCGCCTCAAGGTAAACACAACCCAAGCCTTCATACCGGCTAGGCAGTGCGAAGACCGTGCAGCGCCGCATAGCGTCTGCGACCTGCTTTCGACTTTGCCGCCCCAGAAAGTGAACTCTGTCGTCGATATTAAAATCACGCGCTAATTTCAGGAGGCGGTTCCGCTCCCGGCCGTCACCGATAATTTCACATGAGAGATTCGGATGACTGGGAAGGACATGCATCAGCGCCCGCAACAGAAGTTCGTGGCCTTTGATCGGAATCAGATTGCCGACACTGAGAATCGTGTCCGGCAAAGCATCGATCGGTCCAGGAGAAAATATTTTCGCATCGACACTGTTGTAAATTACCCGCGTGTTGGACGGGGCCGCAGTATTATCGACTACTTTGTTCGCCACCTTGCCGCTGATACAAATAACCCGCGATGCCAATCGGTAAACAGATTGAGCAACCCTGCTGCGGCGGACGGACAAGTAACCTCGAACCTGATTGTCAAAGAATGCATCGAGACCGTGGACTGTGACGACAAAAGGGATTTCGAGTTCCCGACTCAATAACATAGCGGCATGGCCGCAGGGCAAAGCAGCATGAGCGTGGATCAAGTCGATCGGTTGGGAGCGGTGTAGCTTGCGCACCTTTGAAATCAGACTCGCATAAAGGAATCTCCCAGCGGAAGCAAGACCGATGGCACCCGGGATAGAGGCATAACGGATCCAGGTTGCGGCGGCAGTCCCTGTATTCAGTCGAGCGTTGCTGCGATGCAATGGCTGCACCGCCACAACACAAGGGCTGAAGTCGAACCGCTCCAGTTCCCGCAGGGGCTCAGCTATAAAGCACCCTTCAGCATCGTCGGAGGAGGTGGGAAAAAAAGGAGTGAGCGTCAGGACGCGGATTGCTGGATGTGTTTTCTCTCCAAATCTGCACTCTGCCATCCATTCCAAGGAACCATATCGTCAGCGGCCGCGCAATTGCGAATTAGGTTCGGAGTTGAGCCAGTCGATTCGATGGGCGAACTACATCTTCCAGCAAGCCCGCCCAATTATTGGCAATCAGCTGCCAGTCAAACATCCTTCGGCACCGCTCATATGCGGTCGCTCCAAGTTCAGAACATTTAGCCGGTTGCGCCAGCAAGATGGAAAGAGTGTCGGCGAAATTCTTTATGTCCTCGGGATCGACAAGTCGGCCTGTATTGCCTAAAACTTCGGGTATACCGCCTCTATTACTGCCAACCACTGGGGTCGCACAAGCCATGGCCTCGGCATTTACCAGCCCGAATGGCTCCTGAAAAAGAGAAGGACTGGTAAAGATAGTCGCTTTCTGAAACCAGGAAGGTAAATCGCGGTCATGATGAATGTAACCCGTAAACAGAATTTTTCCCTTGAAAGCTTGTGCGATAGAGGCGGCCAGTTCGTGCACTCTACGAACGTAGGCTGTTTCCTGATGGGTTCCGAAACCGGTTGTACCTCCGATGACCAGCTTAGCCTCAGGGTGAGCTTGCAGAATTCGCGCATAGGCTTGTATGAGTTGCAGCACGCCCTTCTCGGCATCGAGACGTCCCACAAACAAAATAGTTTTGCGCTCGCGAATTTCCTCCTTGGGGAAAAACAATTCCCGGTTGACTCCATTGAATACAACTCGGCTCTTAGCCGCCAAAGCTGGAGATCTCAGCGCGAAACAATCGCGAAGAAAGCTGCTGCACGCTACTACTCGGTCAACCCGCAACGCCATATCATCCAGCATGTGCGACGGCCAATGGCCAAGATGATCGTTCTGCAGATGAAGCACGAGCGCTCCCCTGTAACCCATGCGGCGCAGAATGGCGACCCATTGAGGTCGATTGTGAATGTGGAGGAGATCGAATTCTCGAAGCCGCGGCATCAGCGCCCGTAGCCACAGTTGCTGCTCGTAACGCCGCGCCACAGGGATTCGGCTTGCGAGGTTGCAAGCGCGCCATATTCGACTGGTTTGATGCGAAAGCGGATAAAGGTTTTCGTCCTCGGTCGGGACGCCGAAAATCGTGACATCAATTATATTCGTGAGCCGGCTGTAGACTTCATAAGTCCAGCGCGCCAAAGCACCGCCGTAGTATGCGCTGAACTTTTCTCCACCCGAAAGCAAAACCGCAACTGTTGGCCTTCTCCCCCCGAAATTCGAAGGCTGTGTTCGCAAGACAGGGGGGCTCTCCGAAACTCGGCACTGCGCAGAAAGCTCGGCGCTGTTCACGTTAGATCACTCCGCACGGTAAGCCGATTTAAGAAAACGAGACTTAGAGCGTAAGGACCGACGTATGCCAAGGCTCCAAGCATGACGAGTAGCAAGACATGCAGCGAAAAAAACATTCGCACGACTACAAGACTCACTGCCATAAAACAAGTGGCAGGAACTGACATCCCCACTGCAGTTAGCAGACGCAGCTTGGTCAGGTCGCGGACGAAATAATAGTTCATCAGTGCGACAACGCCCTGACTGAACGCCGTTGTGAATGCAGCGGCGACTGCTCCATACTTAGGAATAAGGAGCAGGTTTAGTACGACGTTCGTGAACGCTCCAGCGAGGACAGCTACAAAATATTTCTTTTCCCGGCCATTTGGTATGAGCTGCGCACCACAATAGCTCGCCGCTGTCGCCGTAACAATAGTCAGCGTGAGCCAGCGAAACAGGGTTCCCGACCCTGAATACTGGCTCCCTAAAATGAACTGCGTGAGCGGAGCCGCCAAAATAAAGCCGCCAGCAGCGATCGGCATAGCCAGCCCAACGGTTGCATTACCCAGCCAACCCAGATATTTATTCTGCGCATCGCCTCTGCTCCCTGCGGTTTCGGAAAGCAGCGGCAGAAACACGCGGCTCAGAATCGGGAGGAAAGACATTGCCATTGTCATCAGGGCATAGGTCGCCACATACGCCCCCAGTTCCAGATCGGCTCGAAAATACTTGAGCATGACGACGTCGATCTGGTCATAGATCATCGACATCAGGCTGGAGAATCCCATGACCAGGCAGATCGGCAGGAACATTTTCCAGGCTTGCGGCGAGATCTCTGGTAGGGGAATGTGATATTCGCGCCGGGCAGGGAGCCAAATAAACAGCGTGCTCAGGCCCAGGGAGATGAACGTCGCTGTCGGAATAATCCAGGCATCGCCGGAGCCGCGAACCAGCGCGAGAATCAGGCCAGCATACGCAAGCTGTGCCAGCGCGCCCTGCACCGCGATCATAGACATTCGCGAGCGAGCGGCAAAAATCCATTGTGTGTCAAGGGTGCCAGCCACGAAAGCCAAACCGGAGAGCAAGATCAAAAGACGCGTCTGGCCATCGTGGGGCGCAAAGAACAAAGTAAAGACCGCGAGTAGCGCGTAAGTGCCTGCTGCGAACACAATCCGCGCTCCAAGAACATGTTTGACCAGGAATGAAACACGGTCGCTGTTCTTGGCTGCCTCTCGCAGCGCATACGTGGAAAATCCCGGAGAAGCCAGCAAGCCGAAAAATCCAGCGACTGCGCTGGCGAAGCCCAATTGTCCATAGGCCGCAGGTCCAAGCATGCGTACAACTCGCGGAAACACGATCAGGGGAATTGCCTTGTTCACCAAGTCAAGCAGGACTAGAGCAACGGAGTTGTTGATGACGCGCGGCAGACCTACTGCTGTTGGATAAGCCTGATCC
The DNA here is from genome assembly GCA_036008085.1 of Terriglobales bacterium. GTDB lineage: Bacteria > Acidobacteriota > Terriglobia > Terriglobales > Acidobacteriaceae > JABDBE01. The sequence continues at coordinate 15,367 of DASYOD010000081.1, forward strand.
GGCGCAACTTGGGTGCTCGCATTCATAATGCAGTGGCAACGTTTTCTACCAGGCCGATCGAATAAGCATGCGAAATAGTCTGCGCATGCTAAGCCCCCTGCCGTTCCGCAACTACATCTTGAAAAACCTCGATCCATTGCTCGGTAATCTGGTCCCAATCAAATTTCCGTGAATGGCGGGCGGCGGCGGACGCCATCGAGTGCCGCAGTTCCGAATCGCGTAGCAGAACGTCCAATTTCTCGGACAAATCAGCATCCAACCCTGCCAGAAAGCCAGTCTCTCCGTGCACTACGTAATCTGGCCGGTAAACATTCATCGCGACCGCTGGTAAGCCACAAGCAGCAGCTTGTCCAAGCACCTGAGGGTGGCCTTCAAGAATGCTTGGGAAAAAGAAGACATCCGCTTTGCGCATTTCTTCTCCCAGTTGTGAAGACGACAAGCGGCCCAGGAAAAAGACGTTGTGACAATTGTGTTCCCGACATAGAGCGCGGCAGCGTTTCTCAGTTTCGCCACTCCCGGCTAAACGAAACTGCACCCCTGGCCGGCGCACGGCTTCCTGAATCACCAGTTCGACCCGCTTCCGCGGTTGCAGAGAGCCGGCATAAAGAACTGCCAGCGGATTGGAGCCGCGAATCCCCGCACCCCTCCGACGCGGGAAGAAAAATCGGCGGTCGACTCCGTCATGGATTGTGGTCGAATCAAGGCCGAACTTCTCCCGTACCGTATCGCCAACATATCTCGAGTTGACGCAAAGTCGGTCCGCCTCGACAATCGAGCGGCCAATCAGGCCTCTTCCGGTAAGGTCATTCATCATCATCACAACGTAGCTCACCAGCGCCGTTCTTTTTCCCAGGTACTTTCTTGAGTCGAAGAATGCGCGGTCAAGAGGACCATATCGCGGAAAGAAATAGATATCCGGGCTGCGTAGAAGGCAGCGCTTCAAGAGCCGCACAGTATTCCAATGTTCGGTCCAGGGAATCAACTCCGTATTCCTGCGCGAAGCGATCCGGGGATCCGGTTTGCCTTCGGAAATCATGATTACTTGAAATTGTTCCGAAGGCAGGCGGGCCACGATCTCTTTCACGGTAAGATTTTGAGCGTTAGTGTTGTCTTCGCCTGCCGACGAAGGTGTGAAAATCGTGATGGGTCGAGTTCGCGATTTGGTTTTCATTACTGCGTTTCTTGCTGAATCAGAGTTTTCCGCGCGCAGCTTTTTCACGCATTGCTCGCCAGCGGCAGTGAACAAGCCTCCGACAACAGTTGTGCAAATTCATCAGGACTGATACCCGTAATGCCAGCTCGCTGCCGCAAAGATTTGTCACGATTCGCAAGCAGTCGCGGAATCTCTGCAATTTGCTCCGGAGACTTCAATATGTGTCCTGCACCGAATCGCGCGTATTGCTGAACATATCCGGTATAGGCATCGCGCAGCCACGCGCACAAGAACACAGGAATTCCCAAGGCGGTGCACTCCAAGGCGGTGGAAGATTGCACGGTCAACGCCAGCCGCGTGTTATTCCACAATTGCTCCGTTGGCGCGCCCTCAAGCACTTCGATCTGGCTCGCATTATCCGGGACAAGTCGACGCAACATCTCGCGGTGTCGCTTTATGCTTTCAAAAGGATGAAGCTTGAAAACAAGTCTCAATCCGCAGTCTTCAGCGAGAGAAAGCAAACGCGGTAAGAGATCGCGATAGACTTCGTCCGCACGCCATCCGTAGCCGAGATAAGGCTCAGTAAAGAAAACGAGCCGGCGGGAAGAGTGCGAAGTCGCGCGTCGTAAGGTTGAGGGCGGTGGTGCCGCGACGACAATCTTCTCGGCAGGTAACTGGCAGACGCGCTTCAAATAATCCAGTTCCATTTCACTTTTGGCGAGATAAGTGTCGGCATGGTTCACCTTGATCGCCATGCGATAGTCGAGCGCGCCGTGGTGACAGGCTAATGTTGGAATTCCGCG
>DASYOD010000082.1:0-46466 GCA_036008085.1 Terriglobales bacterium
ATTTTCTCTAGGAGGAGAAACCAGTGAAAAGGTCCATGCTTGGTGTTCTGTTAGTTCTCACGTTCGTCGCGGTAGGCATCGCGTCGGCGCCACCCTTAACCTTCACGTATACGGACGTTCATGCCAACAAAACGGCGCTCGAAACCGACACGTACGCTGTCAACAACAAGGGCGTCATTGCCGGAGACTACGTGGACTCGAAAAGCGTCCAGCACGGTATGATTCTCGCCGGAAGCAAGTTAACTACGGTTGATAACAAGACGTGCGAGGCTATTTCAGGCACGGGTGGAATCTCTTTCTACGGCATCAATAGCGCGGGCGAAGCTGCCGGCTGGTGCACCAACAGCAAGACAGGGCTGGACGAGGGTTTCGTCTACTCCAAGGGAAAATTCACCGCAGTGAATGTCCCCAAATCAAACGGAACCCAGGCGACTGGCATCAATGACAAGGGTTGGGTTGTGGGTTTATATCTGGACTCCGCCAACTTGACGCACGGCTTTGTAAAGGTAGGCACCAAGTACACAACCGTTGACGTGAAGGGTGACACCAACAGCGTAGCCTGGGGCGTCAACAATAAAGGCCAAATTACCGTATACGCCACCAACTCGGCCGGCGTTTTCGATGCTTACCTCGTAACCGGGAAGACCTTCAAGAAGATCAACAACCCGAAGGCGGGCACATCTTCAGGCCAAGGCACGATTGTCCATACTCCAAGCAATGTTGGCGACATCGACGGCACCTACTATAACACTGCGGGTACCGAGATGGGCTGGCTGCTCCACAAAGGAAAATATTACGATGTGGTGGATCCGGGCGGAGTTACTCGCGCCGACGGTCTTAATGACAAGTCTGAGCTCGTAGGACGTTACGGTTCTGGTTCGTTTGGCGGTACTGGCTTCAAAGCGACCTACAAATAGCAATCTCTGCACCCTGCACCTGTGCGTCTCGCCGCTGCAAGCCTTTCATCAGGCTTGTGGCGGCAACGCCCGCCGCGGCTCGAGCAGGTTCATTCTGGATTTCGACCGGACCAAGTCACAACGATTTTTCCAGGAGGTCAAACAGTGAAAAGGTCGATTCTTGGTGTATTGTTCGTTCTAACCTTCGTCGCCGTCGGTATTGCGGCGGCGCCGCCGCTCACCTTCACCTTCTCAGACGTTCACGCTGGCAACTCCGCGATAGAGACCGATTCGTATGCGGTCAACAATTTCGGAACTATTGCCGGAGACTATGTGGATTCCAATGGTGTGCAGCATGGGATGCTCCTCGGGAAGGGGACCATCACCGTGGACTACAACAAATGCTCGTCCACCACCGCGTTTTACGGCATCAATGACAGCTGTACACTCGCCGGCTGGTGCGTCAATTCAAGTGGAGTGCAAATCGGATTTACCTGGTCCAGGAACACGGGAAAATTCACGGACATCAATTTCCCCAATGGCACCGGGACAGAAGTGACCGGAATTAACGATCGGGGAGACGTCGTCGGCCTATACTTCGATTCCGGTGCTGTACAGCATGGTTTCGTAAAGAAGGCGGGCGGTTCATATCAGAGCATCGATGTACCCGGAGACAGTCTCACGGTGGCTTGGGGTATCAATAACGCTGGCCAGATCACTGTGTACGCAACTAACTCCTCCGGCGATTACGATTCATTCCTCCTGACCGGGAACACGTTCAAGAACATTAACAACCCAGCAGCAACGGGTGGACTCGGCACGATCGTCCATACGCCTGCTCCGAACACGAAGGGTGACATCGATGGCACTTACTATGATTCGGCGGGCAACGAACATGGCTGGCTGCTTACCGGGGGCAAGTACTACGAAGTTGCAGATCCAAACGGCCCCAATGTCAGCCGAGCTGATGGACTCAACGACAAGCTGGAAATCGTGGGACGTTACACGCCGAGCTCCGGTGGGAACGTTGGTTTCAAAGCTATAACCAAAAAGTAAAACCGAGCGCTCGCCGCCTCAAGCTTTCAATTAGGCTTGAGGCGGCTGGGCGATCGAGTTCAAATACAGCCTTCCAAGAAACCTCACTGATTCCCACGCTTTCCTGTCGCCAGATAATCATTAATCGCCGTACCCCACTCCTTTCCGCTCTGCCGGTCCTGGTTGCCGAGCTCTTGCACGTGTTCGTTGGCACCGGGATCCAACGCAGTGCGCTCGTAAGCTACATTCACCTTTGTGTTGGCCGCGTCGACTTCCGAAAAACGAACGTCGATAAGCACGACCATCGCCTCCGGAATAACGTAAACATACTGAAAGTGCCGCGCGCTTTTATCGAAAGCTGTGTTGATCCAATAAGCCTGCCGGTGTCCGTGGCGAATTGTGAACACGGCGCCCTGAATGTCCTCCGCAGGATGCGGATACAAGAAGTGTGGGTCCCAGTGCCCACCCGACCAGGCGCGTTCCCCCTCCGCACCAAACAATGGAGCTACAATTTGATAAGCCGCGTGCGCAGTGAACTCGAACTCGTTGCGCACGTGGACCACGGCCGCACTCACAGCGGCACGGCGATGACGATGGCAATGGAACGCCACTAGTGCGAGCGCGGCCATAGCTATAACAATCGGCAACCAGATCTTCATTTTCGGCGCTCCTTGAGTTGGTGGCTATCGGACGCCTTCAACGTCATCCCGTAAATTTTCTTGAATTGCTCAATCTCTTTGAGTGTCTCCGCAGAAAATGGTGCTTTTCCTTCGAATGCGTGTAGCACCACCCCTTCCAGCAGATCGCCCAGAGTCATATCTTTCAACTCAGCGACCGCCTTGAGCACCTTCAAAATCCGTTTTTCGATCCGGACCCCAGTCTGTACGCGTTCCACTTCGATTATGTCTTTTGGCATACCTAGATGGTACCATGGTACATAGATACCAATCCAGTTGAATCTCAAGATGTTCGGCGCATAGGGTTATTATGGTGTGGGGCTGGGTCAATATCCCAAATTCTCGACTGAGGCAACCATCGTGCACTTTGAGCAGTTCTACCTGGGCTGTTTAGCGCATGCTTCCTACCTTTTGGCATCTCAGGGCGAAGCCGTGGTGGTCGATCCGCAGCGCGACGTAGACATGTACCTCAAAGCTGCGGAGGTACAGGGAGTAAAAATCCGCCACATCTTTGAAACACATCTGCACGCCGACTTTGTTTCCGGGCACAAAGAGCTGGCCGCTCGTACCGGAGCCAAAATCTACATCGGGGCCAGCGCCTGCGCCAGTTTTGCCCACGTCGATGTGCAGGATGGTTTCGAGTTGCGAGTCGGCAAGATGGTTATCAAGGCGCTGAACACGCCCGGCCATACGCCTGAAAGTATCTGCTTCGTAATCGTGGATGAGGAAAAGTCACCCCAGCCGTGGGCGGTGTTGACCGGGGACACGCTGTTTATCGGCGATGTCGGGAGGCCGGATCTCTCGAAGACGCATACGCCCGCGGAATTAGCCGGCATGCTGCATGACAGCTTGCATAACAAATTGCTGGCGCTCGGGGATGACGTGCTCGTCTATCCCGCGCACGGCGCCGGATCACTGTGCGGACGCAACATGCGAGCCGAGCGCTCCTCCACCATCGGCACCGAGAGGCTTACCAACTACGCGCTGCAAATCAAGAGCCGTGCAGAATTCATTCGGCAGTTAACTACCAATCTGCCCGCGCGTCCCGAGTACTTCCTTCAAGATGCGGAAATTAATCGTCAAGGAGCATCCGCGCTCACGGACATCGGCGAGCTCCCGGCGATCACCGCTGCTGAATTGAAATCGATGTTAGACGAAGGCGGTGTGGCCCTCGATGTTCGTGCTGGCGATCAGTTCGCCCAAGGTCACGTGCCCGGATCGATAAACATTGCACTGTCGGGACAATTTGCCTCCTGGGCAGGAACGGTTTTAGGTTTGTCGGCGCGGCCCGCATTGATCGCTGACAGTACCGAACAGGTGTCAGAAGCCCGACTACGATTGGCAAGAGTAGGCATTGAAAACGTCGCAGGATATTTGAACGGCGGCATCGCCGCATGGAAGCAGGCTGAATTTGCCCTGGCCGAAATACCGCAGATCACGGTGCAAGATTTGCAGAGGCGTCTCCAGACTCAGGCTTCTCAAGTCCTGGATGTGCGGCGCGAACCTGAATGGAACGCCGCGCACATCGAGGGCGCAGCGTGGTGGCCGCTGGACAATTTCAAAATATCGCCGCCAGAGATTGACCATGACCAGCCGGTTGCCGTCCATTGCAAAAGCGGCTATCGCAGCATGATCGCGTGCAGCCTGCTGCAGCGCGCCGGTTTTCGAAATGTCATCAATGTGATCGGTGGATTCGACGCCTGGCAAGAGGCAAAGTTTCCCGTCCAGAGTGAAACTGCGGTCGAAGCATAGTGAAGCGCGGTCGCAAAGCCGAATAATCTAATTTCTCCGCTTCTCAATCCGAATGCCGGGATGGCGGAATTGGCAGACGCAGGCGATCAATACCCTGAGCAACCAGGTCATTGCGACCTTCCCCGGCGGACAAGCTTGTCAGGCTTTGGTCTTTGTGCCCCCGGCAGTTCCGAAAGGACTTAGACAGGTGGTGGCCGGAACACAACAGTCCGGGAATCGCCGTTCCCTCGAGATTGTGCCTGCTGGTGCGACGCAGCCCATGCAGGTGCAACTGCCATAGTAGCTATAGTTGCGCACAAAGCGCAGCACGTGGAGAGGCGAGGTCCTGCAACTCGCTTCTCCCGTTTGTTCGTAAATTGAGCGAGGGCACATCAGAGCCGTTGTCATTCACCGCAACAATATCTGGGAAGGAGTAAAAACCGATGAGCATCAAAACTATATTTTGTCGGAAACGCCTTTGGACCGCCGGCCTGCTTGCAGCATTTTCCATCGCGGTCCTGGCTCAGATGGAACCGCGGGCGATGAGTTTTATGCATGCCATGAATGACGGTATGGAGCGGATGGACAATGGTATGAAATCAGGTCCCATGAACGGCGATGTAGACCACGATTTTGCAACCATGATGATGCCCCATCACCAGGGTGCAATTGATATGGCCAAGGCCGAGTTGCTCTATGGCAAAGATCCTGTGATGAAGACTCGCGGAGGAGATCGTCGTGGACCAGCAGTCAGAGATACAGGCCATGCAACTCTGGCTCAGTAAACAGCCCACGACGACGCCAGCGGGGCGGAAATAAAGTCTGTGCCAAAGATCGACGACTTCGTATTCACCGGAGAAGACGGAGCCCGGTAATAACTTCGAGGCTGCATGGTGGAACGCATGCATTCGTGCGCCAATCAGCGGTCACAGAACGAACAGCATCTACTGGCGATACGACATCATCGCCATGAAAGTCATGAAAGATGCTACTGCCAACGTTGAGGAACACCAGCCTGCGCTGAAACCAGGGAATAGCCATAGAACAATCACAGCCAGCGAGAAGATCCGCCACAGTTACAGTTTGTTCAAGCTGTAGCAGTGCCGAAAATCCGGTAGTGTCTCAGTTTGCCAGAAGGACAATTTCCTCAAGTGTCCAAACGTGATCAGACAAGCCAGCAGCCATAGCCGGGGTGATCCTCAGCGTCTTGTGGATTCTGGCGAAATTGTAGTACACAGCATGGATCGCCACCATTGCAATGTGGTTTTCAATTTTCTTAGAGAAGCCGTTTGTTAGACGGGTGAACCGTCGCATTCCCATTCGCATGGTTAGATTATGTCGTTCAACGTAGCTCGTGCTTACGTGTTTAGGATCAGGGTTACCGCTTACGGTTTTCATCTCGCAACCGATACAGGTTGCCGGAGAATAGCGCGTATCGTTCTCTGCTGGCGCTCCGTAAATCTTCTGCAATTGCGCGTAGTCAACATCCGCGCCGAATGCGTCCTCGACTGCCTCTAGATAAGCCTTATGCCCGTCTGTGGTGATTTGAACGCGCCCGCGAATGCGACTGGCAGCATCCTTCATAAAGTCGATTGCCCAATCCGCACTCCGCCCGCCAACCAAATAACTAACACAGAGCTTTGTATCAGCGTCCAATCCTGTCCACGTCCAAACGTCGCCCCATCCTTCGGCCTTTTTCTCTGGCGTAACATTTTTAGCTTTCGCACCGATGAAGCACCAGATTTCATCCGCCTGTAGTCGGCGCACGCGCACGTTCCGAATGCGCTCATCATGGAACTTTTCACAGGCCGCGCCCAAGTCCACAAGAAGCTTAGTGACAGTGTTAATGGAAACGTCAGCCATGCGGCTGCACGACCGCAGGCTATTTCCCTCTACCAGCATCCCAAGAATGGCGGCTCGGTCGGCAACTGAGAGGCGATTCATGTCTCCAAAGCTACAACTCAAAGCTTCATTTGTCAAGCATTTAATTCAGTTTGCTATTTAGTTCAATTTGCCTATTGACATGCTAGGGAGGCGTCACGTAAGCTTTGGTCTGTGAGCCATGCCCTCGCTGACTTCCGTACTCCCGGCCAGTTCCTTCAATATCTAATCAACACGCGCGGGTGGACGCAGCGCACACTTGCAATTGTTCTTAACGTTGATGAGACGGGCCTAAATAAGGTCATTGCTGGAAAACAACCCCTTAATGCGAATATGGCATTAGCTCTGAGCCAAATTTTCGGGATTCCGCCATACGACTTCCTAGAACTTCAGGCAAAATTCGATCTTGCCATCGCAGAAGTAACAAATCGGCCCGACCCAAAACTAGCGACGAGACTGGCCATATACGGGGACTTTCCAGTATCCGACATGATAAAACGCGGCTGGTTGACGGGGGTTAATGATGTGCGCGATCCCGATGTCGAAGCCGCATTGTGCAAGTTCTTTGGCGTCACTTCGGTGGATGAGATAGAAATCCTGCCACATGCGGCTAAGAAAACAACCGTGCTTACAGATGCCAGCCCCACGCAGTTAGCCTGGCTCTACCGCGTGAGGCAGATCGCAGACGACATGCTTGTGGGTAAATACTCACGCAGCGCGGTAGCTTCTGCACTCCAAAAATTAAAAACGCTTCTCATCTCTCCCGATGCTGTTAGGAAGGTGCCGCGTATCCTGACAGACTGCGGCATCCGGTACGTAATCTGCGAATCGCTGCCATCTTCAAAAATCGATGGCGTCTGTTTCTGGCTGAATGATAATTCGCCCGTAATCGGCATGTCTCTACGATATGACCGCATTGATAACTTCTGGTTCGTTCTCCGTCATGAAATTGAGCACGTCATGCGGGGACACGGTCATGCCGCCGCCATGCTCGATACTGAACTAGAGAAAGAACGCGCTGGCACTGGCAGCAATATTCCAGAGGAGGAGCGTGTTGCCAATGAAGCCGCAGCAAATTTCTGTGTGCCGCGCGCGGAGCTAGAAGATTTCATAGAACGTAAATCTCCTTCATTCACGGAGCGCGACATAAGGGGCTTCGCGGCAAGGCTGAACATACATCCCGGACTTGTGGCAGGTCAATTACAGCACGAAACGAATAGATACGATTTATTTCGCAATCATCTAGTGAAAATTAGATCAATTGTCTCGCCGGGTGCAACGGTAGACGGTTGGGGGGATGTGGTCCCGGTTGGCTCATAAAGGAGAAGTGACGATGGCGACGTTAGTACAGAAACGACAGATATTCATTCGTTGGTTCAGGGATCAGCAGAAGAACAAGGAAATAGACATGCACGAAGTTGCGAGGGCGGCTCATAAGATGGGATGGAAGCTACCGATCCCTCCCGATCCTTTCGACATGCTTGCAAAACAATTTTCAGAGGCTGCTGGTGAAGAAACCAGAAGTGACAAACACACGAAACGAGTATACAAAGCGCAGCTTGCGATCACGGAAAGGCGCAAGGATGGCAAGCAGATAACGCTTTGGGTTGACGTTGATGACAATCCTCCCCGTCGTCGCGTGGCAAAGGGTCTTAAGTCATATCGAGAACAAATGGTGGGAGAGGCTGTGCTCGGGCACAACACAGCCGACCATTGGAACCGAATGAATCCCGATCAGAAGCCCATCCAGTTCAAGCTAGATTTAACATTTGACGTGAATGAGCGCCTGAGTGTGTCGGAAGAACTAGAAAACGCTGGTTAACTTTTTTTCCACCGGGCTTGTGCGGCGGTTCTGGCAATGTCTGCTCTTTCGGCGGGGCTGAGGCTATCAGCCCGCGCCTTGCCCCCCTTTAGGCCGCCTTTGCGTCTAGGAGATGGGTGACGCTTAGACTCGCTTACGGTGTCCTCAGTTTCGCCAATGGCAATGTCAAAAACCTGCTTGGCAAGCTGGGCGGGATCGCGCGGACGTTTGGCCACGATTCGAGTATGCCACATTTTAGTGGTCATTTTGAAACTGAGACACTACCGAAAATCCGGGCTGGATGACAAAAAAGAGCCCGTGAATTAAGCTTTACCTTCAAGCATTTCGCTTTTCAGGCCGGGATGGCGGAACTGGCAGACGCAGCGGACTCAAAATCCGCCGGGCTTCGGCCCTTGGGGGTTCGACTCCCCCTCCCGGCACCACGGTCCAACGCACTTGCGAAACTGCTTGGCAGCGTTGTCAGTTAGTTTCGTTTCGTAAACTGCCCCGCTGGTGCGGTGCCCACCTGTTCTCGGTGTGCGAGAAACCTTTCCTGGCACTTGAGGCCAGCTTGCCGTGACTCCGCGAATTCAGGGCGGGGGCGAAGTGGCTCAAAAAGTGGATCCTTGTCCATCGCCGGATAGGAGCAATAATTCCCAGCGATTGCTTTGCCGAGTTGGCGGAGCGCGGCGTCGCCGAATCCACAGAGGCTGAGGACCTCGGCACTGCGGTACATTTCTTCAGCATCCACCGACAACCTGGGATCAGTCTCGACTTGCGCCGCGGTTTGGCTTATTTCCGCTTCGGGCGCGTGGTTGAGGCAACTGCGGGCCAGGTCCCCATAGTGGAGGCCAGTCTTTGACATTGCGCTGGACTCCGCCAAAACTGCTGCCGTGTTTCCTGTGCGGAGAGCAATAAAGGTCCGCGACGTGGCCGCTACTCCGGAATTCTCGTCGAGACGAATGAATTTCTGGGCGTGCGCGTAATCGCCCGAAAGAATAAAAGGAGTAGCGCATGAGCGAAATACATTAAAGCCGGGATCAATGGCGAGGGCTTTATCGCACTCCTTACTGGCCTCGTCGAGTAGGCCGGCATAACGTAACACGTAGCTCATTGAGTAATGGGCAATCGATACGTCCGGACGCCTCCGCAGAAACTCCGCAGCCTGATCGTAGGCGCCATTCAAATCGCCCTGCTCGACGCGGATGGTGGTCGAAACCGAAGGTACATTGGGATCGAGTTCAGCTTGACGCTGGTACGACTGCAGTGCCTTGGCCACCGCAGCCTCGCCCCCGTTTCCGTAGTGATAATCGATGTAGTAACGCCAGCCTAATTCTCCCCACGCGGGAGCGTAATCCTTGTCGAGGGAGACAGAGCTTTCTAACATCTTGATTGCGGTCTGATTCGGTTCGGGATCTAATGGAACGGTGATGCTGTGCAAGAAGAGATCGAGAGCCTGTTCATTCTTGGGAGCGGGCATATCAGCCGCGGATGCGTTGGCGATGTTCATGGCCGGTAACAGCCCCTTCACAGCGCGAAGCGCGAGCTTGTCATGCAAGGTCACGAGTTCCTGCGGGGAAACGGTGACCTCCTCGCGCCACAGGACCTGGTTCCCGGCGACATCTACCAATTCCAGATTCACGCGCAGGTTCTGTTTATCCAGCAGAAATCCACCGGCTACTACATCCGTGACATGTAACTCTTTTCCTACCGCCTCGGGGTCGGCTGGTTGCGAGCCGTATTTGCTGGTTGAAGCGAAGGGGCGCACCGTGAGGGAACGTGTAGACGTTAGATCGGTTACCAGATCGTTGGCGATCGCGTAGCGCAAGTAATCGAAATCCGGACCAGCGCCTTCATTCGAAAACGGCAGAACCGCTACGATTTTCCGGGCGGCCGGCACACTCGGTGCGCTCCTCCGTGTATAGAGCCAAATCGCCAGCGAGAATAAGAGAAGCAGCGGTACAACTGTCCACAATAGACCTCGCCGGCGCAAGGGCAATGGGAGATCGTCATCTGTCGCCGGTAAAGGCGAAGGTTTGAGGGGCCGCAGAAGCACTTCCGTGGCTTCGCTGGATTCGGACTCGTGATCGAATGTTACGGGGGCGATGAAGCGATAACCACGCTTGGGAACGGTCTCAATGAAGATCGGATTGTCTGCAGAGTCGCCCAGAGCCGACCTCAACCGCGTCAGCGCCGCATTTAGACTCCCGTCGAACTCAACATAAGTGTTGGCAGGCCAAAGTTTTTGCCTGAGCTCTTCGCGAGAGACGATCTCACCGGCGCCCTCCAGAAGAATAGAGAGAACTCGAAACGGCTGATCCTGCAACCGGACGCGCACCCCTTGGCGCAGTAGTTCGCCGCTCGCAAGGTCGGCTTCGAATAAGCCAAAACGATAACTACGTTTGGATTGAGCCGGGGGCATAAGGAAGAACGCGGGACAGCCGTCGGCGCAAAAGTGTAGCACGGAATCTCGCCCACTACGTCATAGATTTTCCCAAACCATTGAAATTGAATCCGGTTGTTCGTCATGCACACGTCATGCCGACGTCTTTTGACGAGATCGGATTTATGCGGCACTCTGCCGCACACGCGTGGGAAAACCTTTGAGCCGTTTGACCACGAACGCACCTTATCGACACGCGGGGGAGACATGAAGGTCAGAAATTTTCTTTCAGTTGTGAGCTTGGGGACGGCATTACTCCTCGCCTGTTTCGCAGCTATTTCTGTTGCGCAGCAAACGAGCTCAGTCGTGCCTACACTGGTCAATTTCAGTGGCACGCTGACAGATGCCAACGGCAAGCCACTCACCGGCACCGTCGGCGTCACGTTCTACCTGTACAAAGATTCGCAAGGCGGGTCACCGCTGTGGATGGAAACGCAGAACGTTGCGGCTGACAAGAACGGACGCTACACTGTCGCCCTCGGTTCAACCACCAGTCAAGGGTTACCCACCAGCCTGTTCGCTTCGGGGGAGGCGCGTTGGTTAGGTGTGCAAGCGCAAGGGCAAGCTGAGCTGCCACGGGTGTTGTTGCTCAGCGTGCCATATGCATTGAAGGCCGGAGACGCACAGACCGTGGGGGGACTGTCGCCTTCGGCCTTCGTGCTGGCGACACCGACGAATTCAAATTCCTCCACTTCCTCATCCACCTCTAACTCGAATACGAATTTACCTCCGCTCAGTGGAACCGGTACAACCGACTATCTCCCTATCTGGACGAACAGTACAACCTTGGGCAGTTCGGTCCTGTTCCAGTCAGGTACAGGATCGAAGGCTAAGGTCGGCATTGGTACCACGAAACCAGCGTCTACTCTGGACGTTAGCGGTGGAGGCACCATTCGCGGTTTATTCAGCCTGCCCGCAACTGGGACGGCGACGACGAAATCAGGCTTCAACTCTCAGCCAATAGACCTGGCCGCTTCGGTCTTCAACAGCGGCACCAGCACAGCCGTCACCCAGACCTTTCAATGGCAAGCCGAGCCGGTTGCGAATAACACAAAAAATGCCGCGGGTTCACTGAACCTTCTATTCGCGCAAGGCACGGGCAAACCGTCCGAGACCGGGCTTAACATCGCCGCAAACGGCCAGATCACGTTCGCTAAGGGACAGACATTTCCCGGCACCGGCGATGGGACCATCACCGGAGTGACTGCAGGAACGGATCTGACTGGTGGCGGGACCAGTGGGAATGTAGCGCTGAACGTGGATACAACGAAAGTCGTCACCAGTGTGACGGCGGGAACCGATCTCACCGGCGGAGGCACCGGCGGCGCTCTGACATTGAATTTGGACACAACCAAGGTGCCCAGACTTTCCGCCAATAACAGCTTCACCGGCAATCAAAGCGTCACAGGAAACCTTAGTGCGACCGGCTCGATCTCGGGGCAAACTGGCGTCTTCAGCGCGAACAACAGCAGCCAGGTGGTGAATGTCACGCAGTCGGGCACCGGCTCAGGCGTTGTGGCCACGACCAGCGGCAACACCAACACGCCGGCGATTCTGGCAAATGTCACGACCGCTGCGAACGGAATAGGCATCTGGGGAGAGGCAGCGGGTGCCCAGGCAATTGCGGTCGTGGGCCTTTCCACGAGCACTGCCAGCGGCTCTGAGGCTGTCGGTGTAGAGGGAGATTCTTTTGCCCCCAATGGCGCTGGAGTCGTCGGGCTCTCCCAAGACAGCAAGGGCGCGGGGGTTGGAGTACTCGCGAATTCGGTCAGCCCAAACGGAGTGGGATCCCGTGGGGTATGGAACGGCGCGAGTACTGTCGGAGCAGGTAGCGCTCAGGCAGGCGTTTGGGGCGATTCATCGAATGGCGTCGCCGTTCTTGGAACCTCGGACAACCAGAACGCGGTTGCGGGAGTATCGACCAACGGAGCCGGCGTAACCGGGAATGGGAGTATAGGTGTGTACGGAATCTCGCCCTCCGGCGAAGGTGTGTGGGGGTTTTCAAACGATAGCGTAGGTGTGTACGGTGAGGCGCTCAAGCAGTTCGGCGTTGCGGTTAACGGCATGTTCCACACCTACAGTAAGAGCGGTTATGGCTTCTCTACCGTCGGCGTCTGGGGGGACAGTGGCGACTCCGGAGCCTTTGGGGTAGTGGGCACCGCCGACGACGGTAACGCCCTGTTTGCAAAGAACAATACCGTCAATCACGAAACCCTTTACGCGGAGAATGACTCTGGCTTCAACGGCGGCACGCCCTACGTGGCTCGCTTCGCCGGACCTGGCTCTTCGACCTACTGCTCCATCTATAGAGATTCCGCCGACAACGGCACTGGCGACTTAAACTGCACCGGCGCGGTTACTGGCGCCGTAGTGGTCGGCGAAAGCCGCATGGTGAACATGTATGCGGTCGAAGCCGCCGACAACTGGTTTGAAGATGCAGGTTCTGGCCAACTCGCCAACGGTTGGGCCACCATTGCTCTCGACCAGGTTTTTGCTCAGACCGTAAATGGAAACGTGGACTACCACGTCTTCATAACCCCCAATGGCGAATGCGAAGGCCTCTATGTAACCAACAAGACTGCTCGGGGATTTGAAGTTCACGAACTGCACGCTGGACATTCAAACGTAGGCTTCGACTACCGCATCATGGCGCGCCGCAAAGGTTTCGAGACAGTTCGCATGCGTGACGTGACCCAGGACTTCGCGAACATGAAGCGGGATTCGGATACTCTGGCGACCCGTCTGGAAGCCGGGAAGCAGTATCGAAACACTCATCCGAAGAAGCAGATTCCGTCATTGCCAAAACGCGTGCCCTCATCCGGCCCATCCACGAGGCAACCGACTCTGTCCACGCCGGTGACTCGATTGATTGGGTCAGTGAAGTGAGAGAGGCGAGGCAGGGCTTGGCTGATCCAATTTACAAGCAGCCATGACGTAACGCGCGACAAGAAAGCAGCCGCGAATTTAAAAGGAGATCTCGAATGCCAACGAAACTCCTTATAGCGCTAATCCTCACATCGTCGGTCGTCCTTTGCGCTGCCGACAAATATCAACCGCTCGACGTAAAAACCGGTCTGTGGGAAGTGATTACAACTGTCAGCACCAGCGGGCAAATGCCCATCTCTTCCGACTTGCTGGAACAGATGACTCCGGAACAGCGTGCCCGGCTTGAACAGCGGATGAATGGCAAATCTTTACAGCCGTCGAAACCGATTGTGTCCAAACATTGTTTAACTCAGGAACAACTCGACAAGGGGGCTTCATTCGCGGATGGCCGGAAATCCTGCCAGCATACGCTTGTGTCCTCGACGAGAAGCAAAGCAGAGGTTCGAATGAATTGCGTGGAAAATGACATGAAATTCGAAGCGACGCTCCAATTTGAAGCAGTGGATTCAGAGAACGTAAAAGGGCAGACACAGTCTACAGCGACTGGTAATGGTCGCACCATGAACTCTACTTCAACTTTGACCGCCAAGTGGCTCGGCCCAGCTTGCGGCACGACCAAATAACCTTACGCAACGGGGAAATCGTTGGCGTTCATCGGTATCTCTGGAGTAATTCGGTGAGCGGAGCGACAGCTCTTGCGCCTGAGCAAGGGCGATCCGGTCAAACGTTCTCGATGTCAGTTGACGTCTTCCGCGAGGCCGCTCTTTATGCTGCGATAGGCGGCATCCAGAATTTTCTGATTGCGCCAGCCTTCTTCGCCAGGTATCGGAAACTCGGCTTTGCCTTCGACAGCGGCGGCGAAGGCATCCACCTGACGCGCGTAGGCAATTTCGTTCGACACTGTGCTGGTCTCAACCACGGCGCCGTTGCGGCAAAGTTCAAGGCGGACTGGCCGATCAACTGTCAAGGCGTTGTCGGCTCGCAGGAGGCCAGATTCACCCACCAATTCAAGCGGCGTGCGGTAATCGGTGCGGAAAGAAACCATTACTGTAGCCAGAGTTCCGCTCGAGAACTCGAGCAGCAAAGCCGCGCCCGCTTCAACATTCCCCGGTTTTCCTGCAATCTCACGCGCACTAACCCGTCGTACTTCGTCCTGAAGAACGAATCGCAGGGCGTCGACGCAATGCACGCCAACGTCGGCAATCGGCCCTCCGCCTGCGATTGCAGGATCATTGATCCAGGTACGAGGATGAGAGCCGTCAGCGCGAAAAGAAAATTCAGAGCGGGCGAAAACCGTTTTTCCGATGGCTCCGACCGCCACCTTTTCGCGAAACCATGACAGGCTGTCTTCAAGGCGAAATACTTGCGCGATTCCCAGCAGAACTCCAGCCTTGCGGGCCGCTTCGACCATCTGTTGGCATTGCTCCGCATTGAGGGCCATCGGCTTCTCGCACAGGATCGGCTTGCCACAGGCCGCAGCGATCAGCACATCCTGTAAATGGCAGGCATTCGGAGTAGCGATAAATACGGCGTCGACCTGCGGAGAGCAGCACAGCGCTTCGGCTGAATCAAACGCCAGGGGGATTTCGTATTTGTGCGCTGATCGTTGTGCTGTGCTCAGTTCGCGCCTGGAGAGAGCGGTGACACGACAGTTTTTGGCAAGTGCAAATCCGGGCATCAGCCGTTTTGCGGCATGCAGTCCGAAGCCGATGATTCCGAAGTTAACCATTAATAACGACGCTAACTATTTCGAAACCGACATCGAGGAAGGCGACGCCCCAATTAGTGTCGATTGGGAAGTCGAGGTGACAGCTCCTGTCGTAGCGTTGATCGAGAACGCACTAATGGTGTTCCCTGTCTGGCTGCCCACATAAAGAAACAAGTGGTTAGGATCGAGCACCAGAAATAAAGGAGCGGTTCCCACGCTGAACGGAGAACTGGTGACCTGTGTGAGAACCCCCGTCGTAGACGCAATCGAGAAGACGGAGATATTGCTCGACCCCTGATTAGCAACGAAGAGATAAGGATCCAAAGCTACGACCGAAATCGGTAAGGTGGCCGTGGGGTAGGAACCGAGCAGCGTCAGAGCACCACTCGACGAATTTATAGACAGCACCGAAACCGTGTTGTCTATCGAGTTGGCAACGTAAACAAAAGTCTCCGCAGGATCGACCGCGATCGCAAGCGGTCCATTGCCAACCTGTACCGGAACGGATGATACCGGCGCTAAAACTCCAGAGTTAATGGTGTACGCGAAAACGGCTGCTAAATTCGTGTTCAGCACATAGAGAAACTTCGCCGAAGGAGTTATCGCCATTGCAATCGAATTAGGAAAAGTTGCGAACGGCGATCCGCCAACTGCGGTAAGAGCGCCAGTCCCAGAATTAATGGAATAAGCCGAGATGCTCCCCGCAACCTGGTTGAGCGCATAAAGAAAATTACCGCCGCTATCCATAGCGAGCGCAACCGGAGTGAGTCCCGTCGCGGTGCGCGGCAGAATTTCATGCAGCGAACCAATTGCGCTGTCGATGCTGAAGAGCGAGATATCGTTTTCGCTTTGATTGGCAGCGTATACAAATTTATTGGAAGGATGCACGCGAACCGCGGTTGGAGAGTCGCCGCCCGGGTAAGGCGATCCCACGATAGTGGTGAAAGCGGCCGAGCTATTCTTGATGCGGTATGCTCCTACCGCATTCAGGTTGGGCAGGCTAACGTAGGCCGTATGGGTGGCGGAGGAACTGCACCCCAGCAGGGTGGCCAATCCCAGGGCAACAAAAATCAGGACCGTTCGCTTCATCGGCATCATATTCCTTCGAAAGAAGTGGAAGTGTCGACAGGCCGAACTCTTCAGAGACTCAGAAAACATGGTTTCGCAGATTTCCCGACTCGCAATGTGAATCCCCACAATCAAAGCTTGGGACGCCGGCCGATCTGGCCAAAGTGGAAAACCAATCCGGTTGAAACCCGTAAATCTTTTTGCGTGGCCCCAAAGGCGTCGGTGTCCAGATAATCCGCCTGAATGCGAAACGTAAACCGCGGACTCAGTTCCCGATCGTACCCCCCTCCGCCTACGAAGGCCCGCCCGACACTTTCAAAATGATTTCTCAGTGAGGTCGTAATGTCGACTCTGTCTTGCCCTTTGCCAAACAGAGCGTGAACGAAAAACTTTGACTTATCTCTGCGCAGGGCATACTGCGGACCAATCAAAAAATTGTACACAACCATCTGCGCGCCATATTGTCCACCCACGTCGGCGGTCACTCCCCAACTCGGTTTGATGTTGTAGGTGGCCGACGCATCGAATCCGTTCAAGTTGGAACGGTTCACAAAACCGAAGGTGGTCGAGTCAACATTCCGGTAGGCATATCCGCCGAACACCTCCCACTGCGGAGCCACCTGTCCGAGCGAAAGGGAAGACCCCGCCATGACTACCGAAATAATAAAGAAGATGAAGACCGCTGCTCGCTTGGCGCCAACGCCCACACGTTCGATAGCCATTAGTATGAAAGTACCAACTTCCCTCCAGAATTACGATTAGGTCGAGAGTAATGCAGCAGGCGCACTAGCTCCGCTTCGGATCGCTTGCGAAGCTCTGTTTTTGTTAATCAACGATTCTACCCGGAACTACGAAATAGCAGAAGGGCGGCAGTGTAATTGTTTGTAATTCAGGTGCCCATCTCTATTCACGTTCTTTGCGAACAGAGTGGGGTCGTTTGTAGCTCAACCCGCAATTATGGGCCACGAAATTGGACCTCGCTGCGATTCGCCAAGGCGTACACTCCTGGCGTGAGGACAAGTTGATGAATTACCTCAAGGTCATTCTCAGCGGATTAGCGGGGATTTTCCTTGCCGGCGTAGTAATTCTTTGGCCGGTATTCAGGCATATGAGGGGCCAAAGCGCGGTTGGAATGGATATCTTCAGTGTAGTTGCCTCCTCTCCTGCGCTATGGATTCTCGCATCTTTGTTTTGCGTACTGTTCTTCGCGGCCGGACGGATTCGAAATACATTTTTGAAAACACTCTTGTTCTGGATTCCGTCGGTTATGTTTTCTACATTCTTAGTTACGTTTGCTGCCCTGTTCACCTACGCCTTCGTGCGTTTCCGGCATCCTTAAACGCTGATTGGGTAAGACCCGCCGTTGTTTTGCATGCGTATGATGAAGAGAAAGATCGCATGAGCGCGGATGCTTGTTGACTACGATGGCCGGTAGTAGTTGACATCCTCGCTGCCCCAACATAACATTCCGACACAACGCCGCTTCACCTTGCATGATTGGTAAAGTACTGGGTCACTATCGGGTTTTCGAAAAGATAGGCTTTGGGGGGATGGGGGAAGTCTATCGCGCCAGCGATGAGCGGCTGGGGCGGGACGTCGCTCTCAAAATACTCAAGCCATCTCTTGCTCAGGATCAGGACCGTTTGCGCCGTTTCGAGCAGGAGGCGCGGGCTGCCGCCGTCCTGAATCATCCCAACATTGTTGCGATTTACGACATCGGTATGCACGATGGCGCGCCGTACATTGTCTCCGAGTTGCTGGTGGGGCAGACCCTGCGCGAGCGTTTGCTGGACGGCCCTTTGTCGCGGAATCAAGCGATTGATTATGCCAGACAAATCGCCCAGGGATTGACGGCCGCGCACGAAAAGCGCATCGTGCATCGCGATCTCAAGCCGGAAAATCTTTTCATCACCAAAGACGATCGCGTCAAGATTCTGGATTTTGGCATTGCCAAGCTGCTGACGTCCGAGTTTGGTTCCGAGCGCGGAAATGCAGGACCGGTCGAGGCACTTACGACCCAAACCAAAATCGGTTCCGTACTCGGAACGATCAGCTACATGTCGCCCGAGCAGTTGCGCGGTAAGGCGGTGGATCATCGCAGCGACATCTTCAGCATTGGCGCGATTCTTTACGAAATGCTAACTGGGCGGCGCGCCTTTGCCGGCGACAGCCAAGTGGATACGATGAGTGCGATCCTGAAAGAGGATCCCCCGGAGATGGTGCGCGACGGCCAGGAAATTCCGCGTGCTATCGAACAAGTTGTCCGGCACTGCCTGGAGAAAGATCCGGAAAACCGCTTCCAGTCAGCACGCGACCTGGCTTTCGCACTCAGCACGTTGTCGAGCACCACGACTGGCAAACAGATATCCTCGTTCCGTCCGCGCTCAAAGCAGTTTCGCGCGTGGTTAGTTCCTGCCGCAGTTGTTCTGTTCATAGCTGCTGTGATTTTCCTGGAACCGATGTTTCGTCCGGTTCATGAGCCGGACTTCCACCGAATAACTTTTGAGCGCGGCACCGTGTACAGCGCCCGCTTCACTCCCGATGGCCGAACCGTATTGTATGGAGCCTCATGGAATGGGCGTCCGCTGCAAGTCTATTCGACGATCCCCGATTCGTTGCTGGCGCGCCCGCTGGGTTTAAATTCGGCTTATCTCTTAGGTGTTTCGCGCAACGGTGATTTAGCGCTGATACTCAACGGAAGGCCGGGATCGCGGCTCGATTTCGAAGGCGGAGTGCTAGCGCGGTCCCCGATGGTCAACGGTACGCCGAAGGAAATTCTGCAGAATGTGAGCTGGGCAGATTGGGGACCTGACGGGGAACTTGCCGTGGTGCACCATGCGAATGGGCGCGACAACCTGGAGTATCCGGTGGGGAAAGTTCTTTACCAGACCAACGGCTGGATCAGCAATATTCGTTTTTCGCCACGGGAAAAGCGCATTGCCTTTTTAGATCATCCGCAGCGTTGGGATAACAGCGGTTCGGTTTGCGTTGTCGACTTGGCCGGACATAAGACCACACTTTCGGCAGGTTGGGATTGGGAAAGCGGTTTGGCGTGGTCTCCGCAGGGAAAGGAAGTGTGGTTCACCGCTCCGGAAAGTGGCGCGAGCAATCGCACGGTCTGGGCGGTGAATCTGGCGGGCAAGCAGCGGAGGATAATCACCGTCCCAGGCGGCTTCACTCTGCATGACATCGCTCCCGACGGAAGGATACTGGCATCGCTTGATAATGAGCGACTGGCAATGGAGTGGAGCGGGAAAGACAAGCAGGTGAGGGATCTTTCTTGGTACGACTGGAGCATTGCGAAAGATATTTCACCGGATGGCCAGTGGGTATTATTCGAGGAGGGCTCTGAAGGTTCGGAGCCGGCTGGGCCGGCCGGTGCGGCCGCCATTCGCAAGGTGGATGGTTCGCCGCCCATCCGTTTGGCCGACGGCTCGGCCGATACGCTTTCACCGGATGGCCAATGGGCCGCCTCAGTCTCGGGACCAGGGAGGCCACACATTACATTGCTGCCAGTTGGCGCTGGTCAATCACGTCAGATCGATTTGACCGGGATCGAGAGCCTGCAAAGGGGCGCGCACTTTCTCCCAGACGGCAAGCGGATCGCTGTCAATGGAAACGCGCCCGGGCATACGGGCCGCACTTACCTCGTAGATCTATCGAGCGGCAAAACCGAACCTGTCACTCCCGAAGGCATATACGCAACGATCCCTTCGCCCGACGGCAAATTCCTGGCGGGTGAAACCGCAGACTACAAGCCGGCCCTGTTCCCGGTCGACGGAGGACCGCCGCGTTTTGTTCCCAATGCAGAGCCGGGTTATTACCTGGCACAGTGGTCGTCCGACGGCAAGGGTTTGTACGGTTACCGCAGCGGAGATGTACCGCTGAAAATTCAACGGCTGGACATTGCGACCGGAAAAATGCAACTCGTTCGCGAATTATTTCCCGCCGATCTTGGCGGAGTCGTCTCCATCGGCCCCGTGATCACCAACCTGAACGCCTCCGAGTTCGTATACAGCTACTTCCAGACGCTTTCCGTGCTCTACATAATCTCCGGTGCGAACTAAGAAACGTAGAAGCGAGCAGTCTTCGCGGCCACGTCGATGCGGCCCCACCCTTTCGCACCAGCTGCGAAAAGATGGGGCACTCATCGGGAAAATGTATCAGTGTGACAACGGCTGAACGATGATGTCCTGCGGACTACTGATTGCGTATGGCGAGCCCGGAGCCTGTTGGTGCCCAGTTGGAGTGATCGTAAAGACGTACAATGCATTGCCAGTGTGACTGATGGCATAGAGATGGTTGTTGTTATCCCAGAACATCTGATCGATAGGGTCGGTAGTCAACAGGCCCGTGTAATGCGTAATCGGGCTGGCTCCGTTGAAATGGAAGATCTGCAGACCTTCTCCGCCGGCAAATGCCAACAGCTTACCCGATGGTGATATCTTCATGTCACTCGCGTTCGCTATTAAAGTGGCCGGCATGTTCTTGTAGGTGTTAGTTGTTTTCAGGTTTCCACTTGCGTCCGCGGTATAGGATGCCAGTTGCAGCGGGCCTGAGGCGCAGCCAGGAGGATTGGCTGGTTGCATGGTAATCGCCAGATGATTCGTCGCGTCTGCGGCGGACATGTTCGGAACGTAGGCCCTTACTCCTGCCGGTGGAGGGGGATAATTTGCTTTGACATTGAATGACGTCAGCAGGCCGTTTGTTTTCCGCTTGAATCCATAGAATGCGTAATACATGCAGGAATCATTCTCGGCCGTGTATCCGTATACGTCATTTTTAATGAACGAAGCCGCATAGTAGGAACCGGGGAATACACCGGTATTGTCGGTTCCCAGATATTTCAATCCTCCCGTCGCTGGCGCGACCGCATAAGACGCGTAGACGGTGTTAGCGCAGGCGTTGCTGCCATCGTATTCCATGACATATAACGTTGCGCCCGTGAGATCAAAAAAGACCGGGCCGGCGTAACCGCATCCGAAGTCATGCTTCTGATAATTAATCGATGACGCAAAGGTAAGCGCTCCATCGGATGCAATCTTGAAAGAATCAATGTCCGGCTTTGCCGCGTTCGCGGCCATAAGATATTTTCCGTTTGCTGCCATGAAAGAAACATTGTCCGGGAAGGGCGAGCCAGTTACCGGGGATAATTTGCCGTTTGCCGCGGCGGAATATGCGACGATCTCGTTACTGCTGCCATTGGCGCCAGCTACGTATACGTAAGCTACGGGTGAATTATTGGTTGCCGCCGACGCAACCTGCGTGCATGCGGCTGTCGTGGTCAGCACCAGGCTGAGGCACGCAATAAATGTCAAGTGGCGAATCATGGGGGTCTCCTTCAAGAAAAATCTGGCCAACATGTTGGTGCCGTTTTTGAGGCAAACCAACGCTCCAAAGTTGCCTGCACACGGTACCGAGGGCACAAGTTCTGGGTCGCGGAAAGACTTACACTCCGCACGGAATCAGCCAGGGTGGCGAAAAGCAAGCCTGTTATGAAGGTCGGTCGCACATCGAACTAAGGGCCATCCTGACGCCCTCTACAGCAATTCAGATACGACTAAAGTGCAACTCCCGCGCTGGGCCTGTGTTTCTAAGCACAGGGAGAAACCCATGAAGCCATTGCAGTTTATTTTGCCCATATGCGCAGCGCTGATTCTTGTTGGTTGCGGCGCCGGCCATCCGAATCTGAGCAGTATCACCGTAAGCCCCTCGACCGCCACGGCGGAAAGTGCGACGCATGGACAGGTAGGGTACACAGCCCAAGGGAATTTCACCAATGGAACGAGCAGAGAGCTTTCTCAGGCTGACGGGCTTTCGTGGAAGACGTCCACTACCGCGGCCAGCATTGGCTCAACGGGCGAGGCTACATGTGCTTCGCCGGGTACGGTGACAGTTACCGCGACCGCGCCAGAGAATTTGACGATTACCGTGAACAACGGCGTGAACAACACCTCGGCTAACGTTTCGGGTACTGCGCAGCTGGTTTGCCAGTAAGAAAATTTAAGGGTGAGCCATCTTTTTTAAAGATCGCTGTGATCCCGCCCGAGCGGGACGCTTGCGCCCACACGATCGTCGGACATTAAGCGCTGGCTTTGTCGGTTAGCGGCAGCGTTGGTTCATCGTGCTTCGCAGCGGCTGCGTCGAGATCGAGTTGTTCCTGTCCGCTGAGCACGGTGACCCGGCCGCGATAAGTTTTCAAATGCGTCTGCGCTTTGTCGAATGCTTCCTGAGCTTTGCTTAAACTCTTGCCGACGTTCTCAAACTGGCTTTGGAAATAATCGAAGGATTTTTGCGCCTTGGACAATTCGAGCCGGCTCTTCTCGAAGCGGCTGGCGACTTCATACCACTTGTGCACCAGCGCGATGGTTTGCAGTGTCATCAGCAAACTGTTGGGCGAGACAGGAAAAACATGCTGCTGGTTGAGCCAGTCAGCGAGTTCGCGATTGCGGATAACTTCCATGTAGAGGGTTTCGCTGGGCAGATACATCAAGGCGATATCAGTCGTGCCATTTTCCGGCTGAATGTAGGCTTTAATTCTTTTGGCTTCAGCCTTCATTACACGTATCAGCGCGATGCGCGCTTCTTCGATTTCGGCTTCGACGTTGCTTTCAAACAGCGCGATCACCTGTTCGCGGGGAAATTTCGCGTCGATGGGCAAACGGCGATCGGGGAACTGAATGATGGCGTCGGGGCGTCCGCCGCCTTCGGGCAGTTGCGCTTGCATTTCGAACATGTGCGCAGGAAGAAAATCAGAGAGCAGGCGTTCCAGGCTGGCTTCGCCGAACCGGCCTCGCAGGTGCGGTAGCTTGAGCAGATTATTTAAATCGTTGATGGAATGACCGAGCGCGCCAACTTCGCGCAGCTGTTCTTCCGCGGCTTGTAGATGTTGCTGCACTTTTTCAAACTGGGCAAAACCTTCTTTTATGTTTTGATCGAGTTTTTGCTGGACCTGATCGGTGATGTCCATCAGGCGGGCGTCAACCCGGTCGCGAATGGCATCGAGGCTCTGGGCGGTTTTTTGGTTCAGGTTATCGAATTCACCTTTGAGCTGCGAAGTGGTAAGCGCGAGCGAACTGGTCAACTCGGTGCGGGCCTGGGTGAGGCGCTCAGACTGTTCCTGGCGGCCGGCCTTCATCTGTTCCTCGACGGTGGAACGAATGGCCGAGAAGCCATCGCCTAAGCGGTCAGTGACCTGCAGGCCTATGGCGCCTTTAGTTTGCTCCAGGCGCATGGCAGTATCGGCTGTAGCCGAGGCAAATTGTGCCGATAGGGTTTGATGTAGCGCTGCTGATCGTTCAGCAAGTTGCTTCAATGCTTCAAGTTGCGTGGAATGGGTAAACTTTCGCTGGAACCAGAAAATCCCTAGTACCAGAAGTACTAGCTGCAAAACAAGAATAAGACCGAGTAAGGACGCGACGTAAGTCAATTTAAGGCTATCTCCGTTGTAACCGTGTCTCGGCTGATTTTAGAGGGTATGGTCAAAGAAACAAAGCGGCAAAGTTGGTCCGCACGCGTCCCCCGCGTGGGTGAGGGAAAATATGTTTCGCGTGGCGGCAGCGTGGATGGCTATGGTCGTGATTGGTGGGTTGTCTGCGGCGCAGACGCCCGCGAAAGTGTTGCCCGCGCGCCAGCCTTCGCCAAACAATTCTTCATACGATGTCGAGGCCGAACGACAGCTGTTAATTCTGGCGAATCAGGCCCGGGCACAGGCAGGCGTAGGTCCGCTGCAAATGGACGAGGGCTTGACTCGTGCCGCGCGCGCTCATGCCGTGGAGATGGCCGAGCGGCAAGAGCTTTCGCATCAATTTGAAGGAGAGCCCGCGCTGGCGCAGCGGTTGGCCGCGAACTGCACGCTGCATCTCGACCAGGCTGGAGAAAATGTTGCCTATGCTGGGAGTCCGCAGCAGGCGCACGAAAGCTTGATGCATTCGCCTCCGCATCGTGAGAACCTGCTGAATCCCGCTTACAACGTGGCGGGAATTGCAGTGGTGCGCGCGGGAGCTTCATTGTACGTAGCACAGGACTTCGGACACAGTTTGCCGAACTATTCTCCACGGCAGGCCAGCGGCCTGGTCAGCGGCAGCGTGGCCCGGCTACGGCGTAATGACAATCTGCCTCCGCTGGTGTGGAAAGACAGCGACGCCGCGCAGGATGCCGCCTGCTCCATGGCCCGCACCGATTCCCTAAAACCCGTAGCCGTTCGCGGATCCTACATTCTCCGTTACACCACCGAACAGCCGGAGATGCTGCCCGCGCAAGCTACGCGAGCTATCGAAGATCGCGCGGTGCGCACTTTCTCAGTCGGAACCTGTTACGCCCGCACGAATAGCTATCCTAATGGCGTGTATTGGGTGACGCTGGTCCTGCAGTAGAGCCTCTGATGTCACCCAATCCCATGCGCCGATCAGAGTGACGCTCGCTTCGTACTTACTGCCAAACCTCGAACACGGTGCTGCAGCCGCTTTGACAGGCTTGCCCTGTGCCGCCGCCTTGCGTTGTGCTGTAGAAATGATCTCCCGCTTTGTCGACTATTACGCGAGCGGCGGGGAACGCAGGATCGGGAGAACCCATGAAGCTGTAGACCAGATCGAAAGCCCACTTCGACCCTGTCGGCTTGAGACGAAAGAACGTGCCACGGAAGTGAGCACCACCAGAGTTAGTCGTCCCGTAAACGTTGCCCAGCGCATCAAACGTCACTGGACCCGACGGACCCCAGCCGTCACTGCCCTGAAAACTGTATAAAGCCATCTCGTTCCATTGTCCGTTCCGCGACTGCGTAAACCGAAAGACAACACCCCTTCCGTTACCGCTGCCGCCGCCTCCAGCCGTGCCGTAAATAGCTTCTTTGGTGTCAAAGATCAATCCCCCGTTTGGCCCGGCGCCGTCCTTTCCATCGGTGAAAACATGGACAATCTTTTCAGTCCATGCCCCGCCTACCCTCCCAGGGGGCACAAGCTTGAAAGCGATGCCGCACCCGACCTGGTACTGCCCCAAATTGCACAGCTGATTGCCCCCTAAGGGCGTCGTGCCGTACACGGCACCCTTGTTGTCCACAAGCAGACCGCCGTTAGGGTTATAGCCATCGCTGCCAGCCGCAAAACTGTGCAATATCTGCTCTGACCACCTGCCGCCCTTTGTCTTCGGCGGACTCAGTTCGAACACTGTCCCACAATACTGATAGTAAGGGTCGCACGACGTACCTTTGCCCCCGCCAAACTCCGTTGCTCCATATAGGTTGCCGGCCACGTCAAAGGTGAGATCCCCGTTCGGAAGGTAGCCGTCTTTACCGCCCTTAAAGCTATAGATCACGCTCTCTGTCCAAGCCCCGCCCTTTTGCTTCGGTGGAGTCAGTTTGTATACCACGCCGCAACCGACTTTAATCCCAAGGAGCACACAGTCTCCCGTGCCACCATAGGAGGTCGTGCCGTACAGATTGCCCGCCTTATCGAAAATTACCCCGCCATCGGGAGTCTCGCCGTCGTTGGAGTTCTTGCCCTTGAAAACGTAGATGAGTGACTCGCTCCACGCCCCGCCCTTTTGCTTCGGTGGTTCGAGTTGAAAGACGGTGCCGCACTGGGCGATGCCAGGGCAATTGTCGGCGCCTCCGTCGAGCGTCGCTCCGTAGAGATTGCCCGCCACATCAAAGGCAATCGCGCCGACTGGGTCAGCACCGTCGGGAAGACCTTGGAAGCTGTAAAGCACTTTCTCCTTCCATTCTGCGGAGGCGTGGCCTGCGAGGGTGAAGAGGGACAATATGGGTATGAGCAGCTTGGCCATCGGGCGGAGAAACCATCCGTTCTGCGGGCTCATGAGTTGGTTACCTTCTCGCTGAAACCCGCGCCGTCAGCGGGGGACGGCGGTTGCGCGCTTCCCATAATACACCTGACTTCTCTTGCCAGCGACCAGATTTCGGGCAGGCAGCACGAGCGAGACGCCCGCGCCTACACTTGCTGGCGCCTACACTCGCTCACGCTCGCGCTGCCGTGCTAACCTGCAAGCGTTGTCATTCCTCTAACATTTCTATGGACGCATCGCGCGAGATTCGCATTGGCACGGCGGGATGGGCTTACAAGGATTGGGAGGGAGTCTTTTATCCGCCGGGGATGGCGCGACGCAAACAACATGGCCTGGAATTTCTGGCGCAATGTTTCGATGTTGTGGAGATCAACACTTCTTTTTATGGACACATCAAGCCGGAGCTAGTGAAGCTTTGGGTGCGCAAGGTTGCGGTCAATCCGAAGTTTGTATTCACGGCCAAGCTGCATCGGTCGTTCACTCACTCTCCCATCGCGGTGATGGAGCCGACCTCGGCCGCTACCATCAAGCCGAACGATGAAGATGAACGGCTGGCACGCGAAGGCTTGGATGCGCTCGCGTCAACGGGAAAGCTGGGCGCGCTGCTAATTCAGTTTCCGGTTTCATTCAAGAACACACTATTGAACCGCGAATATCTGGAGTCGCTAATGCGGCAGTTCATCGAGTTTCCGCGCGTGGTCGAAGTGCGGCATGACACCTGGAATCGTCCCGACACCATTGCGTATTTCACCGAGCGAAATGTCGCGTTTTGCAATATCGACCAACCACAAATTGGACGCTCGCTCGAAGCCACGGAACACGTGACATCGCCGGTAGGATACGTCCGTCTGCACGGCCGCAATTACGACGAATGGTTTGAAGCCGGCAACGCGGCAGATCGATACAACTATCTGTACAGGGAAACGGAATTAGCAGGATGGAAAGAGAAAATCGAGCGCATCGCGAGCAAAGCTGAAGTAACCTACGTGGTTGCGAATAATCATTTCGAAGCCAAGGCCGGAGTGAACGCTTTGCAGCTGAAACATATGCTGACGGGGCGACGAGTCAAGGCGACGGAGCCGCTGTTAAAGCATTATCCCGAGCTGAAAAACATCGCTGATCCGATTGTGGATGAGGACGATGGATTGCCTTTGCTATCGATGTCATCGTAGGTTGAATTGTCGTTCCTGATTGGATTTCCCCGCTCTTCCCATTTCGGGACAAAAATCTTGTCAAGGGGTCCGAACCATCCATTTCTTTCCAAACCATTCATTCGGAAGACAAAATAAAGGTAATAATATACTTGACTGACTATTGATTTTCTGCTACCTTGAGTGCATGGAAACACCCAAGACATTGCAAGCAGCAATTCAGCACTTCAGCGATTACGACAACTGCCGCAAGTTTATGATTGCGGTTCGCTGGCTTGATGAAATCGTGCGCTGTCCTCGCTGCGATTCCGAGAAGGTCACCTATCTGGCAAATGCCCGCCTGTACCGTTGCTATGGCGATCATCCCAAACAAAAGTTCTCGCTCAAAGTGGGAACCGTATTTGAGGATTCTCCGATCCCGTTGGAGAAATGGCTTCCCGCCGTTTGGCTTGTCGTGAATTGCAAAAACGGAATCAGCAGTTATGAATTGCATCGCGCTCTGGGTGTCACTCAAAAATCCGCTTGGTTCATGCTGCATCGCATTCGGCTCGCCATGCAATCAAAATCCTTCGTAAAGTTAGGCGGTCCCGACAGCCCACCTATTGAAGCAGACGAAACGTTCATCGGGGGCAAAGCGCGGAACATGCACAGATCGAAACGTGAACGCCTCAGTCGTAATGGCGGTTTGCAAGGCGGAAGCGGCAAAGCCGTTGTCATGGGAATGCTGGTACGTGGCGGTCAAGTGAAAGCCACTGTGATTCCGCATCGCCGCCAGAACATCACCGAAAAGATCGTGCGTGAAGTTGTGGAGCCGGGAACCGAAGTTCATACCGATGAATTTCAGGGCTACTACAACCTGAAAGACGGCTACGTTCACAAAGTAATCAATCACCTTGAGGGCTACGTAAAAGAGAATGTTCACACCAACGGAATCGAGAATTTCTGGAGTCTCCTGAAGCGCGGATTGAATGGAACCTATGTGGCTGTGGAACCATTTCATCTTTTCCGTTATGTGGATGAGCAATCATTTCGCTTCAACAATCGCGCAACCAAAGATAATCCGTTGACCGATGCAGACCGATTTCAGTACGCCTTATCACAGATTGTGGGGAAGCGGTTAACCTTTGCGGAGGTAACTGGCAAGGTGGGAGAAACGGCTTTCTAATCCTTTGCGCGGGAAGCGCGGGAAGCGGCCTTCCGCTTCCGCGTCTTTGCCCGTTTCTCGGCGTCGAGCTTAGCTTTGATTTCAGAGTGCGGCACAGCAACCAGTCGCCGCATGAAATTCGTGAATTGGCCAAAGTCGCCCTCAACATTCTTGGCGGAGTGGGTCGGGCGAGTTGGCTTTTGCGGCACGACATGATGAGTGTGCGATGTCGCCCCCCAAAAGTCAATACGGCATACTTTCTCCGCTGGTACTGGGAGACGAAGTGAATTTCCGATTGATCTACGATGGTCCGCTTAAGGCTGCATCGCAAAGCAGCCCCAGAAGAATTGAAAAACATAAAATCCGGCTAGCTCTGGATACACAACTAACTCGTCTATTCTACGGCGATGAGTTGCTTGAGCATCCCTTTCGCTTTGGAGACCCAGAATTTGAAAAGTACAAACGGGGTCGCGTTTCTTACTGGCCTATCGTGCGAAAGTCCATGCACATGGTATGCGATCTCGACATTCTCTTTCTTCGGCGTGGAATTCCAGGGCGACTAATTTCACCCCAAGGCGATCTCGACAATCGCATCAAGGTTTTGTTCGATGCCTTACGAGTACCTGCCGACGACAACGAAGTTAGAGGTCTAGAGAAGACACCGCGAGGCATCCTCTGCCTTTTGGAAGACGATAACCTGATCACTGGATTTCGTGTGACTTCGGATCAATTATTAGAACCCGCAAAAGACGGCACACAACATGATGTCCGTCTGATTGTCAACGTAGAAATCAAACTGACGCGAATTACCAAAGCCAATATCGGCTATCTCCGGCAGTTTTGAATGGCATATAAATTCGCGGCGGTATGTTAAAGCATCTCTATCTCGTTGTGCAGTGCAAGACGCCGGGATGTGGTGAGCCTAGCGCAATCAAATACCTCGGTCGGTTACAGGGACGGAGGCCGATGAATGATCTCGTTCCGAGGGAAGGTTTTGAGTTTGAATGCCGTGGCTGCGGCAAAGCGCACAGGTACACTCCTGACGATCTGTATCCCGAGAGGAGCGACTCGCCCCCTCCTCCGGGATTTCAAAACGCCTTTTGACCATTGGGCCGTACACGGCTAGAACTTTCCCGTCAAACCTGATCTTCTGTCCTGTCACGATTCCTCCATGCTCTCATTGCCCTTGGGCGGGCGATTCTTGAGAAGGAGAATTTGTGGGAGAAATATGCTGTGGAGTGGGAGAAAACAACTTACGCAGGTCGTGAAGTTCTCTCTCCACAAAGTCGTGATACTCTGCGGCGGCTAGACGAGCTAATTCAACGATTGAAAGGTCTCTCTCCATAGAACAATTCTCGCACTCTTACCCTCTCCCTGTCACGGCTCCCCCAATTTTAGATGTAAAAGTCAGTCATGTATATTAATACCAAAATAAATTTTATTTTTTGGCGGGTTTACCCGTGTCAATTTGCTATGCTTGAAATATAGCTAACCGAAAGGCGCGGGTCTAAACCCCCGCGCCGTTTTTATTTGGACATCAAGATCGCCCGGCCGGGCTGCGCTCCGAAATCAACATCAATAAATTTAGAGGAAGGATCAAGCGCCAACAACATCTGGCGCTTTTTTTTATGGCCAAAACCAATGCCGCACGGCGGCGAGCCTATGAGAAGAGACAAAAGCAGGAACGCGCTACCCGCGGATGCAAAAAACGAGGTGAGCTGGCGGAGATGGCCTTTATGCTCAAGGCCGAGAGCCTGGGCTTTGAAGTAGCCAAGCCTTACGGAGAGAACAACCGTTACGATTTCGTCCTGCGCTCCGGGCAGCGGTTCTGGAAGGTGCAGGTGAAATCTTCCAGCCACTCAGGTTGGGGCGGCTATCTCGTGCACGCGGAGAGACGCCGAGACGGGAAAATCGTCCCCTACACCCCGGACGAGATCGACTTTATGGTCGTCTACATCGTGCCCGAGGACACGTGGTTCGTCATCCCCGTCCGAGCCATCACGCCCTATAGGAGCCTCCACGTCTTTCCCCTGGGAACCCCCGATGGAGGCCGCTACGAAAAATATCGCGAAGCCTGGTGGTTGATGGAGTGAGTTTCGTCAGCAATTTTCGCTTCGTTACCTTAGGCGTCCCTGACAGCCGTCACGAAGGTGCATTCAGGCTTGACATCGGATCGCCTGGGAGCGAGAGTTAAGTTGCAGGGTGCGAACCTAAGCGCTCTGCTTGGAAGAGTTTTCACGGGTGGCCACGAGGCCGCCTTTGTTTATAGGAAGCGCGCCGGAACCCTCTGCGTGGACCCATTCGGATGACTGAACGTCCCTCTGTCCCCGTGTTTCCCAAGCAGTGCTCATCGCACGTCAATTATAGTCTCCGGTTAGAATGAACGGCCTACGGCGTTGTGAATACGAATAGACCTCCAGTCCCACCCCCGCCGTCCCATCGCATCCATCGTTCAGCCTGCGGTAGAATAGCCCATTATGGAGATTCACCTTCGACCCGAGCTTGCGGATTTGATCAAGCAGGATGTTCAGCGCGGACCCTATCAGACTGTCGACGAGTTTGTGGAGTGCGCGGTCGCGATGCTGCACGAGCAAGAAGCGTGGCTGGCTCAGAACCGGGCTGAGATCGCAGCCAAGGTCGACCAGGGGTATGCCGCCGCAGAGCGCGGGGAGTTGGTTGACAGCGAAGAGGCGCGCTCTCGACTTGCAGCATTTAAGCGCAACTGGTTCAATCAAACTCAGGGGAGATGACCAGCTTTCAATTCACGTCCCAGGCTCTGGCTGACCTGGTCGACATTTGGAGTTTCATCGCGAAGGACAATCCTGCAGCTGCAGACCGCGTCGAGGATGCGATCTTCAGCGCTTGCGAACTGCTGGCGCGCGAACCTCTCATCGGAAGAGAGAGGCATGACTTGACCGAGCTGCCGGTGCGCTTCTGGGTACTCCAGCCATACTCCAACTACCTGATTGTGTACCGCCCGGAAAAGAAGCCGCTGCAGGTGGTTCGTATTCTCCACGCCGCCCGCGATCTGCCTCAGACGCTACGCTAGGGTTTGCAACTGCAAAGCCTGCCCGGCCGGAGAGCCGATGCGCGGCCCCCACGTGTAGGTTCAGCGGGCAGCTACTTCTTCTTTCGCGGCGTAGTGGCTTTCCACGTACTCATCCAGAATCTTGATGAATTCGGCTACGATGTGATCGCCCTTCAGCGTAGTGAACAGGCGGCCGTCTACATAGACCGGGGCTTTGGGTTCTTCGAAGGTGCCGGGTAGGGAAATGCCGAGGCTGGCGTGTTTTGATTCGCCGGGGCCGTTGACCACGCAGCCCATGACTGCGACTTTCATTTCTTCGACGCCGGTGTAGCGGTCTTTCCAGGTGGGCATTTGCTCGCGCAAGTAGGATTGAATCTGTTCGGCCATTTCCTGGAAGAACGTGCTGGTGGTGCGTCCGCATCCAGGGCAGGCTGTGACTTGCGGGGTGAAACTGCGGATTCCGAGCGACTGCAGAATCTGTTGCGCGACGCGAACTTCTTCGGTGCGATCGCCGCCGGGGGCGGGGGTTAGAGAGACGCGGATGGTATCGCCGATACCTTCCTGCAGCAAAACTCCGAGTGCGGCGCTGGAAGCGACTACACCTTTTGCTCCCATACCCGCTTCGGTCAGGCCGAGATGCAGCGGATAGTTGCAGCGCGCGGCCAGAGAGCGATAGACGTCGATCAAATCCTGCACGCCGCTGACTTTGGCGCTGAGAATAATTTGATCCGCGCGTAGGCCATACTTTTCCGCAAGTGCGGCGGAATTCAGCGCGCTGACGACCATGGCTTCCATGGTGACTTCACGCGCGTCTTTTGGCTCGGAGAGGCGCGAGTTCTCGTCCATCATGCGGGTGAGCAATGCTTGATCGAGCGAGCCCCAGTTCACGCCGATGCGCACCGGCTTCTGATTTTCGACGGCAACTTCGATCATGGTGCGGAAGTTGTTATCGTCTTTGCGTCCGATACCGACGTTGCCGGGATTGATGCGGTACTTGGCCAGGGCGCGAGCGCATTCGGGATATTTCTTGAGCAGTTGGTGTCCGTTGTAATGGAAGTCACCGACGATGGGGACGTTTATGCCCTGCTTGTTTAGTTGCTCAACAACGGGCGCAACGGCTGCCGCGGCCTGTTCGTTGTTGACCGTGACGCGAACCAGTTCGGACCCGGCGCGGGCCAATGCGGCGACTTGCTGGACAGTCGAGGGGATGTCAGCGGTATCTGTGTTCGTCATGGATTGCACCACTACCGGTGCATCGCTGCCTACGCGCACGCCATTAATCGAACAAGTAACGGTTTTCCTGCGTTGAATATTTGCCATGTTTATCCTAGTTTAGACCATTTGCCCTGAAGTTAGAAACGTGCCCTAGCCAAAGAGCTCACTGTGCGAACCCAGTCGGACAAGTTGCAGCACTTCGGGGTTGGGCTTGCGGTAAATTAGAAGCAGGTCCGGCTTGAGGTGGCATTCGCGGTGATCTCGCCATTCGCCCCCGAGAGCGTGATCGCGGTTCTTTTCTGGCACAGGCATGTCTTCTGCCAGGAGCGAAATGGCGGTAAAAACGAGCGCGTCCAGGTCGCGTCTGTGTTGTCCGGATTTCTCCCGTTTGAAATCGCGCTTGAAAACGTTGGTGCGTTCAATCGTCCGCATTCAAGTCGGCCATCAAATCGGAGACCTTGCGGAACTGGGGAAGCTTGCCACCGCGAGCCTCCCGCATGGCCGCCGCGGTGACAGCGTTGGGAACCTTCAGGTCGAAAGGCAAAGCTTGTTCGACGGCAACCCGAGTTAGCAGTACCCGCACGGCATCGGAGACCGAGAGGCCCATGCTAGCCAGCGTCTTGGCCGCTTTGTTTTTGATTCGCTTGTCAATACGGACGTGAACCATTTCTGTGGTGGCCATGTTACGCCTCTGAGATACATTGTATCTCATCCAGGAGTAGCAGAACAACGCCGCGATTCAAGGCGGCGTTGTCCAGCCGGGCGAGGACGCCTGGCCTACCCTTTTAGGGCAGGCGCTGCATCATTCCTGGCAAGGTTTTCGCCAGATCGTTGTAGATGACCATTACCGCGAACAGTACCAGGAATACGAATGCAGCCTGGTAGATTCGTTCTTTAATCTGCAGGCTGATGTCGCGTCCCATGAGGCTTTCAACCAACAGCAGCAGGATTACGCCGCCATCGAGGATGGGAATTGGTAACAGATTGAAGATGCCGAGATTGAGGCTGATGGCGGCGGTTAGAGCCATGAGCGGAGTCCAGCCTTTTTCCGTGGCTGCTTCGCCGGCGGCGCGGCCGATGCCGATCGGTCCTTCGATGGTGCGAATCGAGATCTTGCGTTGAATCATCTTCTGCACGAGTTCGAGAATCAGCAGCGAGCCTTCTTTGTTTTGCTCAATCGATTTGTGGAATGCAGCCGTCAATGGCAGGGCGCTGACTTTCATTGGCAGGCTGCCCAGGCCCACACGATAGCGCTTCTCCTGCTGGCCGGGGACATCAGCGAGTACTGGCCGCAAAGTGAAAGTTTTCTGCGTGCCCTCGCGCAGAACAGTAATCTCAATCGGCTTGTCCTGGGTGCGCTTTAAAGTCTCAATCATCGCTTCAAGCGCAGGAATTGGTTCGCCGTCGACGCTCAGAATTTGATCGCCGACTTTGATTCCAGCCTTCTCGGCCGGCATTCCCTTTTCGAGTTCGGTAACCGTAACGCTGGATTCTTTGGGAACCCATCCGGCGTATCCCATCTGATTCACGCCATAAGCTTCTGGGACAATGGTTTTGTCCAGAGTTTTCCCATCGCGATCGAGAGTGACGTTGAGAGGTTGATTCGGGCTGAGAGCTTCTTTGGGATCGACTTGCTTCCAAGTCGGATTTTCGATTCCATCAAGACGGGCGATGCGATCGCCAACTTGAATTCCAGCTTTTGCCGCCGGTGTATCGGGCAAGACCCAGCCGATGACTGCGGGTTCATCGAGTACTGCGGGATACTCGTAGTGGACCATGTAAACCACAGTGAGCAGCCCAATGGCGAGCAGAATATTCATGGAGGGGCCAGCGATAGCGATCAGAAAACGATGCCAGCGCGGATGCGAGAGAAACTCGCCGGGGTCGCCGGTACGTTCGTCCATGGGGTTTTCGCCGCTCATTTTCACATAGCCGCCGAGAGGAATGGCGCTGATGCGGTAATCGGTGTCGCCGCGGCGGAAACCGAGCAGGCGCTTGCCAAATCCGATAGAGAAGACCTCAACGCGCACGCCGAGCAATTTCGCGACCGCGTAGTGGCCGAATTCATGAATCAGAATCATGAATCCCAAGACCACCGCAACCGCGAGCACAGCTATGAAAAATCCCGACATATGTTTTTGTTATTCCCCTCGAAAAGTAGAAGAAGCTAATGGCGACGGCGCGATGTAACCCAGTTGCTCTATCTTTTCCCGGGCCATCCGGCGCGCTTCGGCGTCTGCAAGAAGCACTTTACTAATAGATTCCAACTTGCCAGCTTTCGTTTCAGCAAGAACCGTTTTTATTATGGCAGCAATCTCTGTGAACCGTATAGAGCCGTCCAGAAATGCCGCGACTGCTACTTCGTCAGCGGCATTAAGTGCAACAGTTTTCGCACCTCCAGCCGCCGCTGCTTCGTAGGCGAGACCCAGGCAAGGGAATTTTCCCATGTCTGGCGGCTCGAAATCGAGATGTCGTAAGTCCATGACCGGGAAGCGCATATCCGATTCGATGCGCTCGGGATAAGTGAGCGCATAGAGAATGGGGAGACGCATGTCGGTCACCGAGAACTGAGCAAGTATGCTGCCATCCACGAATTCGACCATGGAATGGATGGTCGACTGCGGATGCACGATTACCTGCACTCGATCCGGCGGCAGATTGAAGAGGCGGCAGGCTTCGATAACTTCGAAACCTTTGTTCATGAGCGTGGCCGAATCGATGGTGATCCGGCGTCCCATCTTCCATGTCGGATGATTCAACGCCTGCTCGACCGTGATTGAAGAAAATTGCGATTTTGGCGTGTGCAGAAAAGGACCGCCGGATGCAGTTAGCCAGATCTGACGAACTTCGTTTATACGTCCGCCGCGCAGGCACTGGTGGACCGCATTATGCTCGCTGTCGATCGGAAGCAATGGCTTGCCCTGACGGCGGGCCTCGGCAGTGATTAATTCTCCGGCAGCGACCAGACACTCTTTGTTCGCGAGCCCCACTGTTTTGCCGGCGTGCACGGCTTCGTAAGTGGCTTCCAGTCCTGCAACACCCACGATTGCGCTAACTACGAAATCAGTTTCCGGATGTGTAGCGACTTGTACCGTTCCCGCCGGGCCGTGGACCAATTCGACACCGTTTACTCCTGCGGTTCTTAGGCGAGCGCGGAGGATTCCAGCGTCTGCTTCAGCGGCGACCGAGATCAGCCGGGGCTTCCACCGCTGCGCCTGCTCGAACGCAGCATCAACATTGTGGCCAGCGGCCAGAGCAATAACCTGGAAGCGTTCTGGATAGGATTCAACTACGCTAAGCGTGCTGCGTCCGATGGAGCCGGTCGAACCCAGGATGGAAATACGTTTCATCAGGAATCAGTCGTGGCTGTTCGTCCTTGGTCGTCGGCATTTTTGTTGCGTCATCGCCCAACGACGCTTTTCTTCTACTGCATCTTCTACTGCATGACGCGCCAAGCCGCATAGTACCACAGCACTGGAGCGGCAAAGAGAAGGGCATCGATGCGGTCGAGCATGCCTCCGTGACCGGGAAGAATCGTTCCTGAATCTTTCACTCCGGCTCCACGTTTAATCAACGACTCCACCAGATCGCCCAACTGCGCGGCGACATTGATGGCCGCAGAGAGCCAAATCGTGGGGCCAAGTGGAGGCTTCTGCAGGGCGAAAAACCCATCGCGCCGGTCGATGAGATGCGCGTTTAACAGCGCCGTGCTTATAGGCGTAGCGTAGTTGTATAGCAACATTCCCACCACCAGACTCGCCAACAACGATGCCAGCGCGCCTTCCCACGTTTTCTTGGGGCTGATGCGCGGTGACATCAGATGACGTCCCAGGGAACGTCCCACGAAGTAAGCGAAGATGTCTCCGGCCCAAACCAGCAGCAACAAATACAAAAGTAAAAATGCGCCTGACCACTGCTCGCGCAATTGCACCAGAAAGCCGAGCGGCAATGCCACATAACAGAACGCGAAGGTAGAAACCATGGCTGCAGGAAATGATGTGCTGAGGTTTACCCTCCGCATAGCGATGGTCAGAAAAACAAATGGTGCGAGGGCGGCGGCGAATCCGGCGCCGTAAATGAAAATCGCAGTGGACAACAGAGGCTTTGCGCCGCCAGGATTGATCGCGAGCAGTAGAAAGAACACGCCAACGAAAATATAGGTTGGCCAGCGCAGTGGGCGAATGCCATAAGCCTCGGCAAGCTTGAGGAATTCCTGCACGGCCAGCAGCGCCGCTAAAGCTGCGACCAGCGCCACCACAGGCACAG
Source organism: Terriglobales bacterium (assembly GCA_036008085.1). GTDB lineage: Bacteria > Acidobacteriota > Terriglobia > Terriglobales > Acidobacteriaceae > JABDBE01. The sequence goes on from DASYOD010000082.1 coordinate 36,729, forward strand.
GGGCGCGCAGTACCAGGACCAGAACAATAGGAATAAGAATTATTGCAGTGAGGATTCTCTTGAGCAGATGCAAGAGCCTCAGCTCCTGCCCGATCTTGCATTGTGTGGCACGGAACTGTGTGGCCCGGGCGCCACCGCCCGCGAGCCATTCGCAGACTCAGCGCGGTGTCCTTGGAGGTTCGCAGCATCGGCCGCCAGGCCGCCATAGCGCCGTTCGCGTTTCTGATACTCGGCAATGCCCTCGAGCAAATGCACGCCGCGAAACTCCGGCCACAGCGTTGGCGTCACGTAAATTTCCGCGTACGCCAATTGCCACAACAGGAAATTGCTAAGCCGCATCTCGCCGCTGGTTCGAACCACTAAATCCGGATCAGGCAGGTGACGCGTATATAAATGGCGTGAAACGGAATCCTCATCGATTTCAAGATGGTCAAGGCCGCCGTTGCGCGCGGCAGCATCGACGATAGAGCGGAACGCGTCTACTAGTTCGGTGCGCGCGCTGTAATTAAGGGCGAGCGTTAGCACCATGCCGGTGTTGTGCGCTGTGGCCTGACGCGCCCACTCCATTTTGTCTTGAACCGATGGCGGCAACTCGTGCTGGCGGCCAATGTATTCCAGACGAATATTATTCTTGTTGAGCGTGGGGACTTCTGCTTTCAAATAGCGGCAGAGCAGGCCCATCAGGAAATCGACTTCGCTTGCTGGACGTTTCTTCCAATTCTCTTCAGAAAAAGCATAAAGAGTAAGCGCGGGAATACCAATTTGAGCCGCAGTTTCAACCGTGGAACGCACAGACGAAACTCCGGCGCGGTGTCCGGCGATGCGGGGCAGGTGCCGCCGCCGCGCCCAGCGGCCGTTGCCGTCCATGATGATGGCGATGTGTTTTGGGAGCCGCTTCGGATCGAGCCGCAGATAAGCTTCCGCTTCCTTGCGGTCCAGCCCGGCAGGCACTGTTGCTTGCAAGCTAGCCTCTGCTGTTTGTTGAAGCTAACACAGCGGGGAAGGCGGTGGCAATGACTCGAAAGTGTAGTTCTGAAAGGAAAATGAAGTCTGAAGTGGAAATGAAAGACGGGCGGGGACGCCCGTCCTCCAGTCTTGCAAATCTACAGCGCTGCGCAAACCGCTTTGACTTCCGTGTACTGCTCCAGGACTTCGTGGCCCATCTCGCGGCCCCATCCCGATTGCTTGTACCCGCCGAAAGGCAGAGCGGCGTCGAAAATGTTGTAGCAGTTAATCCACACCGTCCCCGCGCGGAGTTGCGAAGCCAAACGATGTGCCTTCTGAATATCGCGCGTCCAGATGCCCGCCGCTAATCCGTAGACCGAATTGTTGGCTTGCGTCACTAGTTCAGCAGGATCGCGGAAAGGAATCGCGGTGACCACCGGGCCAAATATCTCTTCCCGCACGACTTTCATTTTTTCGTTCGTGTTCACGAGAACTGTAGGCTTGACGAAGTAACCTTTATCCCCGTGACGGCTTCCTCCGGCCACGGCTTTCGCGCCCTCGGATAATCCGGACTCGAGATATCCGCAGACTCGATTCAGTTGTTCGGCAGAAACCAACGGACCCATATCATTGGAATCGTCTTGCCCCGATCCCACCTTGATATTTTTCGCGTGCTCGGCTACACCATCGACCACTTTGTCGAAAATGCTGTCCTCGACATATAGACGCGAGCCTGCGCAGCAGCATTGCCCGTGATTGAAGAAAATAGCGCTGGAGGCGCCAGCAATCGCGCTGTCAAGGTCGACGTCCGCGAAAACCACGTTCGGAGATTTGCCACCGAGTTCAAGCGAAACTTTTTTCAGATTGCCCGCGGCCGCCTGCAAAATAAGTTTGCCCACTTCGGTCGATCCGGTGAATGCAACTTTGTCGACGCCAGGATGCGCCGCTAAGGCAGCGCCTGCAGTTTCGCCGTAACCCGGGACGATGTTCACTACACCATCGGGAAATCCCGCTTCCTGAAGCAGTTCACCCAAGCGCAGCGCGGTAAGCGGAGTCTGCTCGGCCGGTTTCAGAACTACGGTGTTTCCGGTCGCCAGCGCCGGCCCCAGCTTCCACGCCGCCATCAGTAAAGGAAAATTCCACGGAATGATCTGGCCTACAACTCCGACGGGCTCACGCAACGTGTATGCCAGGAATTTGGCTCCAGCCGCGTAGGGGACGGAAATCGGAATCGTGTTGCCTTCAATCTTGGTCGCCCATCCGCTCATGTAGCGGAAGAGATCGACGGCCAGTGGAACGTCGGCCGCCCGCGCCACTTTCAGTGGTTTGCCATTGTCGAGCGATTCCAGTTCGGCGAACTCTTCTAGATTTTCTTCAAGCAAATCGGCCAATTTATAGATCAGTCTTGCGCGTTGGGATGTCGTCAAGCGCGACCAGGGTCCGGTTTCGAAGGCAGCGCGCGCAGCTTTTACCGCGCGATCTATATCTTCGCGATCGCCCTCGGCTACGTTTGCGAGAACTTCGCCAGTTGCGGGATTGTACGTAGGAAAGGTTTTGCCAGATGCCGCATCTACCCACTTTCCGTTAATCAGAATCTTGTGGGTTTTAGAAACGAAGCTGGAAACTTTATCGTCGGGTGGAGCAATTTTCAGAACTGTTGCCATATTTTTCTCCTGGCGTGCGGACGTTAACTAACGGAGTCGCGAACTGCTTCGGTCAACACCAAAACCGATTAACAGTTGCGGCGGCAGTTCAAAATTGTAGCGCATTTCTTGTGTTCGATATCTAATACTTGTGCGTGGGACAATTAGATGGCAACTTAAAATCGCACAACGCTTGAGTTAACGCAGACATCCTATCTTATATAGGATAGTGATTATGGGAGTTCACCGGGGCGACATTTTGCGGAGGAGGCCTGAGATTATGAGTGCTTTCGGACGAGCAGCAGATTCCTCAATTGCGCAGTTGGTCAAGCAGTGTTTGGCTACCTTCTTGTCATTCGCCCTGTTGTTCACGATGTTCCCTCAGAACCTTTTCGCCGAACAAGACCAGCAGGCGCCTGCTCAAGAACAACAAGCTCCGCCGCCGCAGGACTCGCAAGCTCCGCCGCAAAGTGGGCAGGCTCCAGCTCCGGCTTACGCGCCGCAGACGGCGCAGCAGTTGCAGCAACTGGTGGCGCCGATCGCGCTCTACCCGGATTCGCTAGTGGCCCAGATTCTCGCCGCCTCTACTTTTCCCGAGCAGGTGGTGGAGGCTGACCGCTGGGTGCAAGCGAATCCTGATCTCAAGGGCGACGCTTTAGGCAAAGCTGTCGACCAGCAGCCGTGGGATCCGAGCGTGAAAGCGCTCACTGCATTTCCCTCGGTGCTGGGAAATATGGATAAGAATCTTTCCTGGACCTCATCGCTCGGCGACGCCTACTACAACCAGCAACAGGATGTTATGGACGCGATCCAGGTGATGCGCAAGCGCGCTGAGGAAGCCGGCAACCTCAAGTCCACCCCCCAGCAAACCGTCGACACCCAAGGTTCGACCGTGGTTATTCAGCCCGCTAATCCCGATGTGGTTTACGTCCCTGCCTACAATCCATGGCTGGTTTACGGGGGGCCCATCTATCCGTGGCCAGGATGGTATGCATATCCGGGAATTTGGTTTGGAGGACCTTACCTGTCATTCGGGCTTGGTTTTGGAATTGGGTGGTTCGGAGGTTTTGGCTGGGGCTGGGGACATTGGGGATTTAATTGGCGGGGCGGATATCCGATTTATGGCGGCCGCAGGTATTTCTCCCGCAGCCCCACGTTTTACAACCGGAGCAATTTCTATCGGGCTGGCGGCGCGAGAGGTAACGCGGGGCGTGGCGGCGCGTACCAGGGACGCGGCGGAGCCTACGCGGGACACGCTGGAGTTCAATCTCGGGGGGATATCGCTGGCCGGGGTAATGTCTACAACCGTCCGGGGGCAGTTCCCAGACCTTTCAATGGAAACCAGCAGGCTGCTCGCGGATATGCGGAACCCCGCGGCCAGAGCGGCGTACGCTCCGGCGCCTTCAGCGGCTTTGATCAGGGAGGCCAGACCAGAAGCTTCTCGTCGCGCGGACAGGCCAGCTTTGGAGGCGGCGGAATGCGCGGCGGAGGCGGCGGATTTCACGGCGGAGGAGGGGGACACGGCGGCGGTGGGCGTCGTTAGTCCTAAATATCCAATGGTAGGTTGAGAATTTCGAATTGGAGAAAGCTGATATGCGACGAACGAAGTTGATGCGTGAACGATTTCATTGGGCGGGCCATTCTGTATCAGCCACGATCGCTGTCTTCTTTTTTGTGGGGTGTCTCGCGACACTTGCGGTGTCCCAGCAACAGGGCCAGAAAACATTTTCGTCGCCGGAAGAGGCGAGCAATGCCTTGTTCACAGCTACTCAGAGTAACGATCAAAAAGCGATGCTCGATATCCTTGGTCCCGATGGAAAGCAATTGGTCTCATCGGGCGATGAAACCGAAGATGCCAACGGCCGCGCTACTTTCGTTAAGAAATATCAGGAAATGCACCGCCTGGTAAGGGAGCCGGATGGAACCGTGACCTTATATGTCGGAGCCGAGAATTGGCCCACGCCAATTCCGATCGTGAATAAAGGAAGTATTTGGTATTTCGATACCGATGCCGGCAAGAATGAAATTTTGTACCGGCGAATCGGACGGAACGAAATGTCAGCCATCCGCGTTTGCCAGGAATTAGTTGCAGCGCAAAAAGAATACTACGGAAGCCACAGCGAATATGCCGAGAGAATATACAGCGGCGAAGGCCACCACGACGGCCTTTACTGGCAATCTGCCAATGGCGAACCGCAGAGCCCAGTCGGGCCGTTGGTTGCACAAGCCGTCGACGAGGGAAACTCGAAAACGCAGAACCAGCCAACGCCCTATCGGGGCTACTTTTTTCACATCCTGATCCGGCAGGGAAAGAATGCGTCAGGTGGCGCCAAGAAATATGTCGCCGACGGCAAAATGACAGGAGGTTTTGCTTTCGTCGCCTATCCAGCTGATTACCGGTCGTCCGGGGTGATGACCTTCGTCGTTAATCAGGACGGCGTTGTCTATGAAAAGGATCTCGGCGACAAAACCGAAGACGCCGCCAAATCCATGAAGGAATTTAATCCCAACTCTGGCTGGCAAAAGACGGAAGACCCGCAAGAAGACACTGCCGCCGATCAGAAAACCGAATAGAGCATCTCCCGGTCGCGTTCACTTCTGGCACGTAGGCGGCTTGTAATCAGGGTCGCGGTTATTGGCAAAGCACCACGCGACGAAGCCGGGATCAAATCGTTTCTGCACCGTGTCCGGTACTTGTTCAGGATGCAGCTCGACGAACTTAAACTCAACAGTTCCGCCGGTCGTGCCACCCTGATGCGCAGTAGCCAGCAAGTAGCCATAGACATTTGTTTGAGCATCCGGGCCCGATTGTACCGAAGGCGGCAGCTGATATCTGTGAGCTCCCGCCGTGCCCACGATCCATCCCGGCAGCACTCCTCCATGGGACCGCCAATAATCCGTATCGAAAATGTTGTCAGCGTAGTAATGCGAATGACTGGACAGCACGTAGATGTGCTTTCCGCCCTTGTTCTGCGCATCCAACAGCGTGTGGTAAACGCTTTCCCCGCTTTCCGTGCCGCGCTCAGATTCGTTCATGCTATGTGACGCCGAGATACTGTTGGGAAGAGCTTTGTGCATCCCGATGACCAGGGTCTTAACGCTGGTGTCGGAAAGGTCTCTGGCTACAACGCCGCGAAACCATTTCACTTGAGCTTCACTGAATTCATCTTTGGAAGCATTGTCGAGACTGATGAAATCTATTCCGCGATCAATCCAGTGGTAATAGGTATGAAGCCCGCGATCCTCAGGATCGTCTTTCAATCTTTGCGCGCGCAGCACCGAAGAATCCAGCCACTCGGCGAAGTCATGCAGGTAGTCTTCGCGGTCGGAATGAAAAATCATTTCATGATTGCCAATGCCCAAGAAAACTGGAGTGGGGCCGAAACTCGCAATCTGGTTCTCGCGGAAATCCCGCCACGCCGAAAGTCCGTATCGGATATGGCCGGCGAGTCCGTCAAGATGACTAGGCCCGCACTGCATGTCTTCGTCGATGGCAGACATCCAGCGGAAATCGCCCAAATGCCAGTAGAAAGCAACGTTCTGTTTTCTGACGTCGTCGGCAATCGTAGGCATCACAACATCGCCGCAATTTCTTGAGTCTCCGGAAACCGCAAAATGCCAAGTGGATTCAGCTTGGGCTCGAATAGCAGACGGTTGATCTTGCGCTGCCAGGTTGGAACCGCCCAACGTAACGGTCAAGAGTAAAGCCGCGATTGCCAGAACACGGAAGGAGAGAGAGTTAAAAGGCTGCACGTGGGCTCACTGGATAACAATGCGCGCATCCTGACATGAGCCTATAGACTTGTCAAATTAACCGGGGTTATTTCACGTGGCCCGAGGCACTCGTCATCAGAGTGAGAACGACAGTCAGCAGCGTGGCAGCAAGAACTGCAAGCCAAAGACGAAAACCGTTGATTGTCATTTTTGCACCAGCCGTAGAATGCTGGTACGGTATCGAACACTTCGGCCGCATCGGCATACAGTAAAAACTGTAGAAGCAAATTAGTAACGATCTTCACTTAGCGTTCACTATCGATCAGAGGAGATGCACAATGAAGCAGCTCTCCGGAAGCTTCATGACGTGGTTTCCCCGGGCCCGCCAGGACAGCCTCTAAAACGAGGAGGAGTTTATGAAGAAGCAGTGGCTCGGCATCATGATTGCTGTGTTCTTTGCGTGCTGCGCGTTGGTTCAAAGCCAGTCGGTTTCCAACGCTTTGCAGCTATTCGATCAGAACCCTCCGCGCAACGCCGCTGGGGGCATGAACTACCATGGCGGACCAGTGTTTGAGACGGAGCCCGCCGTCTACATCGTCTGGTATGGCGACTGGACAGCGAAAGACAGAGGCATCATCGACTACTATTTTGCTCACCTGGGCGGATCGACGCAAAACGAGATCAACAGCACCTATAGCGACAGTAGGAATAAGTTTGTCCCGAACAAAGTGAAGCACTCTGCACAGAATGATTACCACGACGATTATTCATTGGGAAAGAACTTAAGCGGCGACAGCGAGATTCAACAGATCATCGCTAACGCGATCAGCGGTGGGCATCTGCCCAGCGACGGCAACGCAGTCTATTTCGTTCTGACCTATACCGACGTGACCGATCCAGGCTTCTGTAGCCAATTCTGCGGATACCATGGCCCGTCCGCCTCGATCGTCAGCGGCAAAATCATCAAGTATGCGATGGTCGGCAATGCCGACCAATGCAAAAGCAGTTGCGAAACCAGTTACATCCTCGGCGATAAAGGCAGTCCCAACAATGACCCCGGGGCCGATGGAACCACTGCCATTATGTGGGACGAGTTTTCCGACACAATGAGCGATCCTGAAGTTGGCCTAAACACTGCCTGGGAGGGTAACTTCTGCGGCGAGGCCAGCAACTGCTGCGCGTGGCTCTTCGGCAAAGTAAGAAAAGACTCGCACGGCCACTTCTACACCAACGTTATTGGCGGGAAGGAATACGCCATGCAGGAGATGTTCCAACTTCTCTCCAAGAGCCGGCACGGAAACGTTCCCGCCGCCTGCAAGAATGTGTTCTAGCTAACCCGACGCTGGTGCGCTCTCGCTTGCCAGAATAAGTGTTGGAACATCGCCATTGCCCACACGATCCCGATCGATGAGGCTTTCGCCAATAACTGGAAAGCGCGCCTTTGATGGCTCGTCCCCTGCCACAGTGTCATCTGCCGGTCGGAGTGTTCCATGGTGAATCGCGACTGTTGCTAAAACAATCTCGATAAAAAGAATCCTTATGTAAGGATAATCATCTGATCTCTTGTCTGTCCTAACCGGGCAGCAAGTCTGCGATGGAGGGAATTTCTATGTTTCGTAAACTGATGGCCACGGACAACGACGCTGCCATAACTGTTCTTCGATTGGTGCTGGGAGTGGTGTTTTTCGCGCACGGCGCCCAGAAGATGCTCGGGTGGTTTGGTGGATATGGTTTTACCGGCACGATGGGCTTCTTCACCGGAATGATGCACATTCCCGCCCCATTCGCGGTTCTGGCGATTGGGGCGGAATTCTTCGGCGGGTTGGGTCTTATCTTCGGACTGTTCACTCGTGTTGCCGCCTTCGGAATTTTCTGCAACATGGCCGTCGCCGTGGCAATGGTCCATCATCAGTTTGGCCTGTTCATGAACTGGGCGGGGACGCAGAAGGGGGAAGGTTTCGAGTTCCACCTGCTCGCGCTGGCGATCACCGTCTTTCTGATGATTCGCGGAGCAGGCGCAGCTTCAATCGATCGACTCTTGTCTTCCCCCGCGGAGAACGCCGTTCGGACCCAGGTGCGGACGCAAGCCGCCTGATTAGGCACAATGATGAGGAAAAGTAATGCCGTTACTGCGCCCCGGCTCTGGCTGGTGATCGCAAAGAGTTATCGTGCGCTGAGCCTGCTGGCTGAGCAGAGTATCGCCAACACGGGACTGTGCCTCACAGATTTTGTCGCGCTCGAAGCTCTCCTACATAAGGGGCCGCTCACGATCTCGGAGATCCAGGACAAGGTGCGCCTGGCCAGCGGCTCGATGACTGCGGCAGTTGATCGCCTCGAGAAACTTGGCTTAGTTGTTCGCAAGTCGAGCCCCAGTGATCGACGGGCACGGGTCATCGAACTTACGGCACAAGGCAAGCGGCTGGCGGCATCGTGCTTCGAGCGGCATGCAAAAGACCTTGAGGCGCTCATGTCTGCCCTGTCCCAGAAGGAGAAGGAACAGCTGTACGAATCGCTTAAGAAGCTCGGGCTACTGGCAGCGGAAAAACTTAACCACCAGGAAGCCAAGGTCAAGAGCAATAGAAAACAAGTTGGGAAATGATCACAGAGTTCGAGGCACCACGAAAAACCTGAGAAACGCACCCGAAGGGAGGAAGAGAAGATGCTGAAAGTTGGAATCATCGTCGGTAGTACGCGACCGGGACGGAAAGCCGCGGCCGTCGCAAAATGGGCACACGACATTCTGAAAAGCCGCAACGATGCGCAGTTTGAGATGGTCGATATCGAGGATTACAAGCTGCCGCTCCTCGATGAGCCTATGCCGCCCATGATGCATCAGTACAGCAAACCTCACACGAAGGCTTGGAGCGAGAAAATTGCTTCGCTCGACGCCTACATTTTTGTCACCCCGGAATACAACCACGGCACGTCGGGTGCGTTAAAGAACGCGATCGATTTTCTCTACCACGAATGGAACAACAAAGCGGCAGGATTTATCGGATATGGCAGCGCTGGCGGTGTTCGAGCTGTAGAGAACTTGAGGCTGGTGATGGGCGAAATCAAAGTCGCGGACGTACGAGCCCAGGTGTCGCTTTCGATGTTTACCGACTTCGAAAACTTCACTACCTTTAAGCCGCAAGAACAGCACGACAAGGCTGTGCATTTAGTTGCGGACGAAGTGATTGCGTGGGGTGGAGCATTGCAGACGTTAAGAGCAACTCGCTGAAGAATATTGTTTGGCACAGTCCGCGCTCGGGGATCGAACGTGCGCGGTCCACAAACGTCAGGAGTTACAAAAATGCAGATCGGTGTCGACAGCTTCGGAGCAGTCATCTCTGACCCGGCTACGGGTCTGACCGTGAGCGCTCTCCAGCGCATGGACAATCTGCTGGATGAGATTGTCCTGGCCGACCAGGTTGGCCTCGATGTCTTTGGCATC